>CAYSFS010000035.1:3338-18539 GCA_964430235.1 uncultured Chitinophaga sp. | reverse complement strand
CAACGGGCGCCCCCCGGTTTTCGTGGGGGGGGCGCCCTACACCGGGTCCCCCGCCGCCGCGCAACGCGCACTGCTCTCGCTCGCCTCGGGCGCGACCGAGGGCTGGCGGGTGGATGAACGGCCGCTGCCTCCGGAACCCGCGCGCACGCCGGACGCGGCGCCCGCCCCCGGCCCCGCGCCGGAGCGCGCGCCGTGACCCCGGGCGTGCGCGTTCCTGCCGCGGTGGTGCGCTCGTTCGTGGCCGCGTGGCTCGCGATCGCGGCGCAGGCCGCGGGGCAGGCGGTGCCCGCGCGGATCGAGCTCTCGCCCGCCGTGCGGGGTGCGCTCCAGAGCGCCGCGCTTTCCGACGCCGAGCGCGCAGCGCTGCGCCTGAGGCACGGGACCTACGACGACGGGGACCTCTTGACCGCCGACGACCGGGCGCGCGCGGCGCTTGCGCGCTGGGACCTTCGCTCCGCCGCCCTCGCGGATCCCGGCGCGGGCGCCGAGCTGCGTGCCGAGGCGTCGGTGCGCGCGGGCGAGCCCGAGGCGGCGCTCGCGGCGCTGGCCGAGCCCGCGTCGGCGCGCGGGTGGCTGGTGCGCGCGACGGCGCTCGACGCCCTCGGGCGCGGGGGCGAGGCGATCGAGGCCGCGCGCCGCGCCAAGTCCGCGGGCGAGGCCCCGGGCGCGGTCCGCGACGCACGGATGGACGCCGTCGAGGCGACCGCGCTCCTCGCACGGCTCGAGGGCCGGCCGGCGCGCGACTGGCAGGCGATGCTCGACGTCCTCGGCGCGCTGCGCGACGCGGATCCGCTCGACCCGCGCCCGCGGCTCCTCGAGGGCCGCCTGCTCTTCGAGAAGGAGCGCTTCGCCGACGCGGTGGCCGCGCTGCGCGAGGCGCTCGGCCGCGACCTCCGTTCCTCCGAGGCGATCTTCCTCCTGGGCCGCGTGGCCGTGCAGACGTTCGACCTCGCCGGCGCGCGCGCCGCGGCCGGACTGCTCCGGGCGATCCACCCCGACCACCCGCTTGCGTCGCTCGTCGAGGCCGAGGCGGCGCTGCAGGAACGCGCGCCGGCCGACGCGGTGGCATCCCTCGACCCGTTGCTCGCTCGGTACCCGGGGCAGCGCGCGGCGCTCGCGCTCCGCGCCGCCGCCGACGGAATGCGCTTCGACGATGCCGCCATGGCGGCGCGGCTGCGCGACCTCGATGCGCTGATGCCCGGTTCGCCGGTGGCCCACCACGAGTGCGGGCGCTTCCTGGCGATGGCACGGCAGTACGCGGCCGCGGCCGACGCGCTCAACGAGGCGTCGCGGCGCGCGCCCGGCTGGAGCGTGCCGGTCGTCGAGCTCGGCCTGCTCGAGATGCAGTCCGGGCGCGACGCCGAGGCGCTTGCCGCGCTGCGACGCGCCACCGAGCTCGATCCGTTCGACCGACGGGCCAGGCACAGCCTCACGCTCGCCGAGGACCTCGCATCGTGGAAGCGCTTCGACGGCACGCACTTCGCCGTCCGGTGCCGGCCCGGCATCGACGAGGCGCTCGCGGCGTGGATGCCGCAGGTGCTGGACGCGATGCACGGCGACGTGGCTGCGTGGCTCGGGCACGTCCCCGGGGGACGCACGGTCATCGAGCTGCACCCGGACCACAAGAGCTTCGCCGTCCGCATCACGGGCATGCCCTCGGTGCACACGATGGCGGCGAGCACGGGCCCGTTGATCGCCCTCGAGGCGCCGCGCGAGGGGGCGCCGCAGCTCCACCTCGGGCGATTCGACTGGGAGGCGGTGCTGCGCCACGAGTACGTGCACACCGTCACGCTCGACCAGACGCGCAACCGCATCCCGCACTGGTTCACCGAGGCCCTCGCCGTCCGGCTCGAGGGCAAGCCGCGCACGTTCGAGGCCGTTCAGGTGCTGGCGCGCGCGTACCTGCAGGACGAGCTCTTCGACCTCGACGAGATCAACCTCGCGTTCGTCCGCCCGAAGCGCCGCGATGACCGCCAGCAGGCCTACGCGCAGGGCGCATGGATGGTCGAGTTCATCGAGCGCGAGTGGGGCCGCGACGCGCTGCACGGGCTGCTCGCCCTGTACCGCGACGGCGTCCCGGAGCGCGAGGCATTCGGCAGCGTGCTCGGCGTCGGACGCGACGAGTTCATGCGCCGGTTCGAGGCGCACGCCGAGCGCGACCTCTCGGGCTGGGGCATGCTGGCCGCGCCGACGATGGCCGAGTTCAGCGACGAGGTGCGCGCGGAGACGGGCGCCGGTCCGGGTCCCGTGCCGCTCGACGACGCGCGCATCGACGCGCTCCTCGCGAAGCATCCCGGCCACCCGGACCTGCTCGAGGTCGCGATCCGCCGCGCGCTGAAGGGCGGGGCGGCGCCCGACGCGGTCACGCTGGACCGGCTCCGTGCCTACGCGGCGGCACGTCCGGTGGACCCGTGGCCGCACCGCGAGCTCGCGCGCGCCGCGCTCGCGGCGAACGACGCCGCAGGCGCGATCCCGCACCTCGAGTTCGTCGACGCGCGGACCGACGACGACCCCGCGATCGCGCTCGAGCTCGCCCGGCTCGAACGGGGCCGGGGCAACCGCGCGCGCGCGCTCGAGCATGCGACGCGGGCCGCCCGCATCGACGCCTACTCGGCATCGACGCGCGAATTCGCCGCGGCGCTTGCCCTCGAGGCCGGGAACCTCGAGGCCGCGCGCCTGCACGTGGTGGCGCTCGGGGCGCTGGAACCGGGCGAGGAACGCCACCGCAAGCGCCTGGAGCGCGTGGATGCCATGATTTCCGCCCGTCCCGCGGGCCCGAATGCCCCGCACTGATCGTGGCGCCGCCGCGGAGCGGTGCTAGATTCTGGCTCGATGGATTCCCGGACCGCCAAGATGCCTGCTTCCGCGCGGCCTGCCTCCGCGGCGTTCGCGCTCGCGGCCGCCGCGATCGCCGCGAACGGCGCCGCGTCCGCGGCATCCGAGCGCTATGCCTGCACGGTGTCGCCGGCGAGCACGTTCAGCCAGTCGACGCTCGTCTCGCTGCCGCTCGCCGGCACCTGGATCGGGAACTTCGATGCGACGGCGAACCCGGGCGGCACGCGCACGATCCCCGGCCTCTTCGGCGGCAGCGGCAACAACCCGATCCCGTTCACGTCGACCGTGAAGCCCGGCGTCAGCATCGCCGGCGCGAACCCGTCGGGTGCGTTCGCGCTCGTGGTCGACCGCCTCGCGGGCACGTGCGCCGTCGAGGGCCTCGCGCTCGACGTGCTCAACGGCGACGCGGGGACGGTCGCCACGGACCTCGTCGTCTCGTTCTCCACGTTCCGCACGGTCGCGCCGACCTCGACGTTCATCGGCGTGAGCAACCTCACCGTCCCGCTCGAGGCCGGCGCGCTCGCCGCGGCCACCGCCGTGCAGTCGGGAGCCGCCGCCGGCACCGTCACGGCGAACCCGGACGGCACGTGGGCCTTCGCGGTCTCGGTGCCGGTGGTGGTCTCCGTGGCGGGCACCTCGATGGGCCAGCCGTTCACCAGCGACTCGCCCGGCGCGCTGGTGCTGGGCGGCACGCTCGCCTTCGGCGCGGGCGGCGTGACGGTCAGCGCCACGGGCTCGGTCAGCGAGACCGTCCCGGTGGACGCGCCTCCGCCGATCGTGGGCCAGCCGTTCCCCCTGCCGACCATCCTGCCGCCCGGGGCCACCGCGAACCTCCTCATGAGCGGCACGTTCTCGCCGGGCACCGCGACCACCTCGGCCTCGGCCTCGCTCGCGGCGGCGGGCCCGCGCGTGGCGCGGCCCGGCGACCTGAACGCCGACGGGACCGTCAACGGCCTCGACCTCGGGATCCTGCTGGGTTCGTGGGGGCCCGTGACGCCGGGCAACCCCGCCGACATCGACGGCGACGGCACCGTGAACGGCGTCGACCTCGGGGTGCTGCTCGGGAACTGGGGCTGACGCGAGCTCAGCCGCGCGCGTGCCACGGGAGCGCGGCGAGGTCGACGTTTCCGCCGCAGAGCACGATGGCCGCGGGGCGTGAGGGGTCGCCGCCGCAGCGGTCCGCCAGGAGCGCCGCGATCCCCGTCGCGGCGCTCGGCTCGATGACGAGCCGCATGTCCTCGAACGCGAAGCGCATGGCCTCCACGATCTCGTCCTCGGTGACGGTGACGACGTCGTCGACGAGGTCGCGCAGGAGCGGGAACGTCAGTTCCCCGAGCGGCGCGCGCAGCCCGTCGGCGATCGAGACGGGCGGGCGCTGCGGCGCGATGCGCCCGGAGCGAAACGACTCCGCCGCGTCGCCGGCGAGCTCGGGCTCGGCCCCGACGATGCGGATGCCGGGCCGCGCTTCGCGCAGCGCGACCGCGATCCCGCCGATCAACCCGCCCCCGCCCACAGGCACGACGACGGTCGCGGCATCGGGCAGCTGCTCGGCGATCTCGAGCCCGACCGTTCCCTGGCCGGCGATGGTCCATGGGTGGTCGTAGGGCGGCACCGCGAATGCGCCCGTCCGCCGCGCCACGTCCTCGCACGCCGCGGCGCGCTCGGCGGCCGTGTTCCCGCACGCGTGCACCGCCGCGCCCGCGGCGACGACGGCCGCGCGCTTCACGGGCGAGGCGTTCGCGGGCATGACGACGTGCGCCGGGATCCCGCGCGCCGCCGCCGCCGTGGCCAGCGCGAGCGCGTGGTTTCCGGAGCTGTGCGTCACCACGCCTCGCGCGGCCGTCGCGTCGTCGAGGAGGCGCACGGCGTTCGATGCGCCGCGGATCTTGAAGCTCCCGGTGCGCTGCGTCGACTCGCACTTGACCGCGGCCGGGCGCCCGGCGGCCTCCGAGAGCGCGTGGCTCGCGAAGGCCGGCGTGAGGCGCACGTCACGCGCGATCCGCGCCGCGGCCGCGCGCACGTCGCCCGCCGAGACGCAGTGCCGGCGCCCGCTCACCGCGCGTCCCTCCGCGCCGGACCGCCGAATCCGATCCGCCGATGCCGCATGAGCCGGGAATCCATGCCCCGGACGATAGCGGCGCCCGGCGCACGCACCCGGCCCCCGGTGCGTTCACCCCCAGACGAAGCTCTGGCGGTGCAGCTTGCGGTGCACGGTGGTCTGGTCGGTCAGCACGCCGTCGGTCCGCAGGATCCGCGCACGCAGGTCGTCGAAGTGCGCGCCGTCGCGGACGTTGAACTCGAACGCGACCGGGTGCGACCCCGTCATGACGCTGAGGAAGCTGATCTCGGGGAACGCGGCGAGGCGCGAGATCACGTCGCGCGCGGGGCGCGACACCTGGAGGCTCATGATGCCGCTCAGGTTGAGCCCGATGCGCGTCGGGTCGGGAAGCGTGAGCACCCGCAGGATGCCGTCGGCGGAGAGCTTCCGGAAGCGGTCGGCGGCGCTGGTCGCCGAGATGCCGGTGCTGTTGGCGATGTCGGTGAACGACATGCGCCCGTCAGCCTGCACCTGGCGGATGATCTGGCGATCGGTGGCGTCGACGTCGCGCGGTGCGTGCAGCGCGTGGCGGGGATCCACCTTGCGCGTCCCGTCGGCGAACTCGAGCACCGTCCGCGTCTCGGCGAGGTGGACGTTGGGGTGCGCGAGCACCGCCTCGTCGAGGATGGACGTGACCGAGGGCGAGTTCGGCGCGACGCCGAAGAGGATGAGGTCCCACGCGCCGAAGCCCGCGCTGATGAACGAGAACGCGGGGTGCCTGCACATGTCCGCGGCGACGGAGTCGACGTCCCCCCGCACCCGGATGTAGGTCGCGAACTGGACCGAGAGGCCGAGGTACTCGGGCGGGACGAACCCGATGATCCGCACCGATCGCTCGTCGATGAGGCGCGCCAGGCGCCGGCTGACGTTCGCCTCCGAAAGCCCCGTGCGCTGCGCCAGGTCCCGGCCGGAGGCCCGGCCGTCGGACAGCAGCATGTGGACGAGCTTGACGTCGGCCTCGTCGAGCGGGGGAAGCGATGGGTCCGAGTAGCGGGGCGGGCTTCGAAGCATCGAGTGTGGGAAACCGAACCGAGGCGTGAGAGGCCCTCGTTCCACCGCGGTGGCGGTGGGGGCACCAATCCCCCGGAAGGGAGTGGCTCGCGCGGATTGGCGCGCGATTCGAGGGACCCCCGCCGATCCTTCCGGCTTGATGGGCGCCTCGTTGTCTCCCCCGGATCACACCCGTGTCACCCGTCGACCGCTCGGCGGGTGACGCATGTCGGAACCCCGCGCCGGCACCGATCGATCGTCGGTGCCCTCCGAGGGCGCGGAAGCCGTCCACCGAGGACACGGTGGACGTTCCGTCCACAGTCTATCGGGCCGCGAAATCCGCATCTTGAGTTCGCCGATTTCGGATTCGGCCCGCAAGAAAGTGGATCCACTTGCGGGTGTTTTGCCGCGATCCACCGTACCCAAGACCGCCCGTGGCAACACCCAAGGGCTCCTGCCTCCTAGAATCCCCCCGTTCGCTCGGGGCGCGCCGTGCATTTCGCACGCCGCTGAGAAGCACCCGCGGAACCTGACCCGGTTCGTACCGGCGTAGGGAAGCGAACGATCCCCCCCATGCACGACCTGCCGCTCCACGGAGCCCACAACCCGTCCTCCACCGCCCAGGGAACCACTGCCGGCAGCTTCGCCCGCCGGGCCGACATCGGCGGTCCATTGGCCTTCAGTTCGCCGGACACGCCGGGCATGCCGGCGCCGAGCGACCGCACCGCGTGGGATTTCCTGCCGTCCGGGTGGTCGACGGTCACGCTTGCGGCGGCCCCGGAGGGACCCGCGTGCGCCTCGTGCTGCGGCGACGCGAAGGCGGTCGCCGAGTTCACCGACGCGCGCGGCTCGTGGCGCCGCGTGGTCTTCCCCGCGGGCTTCGAGCCCGTGACGCAGCTCGAGCACGCGCGCCTCGGCCGCGTCACCCCGCAGATGCGGCGCGTGGCCGAGCGCGAGCCGCACCTCACCGCCGAGCAGGTGCGCGACGAGGTCGCCGCCGGCCGCATGGTGATCCCCGCGAACACGGTGCATCTCGGGTACCGGCTCGACCCCATGGCGATCGGCCGCGCGGCCACCACGAAGGTCAACGCGAACATGGGCGCCTCGCCCGTCTCGAGCGGCACGCACGAGGAGGTCGAGAAGCTCAGGTGGGCCGAGCGCTGGGGCGCCGACACCGTGATGGACCTGTCGACCGGCGGCAACCTCGACGAGTGCCGCGACGCGATCGTCCGCAACAGCACGGTCCCGATCGGCACCGTGCCGATCTACTCCATGATCATCGGCCGGAAGATCGAGGACCTCGACGAGCGGATCATCCTCGAGACGCTCGAGCAACAGGCGCGCCAGGGCGTCGACTACTTCACGATCCACGCCGGCGTGCTGCGCGAGCACCTGCCCTTCGTGAAGCGCCGCCTCATCGGCATCGTGAGCCGCGGCGGCAGCCTGCTCGCCAAGTGGATGCTGGTGCACGGCCGCCAGAACCCCATGTACGAGGGGTGGGAGCGGATCTGCGAGGTGATGCGCCGGTGGGACGTCACGTTCTCGATCGGCGACGGCCTGCGCCCGGGCGGGCTCGCCGACGCGACCGACCGCGCGCAGCTCGCCGAGCTCGAGACGCTGGGCGAGCTCACCGAGCGCGCGTGGCGCATGGGCGTCCAGGTCATGGTCGAGGGTCCCGGCCACGTGCCCTTCGACCAGATCGAGTTCAACATGAAGCTCCAGCGCCGGCTCTGCCATGGCGCGCCCTTCTACGTGCTCGGCCCGCTGGTCACGGACATCTTCCCGGGCTACGACCACATCACGAGCTGCATCGGCGCCACCGCGGCCGGCTACCACGGCGCGAGCATGCTCTGCTACGTCACGCCGAAGGAGCACCTGGGCCTGCCGAAGAAGGACGACGTCAAGCAGGGGTGCATCGCCTACAAGATCGCCGCGCACGCGGCCGACGTCGCGCTGGGGATCCCCGGGACGCGCGACCGCGACGACGAGCTCACGAAGGCGCGCGCGGCGCTCAACTGGGAGCGCCACTTCGAGCTGAGCTTCGACCCCGACACGGCGCGCGCCTATCACGACGAGGACCTCGACGTCGACACCGACTTCTGCGCGATGTGCGGGCACGACTGGTGCAGCGTGCGCATCTCGAAGGAGATCCAGGAGTTCGCCAGCGGGAAGGCCGACGGGTTCGAGCGCGGCAAGCCGGTGCGCAGCGCGGCGCTCACGCCCGAGCAGCGGGAGATCCTCGAGAAGCGCGGCGTGCTCAGCCCCGACGAGATCCACCGCCTGGCGAGCAAGACCCGCACCGCCGTCGGCGCGGATGCCGCGAAGGCCTCGTGCCACAGCGACTACGTGGACCCCGACGCGGCGCGCGCGGTGCAGGGCGAGCGCCTGGTGCAGCTGAACACGGCGCCGGCGCACAACCTGCCGACGCACGACCCGGTCATCTGACTCGGCGCACCGCCGCCCCGCTCAGGCCGCGGTGACGCCGAGGCCGACGATCCGGTCCGCGCATCGCGCGGCCGGCCGGCCCACGGCGTCGGCCACGCATGCCGCCACGTCGAACGCGGCGCGCGGGCGTCCGAGCGCCCCCGAGGCGCGGCGCATGCCCGCGAGGCGGGCGGGCTCTGAGAGGATGGCGGCCACGTGCGCGGCGGCGTCCGCGGGACCCGACGCGCGTGCGGCGGCGCCGGCCGCCACGAGCATGCGCGCGTTGCGCTCCTCCTGGCCCGGGATGGGCCTGAGCAGCACCATGGGCAGGGCCAGTGCGCGCGCCTCGGTCGTGGTGAGCCCGCCGGGCTTCCCGACGAGCACGTCGGCGCCGGCCATGAACTCATGCATCACCTTCGTGTAGCCGACCACGCGCAGCGCGTTGCCGCGCGCGGCTCCGCGCCGCGTCGACCGCAACGCGGCCATCGCGGACTCGAGCCCGGCGTTGCGGCCGCACACCACGGTGACGTCCGTCTCGCGGAGGGCCTCGAGCATCGCGGCCACCGTCGGGCCGACGTCGCCGATGCCGCAGCCGCCGCCCGTGACGAGGACTCCCGGGCGGCCGTCGCCGGGGAAGCGCGGCAGGGCCATCCCGAACCGCGGGTCGACGGGGATGCCCGTGACCGTGACCCGGGCCGCGTCGAGGCCGCCGGCGATCGCCGCCTCGCGCGCGGCAGGCGAGGCCACGCACGTCATGTCGCTTCCCCGGTGAAGCCACACGGCGTGCGGGTGCTCGTCGGTCACGATCGTGACGAGCGGTGCGCGCAGCGCCCCGTCCTCGCGCATGCGACCGAGCACCGCGGACGTGAGGAAGTGCGTCGAGACGACCACGTCCGAGCCGTGGAGCGCCGCGTGGCGCCGGAATGCGTCCAGCACGCGGTCCTGCACGCGGTCGATCGCCGTCCGCAGCCAGGGGCGACCGTGCCGCGGGACGTCGGTGCGGTCGTAGATGGCCCCCACGGCGCGCGGCGCGTGGCGCACCGCGCGCAGGTAGCCGTCCCGGTAGGTGCGCGCGAACCAGCCGGGCGCGAGCTCGAGCGCGTCGACGAACGACGCCTGGCCGAGCTGCCCGCGCACGCGCATCGCGTCGCGGACCGCGAGCCCGGCGCGGCCGTGGCCGCACCCCACCGAGGCGCCGCAGAACGCCGCGGCGATGGCGCGAGGCGCGCCGCCGGACTCGGGCGCGTCATGCCGCATGGGCCGGCTCCGGGTCCTCGGCGGCGACGGGCTCGAGCTCGTCCGCGTGCTCGGGCTCCCACCCGGCGCCCCGCAGCAGCGCCTCGACGTCCACGATCTCGAGGCGGCCGTCGGCGTGCTCGACGAGCGCGGTTGCGCGCTCGATCCAGTCGCCGCAGTTCGCGTAGACGATGCCGTCACCGCGTGCATCGATGCGCGGCTCGTGGATGTGGCCGCAGATCACGCCGTCGAGCGAGCGCCGGCGCGCCTCGTCTCCCACGGCCTGCTCGAACTTCGAGATGAAGGTGCACGCGCCCTTCACCTTCCTCTTGATCGCCTGCGAGAACGACCAGCGCTCGAGCCCGACGAGGCCGCGCAGGTCGTTGACGCGGCGGTTCAGCTCGACCAGCCAGTCGTACCCGAGCGTGCCGAGCCTCGAGAGGAGCGGCGAGCTCTGCACCACGAGGTCGAACTCGTCGCCGTGGCAGACGAGGTAGCGGCGACCGTCGGCCGCGCGGTGCACGGCCTGCTTGGCGACGCGGATGCCGGCGAGGTCGATGCCCGCGTACGGCCGCAGCGACTCGTCATGATTGCCGGGCACGTACGTGATGACGGTGCCGCGCTTGGCGAGCTTCAGGATCCGGCGCACCACCTGGTTGTGCGTCACGGGCCAGGTCCAGCGTTGGCGCAGGGCCCACATGTCGACGATGTCGCCGACCAGGTAGAGGCGCTCGCAGCGGACGCGCTTCAGGAACGCGGCGAACTCCTCGGCACGGGCGCCGCGGAAGCCCAGGTGCACGTCGCTCACGAAGACGGTGCGGTACTCGAACATGCCGGTCCCTCAGGGTGCGGTCGATCGGCCGCGGTCGGCGCATCCATGCGCGTCCGGGGGATCATCGGCCCGCGAGGTTCGGGAACGGTGAGGATGCGCGCGCGCGAACCGAATCTGAACGCTTCGCGGTGCGCTCAGCGCGCCATCGCACGCTCGACGTCGGCCACCGACTTCGGGATCCCCGACGTCAGCACCCGCGGTCCCCCGGCCGTCGCGACCACGTCATCCTCGATGCGGATGCCGATGCGCTCGCCCGGCAGGTAGACGCCCGGCTCGATGGTCACGACCGCGCCCGCCTCGAGCGGGGCGTCGGGCGAGGCGTCGTGCGTCTCGAGGCCGAGGTGGTGCCCCATGCCGTGGATGAACGCGTCGCCGAGTCCCGCGTCGGCGATCACCTTGCGGCCCGCGGCATCGACCTGGGCGAGGGTCGCGCCCGGCCGGACCGCCGCGATGGCGGCCTCCTGCGCGCGCAGCACCAGTTCATAGAGCTCGCGCTGGCGCGGGGTGAACCGCCCGGACACGGGAAGCGTCCGCGTGACGTCGGCCGAGTATCCGGCGAACTTCGCGCCGCTGTCGAGCACCACCAGCTCGCCGTCGACGAGCGCCTGGTCGTTCGCGTGGTAGTGCAGCACGGTGGCGTTGAATCCGCCGCCCGCGATCGTGCGGAAGGCGAGCTCGCGCGCGCCGCCCGTGCGGTACGCGTGCTCGACGGCCTCCTGCACGTCGAACTCGTTCATCCCGGGACGCATGCAGCGCATCGCGGCCGCGAATCCCAGCGCCGTGATGCGCCCCGCCTGCTCGATGCACGCGACCTCGGCTTTGCTCTTCGCCGCGCGCATGCGCGGCAGCACGTCGCTGCGGTCCTCGATGCAAGTGCCCGGCACGCGCTCGGCCTGCGCGCGCATGATCGCGAGGTCGCCCGAGACCGGCGCGTTCCACGCGCTGAGCGGCATCAGGCACGCGAGCGAGCGCGACCGACGCGCGGACTCCAGGAGCAGGCGGCCGAGCATGCCCGTGCGCACGACGGTGTCGAAGCCGGTCCGCGCCTTGAGCGCCGAGCCGATCTCGTGGCGGAACCCGTCCCACTTCTCGACCTCGGGGTTGAGCGGCCGCAGCAGGAGCGTCGCGCGCTTCGCGGCCACGGGATGGCCCGGGTCCAGGAGCAGCATCGCGCCGGGCTCGTCGGAGATGCCGGTCAGGTACTCGAAGTGCGCGTGCGGCTTCCAGGGGTGGTGCAGGCTCGGGTCGGCCTCGCCGGCCGTGACGAGGCCCACCGACTGGCCGAGCTCGGCGAGCAGCCGGTCGCGGCGGGCGCGGAACTCGGCGGGTGCGATCGAGGGAAGCGCGGCGTCAGTGCCCGTGGCCATCGCCCGAGGGTACCTCGTCCCCCGCCTCCGCAGCCGGCCCGCCCCACGTCCGGTCGCGCACCGTCACGAGCAGCGCGTAGAAGGTGGGCACGATGACCAGCGAGAGCAGGGTCGAGGCCGCGAGCCCGTACATCACGCAGACGCCGATCGACTTGCGGGACTCGGCTCCCGCGCCCGTCGCCATCGCGAGCGGGACGACGCCAAGGATGAACGAGAACGCGGTCATCAGGATCGGCCGCAGCCGCAGGCGCGCCGCGTCGCGGGCCGCCTGCACGGGGGTGGCCCCGCGCTCGGTGGCCTCCTTGGCGAACTCGACGATCAGGATCGCGTTCTTCGCCGCGAGGCCGATGAGCATCACGAGCCCGATCTGCGCGTAGACGTTCACCGGGATCCCGTGGAGCGTGAGCCCGAGGACGCCGCCGAGCGCCGCGAACGGGACCGTGATCACGACGAGCACCGGCAGCAGCCAGCTCTCGTACTGCGCCGCGAGGAAGAGGAACACCGCGACGATGGCGAGCGTGAACACGATCGGGGCCGCGTTGCCGGACTTGCGCTCCTGGTAGACGATGCCGGTCCATTCGTGCACGATGCCGGCCGGAAGCAGCCGTGCGCACGCCTCGTCCATGAACGCCTGCGCCTCGCCCGAGCTCACGCCCGGGGCGCCGATGCCGTTGAGCGCGACGGTGTCGGTGACGTTGTAGTGCGTCAGGTTGTCGGGCCCCGTGGCGGTGCGCACCGAGGCGAATGCGCTGAACGGGACCATCTCGCCGTCGCGGTTGCGCGCGTAGAGCTGCTCGAGGTCCGCGGCCGTCATGCGGTGCGGCGCGTCGGCCTGCACGTACACCTGGTACACCTGGTTGAAGCGGTTGAACTGGTTGACGAACGCGCTGCCGAAGTTGAGCTGCAGCACCGAGAACGCGTCCGCGACGGTGAGGTCCAGGCGCTGGAGCTTCACGCGGTCGATCTCGAGCCACAGCTGCGGCACGTCCTTCTGGAACGGCGTGAACAGGCCGGCGATGCGGTCGGGCCGCTCGCGCGCGGCCGCCATGATGTCCTGCGCGGCCTTCCAGAGGGCCTCGGTCCCGAGGCCCGCGCGGTCGACGAGCTGGAGCTGGAATCCGCCGACCGTGCCGAGGCCGGGGATGGACGGCGGGTTCACGGGGAACACCATCGCGCCCGGGATGGGCCACAGGAGCGCCTGCAGCCGCTGCACCAGCGCACCGGTGGTGCTGGCCGCGCCCGGCCGCTCTTCCCACGGCTTGAGCACGGGGATCAGCACCCCGCTGTTGGACTGCGGGGCGCCCGCGAGGAAGTTCTGCCCGTCGATCTGGATCACGGTCTCGACCTCGGGCTGCGCCGCGACGATCCGCCGCGCCTGCTCGCCGACCTCGATCGTGCGCTGCAGCGTCGACCCCGGAGGCAGCTGGTACGCGACGAAGAAGTACCCGTTGTCCTCGTCGGGCACGAACGCCGTCGACGCGCCCGTGACCATCCACAGCGTCGCCGCGATCGCCGCGGTGAACACCGCGAGCGCCACGGTCCAGCGCCGCACCAGCCACCCGACGGTCGCCTCGTACGCGCGTTCCGTGCGCCCGAACGCGCGGTTGAACGCACCGAGGGGACCCCGCTCGACGGGCTTTCGCGGGCGGAGCAGGATCGCCGCGAGCGCCGGGCTGAGCGTGAGCGAGTTGATCCCCGACAGGACCACGGACACCGCGATGGTCATCGCGAACTGGTTGTAGAGCTGCCCGGTCACGCCCGGCATCAGCGCGGCCGGGACGAACACCGCCGCGAGCGAGAGCGTCGTCGCCACGATCGGGCCAGCGACCTCGCGCATCGCAGCGGCCGTCGCCTTCACGGGGTCCGCCTCGCCATGCTCGAACTTGCGCTCGACGTTCTCGACGACCACGATCGCGTCGTCGACGACGATGCCGATCGCGAGGACCAGCCCGAGGAGCGTCAGCGTGTTGATCGAGAACCCGAGGGCGAGCATCACTCCGAACGTGCCGACGATCGACACCGGGATCGCCACCATCGGGATCAGCGTGGTCCGGAGGCTCTGCAGGAACACGTAGATGATCACGAGGACGAGGAGCGCCGCCTCCCAGAACGTCTGGACGACCTCCGAGATCGACGCGCTCACGAAGCGCGTCGTGTCGTAGTTGATGCCGTACTCGACGTCCTGCGGGAAGTCCCTCGACAGGTCGTCCATCGCGGTGCCGATGGCCTTGGCGATCTCGAACGCGTTCGAGCCCGGCAGCTGGAACACGCCGATGAGCGCGGCGTCCTTGCCGTCCTGGCGGCCGTTCGACGCGTAGCTCGCCGCGCCGAGCTCGACGCGCGCCACGTCGCGCAGGAACACCGTCCCGCCCGGCCCGGAGCGCACGACGATCTCCTCGAACTCGCGGACCTGCTCCAGCCGGCCCTTGGTGAGCACCTGCATCGCGAAGGCGGGTTCCCCCGCGCTCGGCGACGCGCCCGCCTTGCCGCCGACGGCCTGCCTGTTCTGCTCGGCGATCGCGCGCTGCACCTCCGCGGGATCGATCCCCAGCGCGGCCAGCCTCGGGGTGTCGAGCCAGATGCGCATCGAGTACTGCCGCAGCCCGAAGTTCTGCACCTGCGCGACCCCGGGGATGCGCTGCAGGGTCTGGACGATGTTGATGTCGGCGTAGTTCGAGAGGAAGTCCGCGTCGTACGTCCCGTTCGGCGAGCGCAGGCCGACCACCTGCACGAAGTCGGTCGACTGCTTGCGCACCGAGATGCCCTGCAGCTGCACCTCGGGCGGCAGCTGGGGGATCGCCGTCTGGGCGTAGTTCTGCACGTCGACCGCGCCGATCGACAGGTCGTACCCGACGTCGAACGTGACCGTGATGGTGACGTTGCCCCCGTCGACCGAGTTGCTCGACATGTAGATCATGCCGGGCACGCCGTTGATCTGGCGCTCGAGCGGGCGGGTGACCACGTCCGACGCGACCTTCGCGCCCGCGCCCGGGTAGAAGGCGGTCACGGTGACCGTGGGCGGCGTGATCGGCGGGAACTGCGACACCGGCAGCACGGCCATGGCGAGGCCGCCGGCGATCACCATGAGGAGGGCGATCACCGTCGCGAAGATCGGGCGGCGGATGAAGAACTCGGTCATGGCGCGGCCTGGTCAGTCGCCGGCTCCGCGGGCTGCGCGGCGCCCGGTCCGGCCATCGCCGCCGGGTCGAACGTCTGCGCCCCGTCGTACAGCTTGAGCGCGCCCTCGACCACCACCTCGTCGTCGGCGGCGAGCCCCTCGAGGATCACGACGCCCGCGCCGCCGTGCGGCCCGACCTTCACCACGCGCTGGCGCGCCCTGCGCTGCGCGTCCACGGTCCACAGAGTCGCCGCGGCCGTCTGGTAGACGATCGCCCGCTCCGGCACCGTGACCGCGTCCT
>CAYSFS010000035.1:0-3238 GCA_964430235.1 uncultured Chitinophaga sp. | reverse complement strand
GTCGCCGCGGCCGTCTGGTAGACGATCGCCCGCTCCGGCACCGTGACCGCGTCCTTCAGCTCGGCCACCCGCAGGCGCACGTTGAGGTACGCGCCGGGCGCCATCAGCCGGTCGGGGTTCGGCACCTCGAGCCGCGTACGGATGGTGGACGTGTCGGGGTTCACCGTGTTGTCGACGAAGACCACCGTGCCCATGCGCCTCCATCGGCCGTCGCTGAGGGCCACCTCGGTCTCGGGCCGTCCCGAGGCCTCGAGCCCGCGAACCGCGGGAAGGTCGAGGGCCGACGGGTTGAACTCGACCCACAGCGGGTCAAGCTGGCGCACGGTCACCAGGAGCTGCGTCGGCCCGACCATGGTGCCGGCGTAGACGCGCGTCGCGCTCGCCTGGCCGGCCGCGGGGCTCTCGATCCGCGTGAACGACAGGTTGAGGTTCGCCTCGTCGAGCGCCGCGCGCCGGGCCTGCAGGCGAGCCTTGGCGCTGCGCTCGTCCGCGAGCAGCTGGTCGAACTCCTGCTGCGAGATGGCGCCCACCTCCACCAGCGGGCGGTTGCGCGCCACGCGGTCGGCGGCATTGCGCAGCTCGGCTTCGACGACGCCGATCTCCGCGGCGGCCTTCTCCACCGCGACGGCGTAGGGTCGCGGGTCGATCTGGTAGAGCAGCTGCCCGGCCTCGACCATCTCGCCGTCGGCGAAGGCCTGTCGGTCGATGTAGCCCGACACGCGGGGGATCACGTCGACCGTCCGGACGCTCATCGTGATGCCGGGGTAGTCCCGGTACACGCCCACGTCCGCGACGACCGGACGCGACGTCGCCACGGGCGCGGGCGGAGGGCCTTGCGGCGCCTGCGGCGCGCGGGAGCAGGCCGAGGCGGCGAACGCGAGCGCGGCGAGCGTGACGGCGGTCTTCGTGGGGTGCATGGCGGGTTGCGTCCGTTCGGCGGTTCAGCCGGCGGCGTCCTTCGGCGGCGGTGCGAGGAAGTCGTTGGCCGTGGGGTGCGCCTTGAACTCACTGCGCACGCGCTCCCAGTCCTCCGGCATGGGGCTCGCCTCCCAGCCCCCGCCGAGGGCGCGGTAGAGCTCGACGTAGTTCTGGGCGGTGAGCCCGCTCGCCTGCGCCAGGCCGTCGCGCGCGACGACCGCGGCCTGCAGGTAGAGGATCAGCGTGCTGAGGTTCATCGTCCCGCGGTCGTACTGCATGAACGCGAGCTCGTAGGCGGAGTCGATCTCGCGCGCGGCCGTGCGGTACGACTCGCGCGCGGCGAGCGCGGCGCCGTACGCGGCGACCGAGCGCTCGACCTGGTTGACCGCGGTCAGCACGGCCTGCTGGTACTGGAGCAGCGCGTCGAGCGCCCGCATCTTCGCCTGGATGACGCCCGCCTCGGAGCGGCCGGTGAGGATGTTCATGAAGTTCCAGGTGACCGCGGGCGTGATGCCGTAGGTCATGTTCGACGAGACGTCCGTGAGGTTCGCGAAGTCCGGCGTCTGGACGATGAAGTTGCCGTTGAACGTGAAGCGGGGCAGGTAGTCGGCCTGCGCGACGCCGATGCCCGCCGTCGCCGCCTGCAGCCTGCGCTCGGCCGCGTCGACGTCGGCCCGCCGGGCGAGAAGCGTCGCGGGAACGCCGATCGCGACCGGCGTGTCGCATGCCGGGATGGGCCGCACCGGCTCGAGGATCTCGCGCACGCGGCCCGGCGTCTCGGCGAGGAGGATGGCGATGCCCGACACCTGCTGCGCGATCAGCGCGTCGAAGCGCGCCGCGTCGCCGAGGGCCGATGCGCGCCTCGACCGGATCTCGGCGAGCTCGGTCTTGGAGCCCACCTGCGCCCGCACCTTGGCCTCGATGGCGAAGAGCAGCTTGTCGTACCCGGCCGCGAGCCGGCGGATCGCCTCGCGCTGCGCCTGCAGCTGCCGCAGCGTCACGTACGCGGTCGCGACCTCGGCGCGCACGCCCACGAGCACGCCGCGGTACTGGGCGGCGCTCGCCTGCAGGTTCGACACGCCTGCCTCCACCTGGCGGCGCAGCGCGCCCCACACGTCGATCTCCCACGCGGCCGAGGCCACGTTCCACTGCCAGTTGCTGAACGGCTGGCGGAGGGCGTCCGGGTTCGGGACGCCGATCTGGTTCGCGTCGACGCGTCGCCTGCTGTAGGCGAGGCCCGTGTCGATGTCGGGGAAGAGCCTCGAGAAGTCGATCGTGTACTGCGCGCGGTACGTCTCGATCGCGAGCAGCGCCCGACGCAGGTCGATGTTCTGCAGGTCGACGCGCGCGACGAGGTCGTTGAGGACCGGGTCGTCGAGCGTCACCCACCAGGCCTCGGTGCGCGCCTCGGCGCCGGTGACGCCGGCAGGCGGCCGTACCGAGAAGCGCTCGCCCACCTCCATCTCGGGCGTCTGGTGGTCCGGCCCGATGGCGCACCCCGCGACCGCCGCGCAGAGCGCGACCGACCAGGCGTTGCGGATGCGGGGGGCCATCCGCGGAGTGTATTCAGGGCCGGTCAGGCGACCGCGCGTCGCGCATTCTCGGAGAGGAGGCGCGACGCATAGGTCTCCATCGCGTCGCGCAGCTGCTCGAAGCTGTCGAGCACGTAGAGGATGGGCTGGTAGTGGTCGATCTCGAAGCTCGTCGAGCAGACCGTCTCGAGGTCGAAGGGCCGGCGGTCGACGCCCGGCGCGTCGAGGGCATGCTTGCTCTCGCCGGGGCTCGAGATCAGGCCGCTGCCGTAGAGCTTCAGCGCGCCGTTCTCGCGGATCAGCCCGAACTCGACCGTGAACCAGAAGAGCCGCGCCAGGCGCTCGGTGTGGACGGGATCGTCGGTGGTGAGCGCGGCCTTGCCGTAGGTCTGCAGGAAGTCGGCGAAGGTCGGGTCGGCGTGCAGCGGCACGTGGCCGAAGATGTCGTGGAAGATGTCGGGCTCGGGCAGGTAGTCGATCGACTCCTTCGGCCGGATCACGATGGTGGTCGGGAACTCGCGCCGCGCGAGGCAGGCGAAGAAGGCCTTCGCGGGCAGGTAGCCGGGCACGGCCTTGCTCTGCCAGCCCGTGAGCGGCATCAGGAACGTGTTCACCGACTTCGGCCCCTCGAGGTAGGGGATGTGGTCCCGGACGAGCTTGATGCTGCGCGCGCCGGAGAGGTAGACGCCGCTCGCGTGGTCCGCCAGGTACTCCATCTGCCGGTCGTAGAGGGTGCGCCAGGTCTCCTGGTTCTCCTCGGTGTAGCCGGCGTAGTTCTGGTCGATGTA
>CAYSFS010000034.1:11174-19258 GCA_964430235.1 uncultured Chitinophaga sp. | reverse complement strand
CCTCTCAGGCGGGACGCAACGGTGTGCGCCGCGTGGGGGGGCCCGGGTGCGGAGGGACCCCCGCGAGGGGCATGCGGCGCGCAAGCGCAAACGACCGGCCGGCGACGGCCGGTCCGCCACGTGCATGCCGGTTCGCGCTCCGTCGCGGGGTTCCCTCGGTCGCAGTCCGAGAGGTGGTGGCCCATGCGTTGGCGTCGAACCGTCAGGAACACGAGTGCGGAGGTCCTTGCCCAGCGCGCCGAGCGCGCGCGGGCGCGAAGTGCGCGGGCGCGCGAGAAGGCGAGGGCGGTGAAGGCCGAGGCGTCGGACGCGGGGACGCGCATCGAGCGCCTGTGCGAGTTGATCGAACGGCACCCGGCCTCGGTGCTCGCGAACCCCGCGTGGGAGCTCGCGATGGTCGCCGACCCGGCGCTCCTGGGGCGGCTTGACGACGCGAAGCTCGCGTTGGTGGCCGGCCACGCGTCGGCCGACGCGACGACCCTTGCGTTGTTCGCGAACGAGGTGGTACGAAGGTCGCAGGGGCAGTTCATGTCCACGCCGACGGCCGCGTCGCTCGCGGTGGCCACGCGCGCGGACGCGCCGGTCGAGGCGTTGCGCGCGCTCGCGGGAATCGGCAACCCGCGCCGGATGGGCGTGCCCGGGGTCGAAGTCGCGCGCCACCGCGTGAAGTGCTTCGAGAAGGGGGACACCGAGATGGTCGGTGGGTGGCGCGACGCGCTGCCGGCCTTGATGGTCGAAGTGGGTCGGACGGCGGATCGCGCGGGACATTGGGCGGTCGATCAGGGGTACACCCCGCGCCTGGTCGAGCGTGGTGCCGCCCGGGCCGCACACCCGTTCCTCCTGGGGCTCTTCGCGGGCGCGACGTCGCCGTCGCGCCGCGCGATGCTCGAACTGGTGCGCCTGCGCGGGCACGACGTCGAAGAACGGTGGCTGTGGACCGTCGCGGCGGTGGAGGCGGGCACGGGCGTGCGCACCGAGCGGGCCTCGGAGTACCTGTGGCGCGCGTGCGTGTCCTGGTGGGACGGGGACTTCTCGTCGTACGGGATGTCGACGCGCTGCGCACCGCAGTCGTTCGCCGAGGCGCAGTACCTCGGGATCCGCAACCAGCGCATCAGCGCGTGGGTCGCGTCGCTGCGGTGCCACGAGGACGCGCGGAGGTTCGGGGCGGCCATGCCGCCCGTGACGGTGTCGGGCGATGGGCTCGACGATCATGTGTACGTCGGCGGTCCCTTCCTGACGGGCGTCGTGAATGGCAACCTCCTTGCGTGGCTTGCAATCGAGTGCAAGCAGGCCGCGGCGCTCGCGCGGCGTGCGAGGGACCCTCGGTGGTGGGTGCGCGCGGCGGTGGCGATGAACGTGACCGTCGACGCGGCGCTGCGCGAGACGCTGTGCGGCGACCGCCACTGGGTGGTGCGCGGGATGGCGCGGGAAGCGCGCGAGGCCGCGGGGCGGGAGGCGGCGGCGAGCGGGGCGGCGGCTTGACGTGTGCATATTTGATCATATGATCAATTGCATGAAGAAGGGCCGTGAATTCGGGCTCGGTGCTCCGGCTGCGGGACAGTGCGCGGATGGGCGTGGAGCCGGTGGATCCGTGGAGCGTCAGTCTTGCGCTGCTTTCCCGACGCGTGCCGTCCGCACGCATCGGGCGCGGTGTCCTTCGGACGCGGTGGGAGCCGGAGCGAACTTTGCATCCGCGCTCGAGGGAGCGGGGCAGCTTCGCGCCCGAACGAGCCGCGTTCGACTTCGTTGCTGCGCAGTTGCGTCGTGTCGTGCGCGAGGGAGGCGGCGGGAGAGCCGGAAAGTGGCGGTGGATCCGGTGGCGCATCGAGCCGTTCGGGCAGCATGCGGGCACGGACGCCTGCGTGCTCGAGATCGCCGGTGCACCCGGGTGCCGCGGGACGTACGTGAAGTGGTTCCTCGCGCGTGCCGAGGGCGCCGAGCCCGTGGTCGTGTTCGTGAGCTTTCACTCAACTGACAGGAGCAATCGATGACTCGCGATCGGCCGGCGACCTGTCCCATGTGCGGTGCTCCTTCGGTTCGCGCCGGGCGCGCACGGACGATGATCGCGTTCGACGTCCCGAAGCTCGGTCGCGGGACCACCGTCGCCGAGTTGCCGGTGGTGTCGTGCCGCCGGTGCGTGTTCGACGCGGAGGGCGACGGTTCGCAGGCGGCGCGTGCCGCGGCGGTCGCGAAGGCGCTCGGGATCCTCTCGTCCGCCGAGATTCGTTCGGCCCGGGCCGGTCGAGGGTGGTCGCGGCGCGAACTCGCGGAACGCACGGGGATCGGAACGGCGTCGATCTTCCGGTGGGAGACGGGCAGGGTCTTCCAGAGCCGGTCGAACGACCGCCTGCTGCGCCTCGCGCTCGGGCTCCCCATGCCCGCATCGGCGCGGCGCGGCTCCCGTGGTGGGCGCGCTGCGTAGCCTGCGACGCATGGATCCACGCCCGACGCGACGGACGAGCATCGCGCGCCTCGCGGACGCATCGCACCCCCGCCTCCCCTCGCGCCGGCGCTTCCTGCTCGCCGCCGCGGGGCTTGCGCTCACGCCCGCGCTCGCCCGGTGCGTGGCGGCGCGGCGGGCGCCCGCGTTCCTGCGGCACGTGTCGCCCCGTCGGCCCGATGCGCTGCGGCTTGCGTGCATCGGCACCGCGAACCGCGCATGGGACAACATCCAGGAGGTGCGCCACGAGCAGATCGTGGCGCTGTGCGACGTGGACAGTGCGTACCTCGAACGCGCGGGCGCGGAGTTCCCCGACGCGGTGCGGGTGCGCGACTGGCGCGAGCTGGTCGCCCACGCGCGCGAACTCGACCTCGACGGCGTGGTGGTCAGCACCCCCGACCACGCGCACGCACCGATCACGCTCGCCGCGCTGCGTGCGGGGCTTCCCGTGTACTGCGAGAAGCCCCTGACCCGAACCGTGGCCGAGGCGCGCGAGGTGCGCGCGGCCGCGGCGCGGGCCGGCGTCGCGACGCAGATGGGCACGCAGATCCACGCGGGCGAGACGTACCGGCGCGTGGTCGAGGCGGTGCGCGCGGGAGCGGTGGGCCGCGTGACGGCGGTCGATTGCTGGGTGACGAAGAGCTGGGGCGACGGACGGCTGACGCCGGGCGCGGTGGCGCCGCCGACCCTGGACTGGGACCTGTGGCAGTGCGACGCGCCGCGGCAGGCGTACATCGAGGGCGTGCACCCGGCGAACTGGCGCAAGTACTGGGCGTACGGCACGGGCACGCTCGGGGACATGGGGTGCCACCTGCTCGACCTTCCGACGTGGGCGCTTGGGCTCACCGACGAGCACGTGGCCGCGGCCGAGGTGTTCGCGGAAGGGCCGCCGGTCGACCGGGTGGGGACGCCCGCGTGGCTCGAGGCGAGCTGGGCGATGTCGGGCGTGCCCGCGGTGGGCGGCGCCGCGCCCGCGGGACCCGGCGCGCCCGACCCGTTGGTGCTGCGGTGGTTCGACGGCGGGCGGATGTCGCCCTTCGTGCAGGAGATCGGCGCGAAGGACCGCGTGGACTATCACAATCGCTTCAACGTGTGCTTCATCGGCACCGAGGGCGCGCTGTTCGCCAACTACGGCGAGATGCTCGTGTGGCCGGGTGCGCGCGCGGCGGAGTGGCGGGCGCCGGCGCCGTCGATCGCGCCGAGCGTCGGGCAGCACCGCGAGTGGCTGGCCGCGATCCGCGCGGGGCGGCCGTCGGACGCGCTGTGCGGGTTCGGGTACGGGGCGCGGCTGACCGAGCTGGTGCTGCGCGGGGTGGAGGGGTATCGGAAATCGCGCCGGGGGTGAATTTCGACCGAAATTCACCCCCGGCGTATTTTCCCGGCATGCCGCTTCCCCCCGCGATCGCCAAGGAGCTTGATGCCGCCCTCGCCGCGCTTGAGGGCGCGGACCCCGCGTCCGCGGGCCCGCGCTGGGGCGCGATGCACAAGGCGATGCTCAAGGCGAAGTTCGACCCGCAGGCCATGATGCGGATCGTCGGGGCGCGCGACCTCGACGCGATGCGCCGCGCGGTGCGCCAGGCCAAGGGCGAGGCGGTCGAGGAGCCGGCAGGTGCCGTCGCGGAAGCGGGCGAGCCGGCCGCGGGCGCGGACATCCCGCTCGAGGTCATGCAGGATGCGCTGCGCATGTTCCGCAAGCGCGTCAAGCTCTCGCAGCTCGACGCGGACAGCCGGCTCGGCCACGGCCCGATGAGCGGCACCGGGCAGCACCGGATCCAGAGCATGGTGCCGCCGCGCGACTACCCCGCGGCCGTCTGGGAGGCGCTGGTGCGCGCCGGCAAGCTCCGCCGCGAGGGTGACGGTTTCCTGTCGATCGTCGAGCAGCCGGGCGGCGCGCAGTGGTGAAAATGATCCGGGATATCTTTTCCCGTTTCTCGGGACGCGGAAAATGGGAAAAGATATCCCGGATCATTTTCGTCACGCGCGAATCAACCCCGGCGCCTCGTACGTCCCGCCGAGCACCGCGTCCGTCGGCGCGCGCATCCACTTCCCGAGCAGCTCCTGGTAGACGCCGCGGAAGTCGGTCGTGAACTTCAGGTCGCCGCCGTCGAGGTCCGTCAGGCTCGGGTACGCGCCGCGCAGGCCCGGCTGCACCGCCGGCCCCAGCACGAACACCGGACCCGCCGTGCCGTGGTCGGTCCCGTTGCTCGCGTTCTGCCGGACGCGCCGCCCGAACTCGCTGAAGCACATCGTCACCACGCGGCCCTCGTTGCCCTGCGCCGCCAGGTCCTTCTGAAACGCGAGCAGCGCGTCGCCCAGCTGCCGCATCAGGTTGCCGTGCGACCCGGGCTGGTTCGCGTGCGTGTCGAACCCGCCCATGCTCACGTAGTACACGCGCGTCTTCATGCCGTCGCGGATCATCGCCGCCACGGTCTGCAGCTGCTTCGCGAGCGCGCTGCCGGGGTAGGGCACCAGTGGCTGCTTCTTCACCGCGGCGCGGATCCGGTCGCTCGTCACCTGCGCATCGAGCGCCGTGCGCATCAGGAAGCTCTCCTGGCTTCCCGCCTCGACGCCCGCGAGCTGCCCCGCGCGCGCCATGCGCTGGTACTCGGCGTCCATCGCGCCGCCCGCGTCCGCCCCGAGCCAGCGGAAGAGGTCGGCGCTCTCGAACGCCACCGGCTTCGACTGCACGCCCATCAGCGCCAGCGGCGCCGTGCGCCCCACCGACACCGCCATGTCCGCCGCGGGGCTGCCGTTGCACGCGGCGTCCACGTACCGGCCGAGCCAGCCCGTGCCCTTGCCCTCGGGCCGGCCGCACTGCCAGATGTCCATGCTCGCGAAGTGGCTGCGGTTCGGGTTCGGGTAGCCGACGCCCGCCACGACGCACAGCTTGCCGTGGTCGTGCAGCTCCTTCAGCCCCGTGAGGTTCGGATGCAGCCCGATGCCGCGGTCCTTGTCGAGTTCCAGCGCCGCGCCGCCGTTCTTCGCCTTGCCGGGCTCGCCGAGCGCGATTCCCGGTCGCGCATTGTGGTACTCGGCGTCGCCGTAGGGGATCACCGCGTTCAGCCCGTCGTTGCCGCCCGAGAGCTGCACCACCACCAGGACGCGCTCGTCGGGCACGCCCGGCCGGCTGCCGAGCGCGTTCCCGTCGGGCGCAAGCATGCCCATGGCGCTCTCCTGGATGAAGTGCGGCAGCGTCGCCGCGAACGACGCGAGCATGACGCCCTGGCGGATGAAGACGCGGCGGCTGTAGGTGCTGGGGTCGGGCATGGCGGTGGTCCTCGTGATTCGTCGGGTCGGGCGGATCGGCTCAGGCCAGCTGGTACTCGGGAAGCGCCGTGATGAGCGCAAGGGTGGAGAGCGTGCGGTCGGCGCGCGCGCCCGGCGATGTCTGCTGCGACGCGAAGCGCACCAGCTCCTCGCGCCGCGCGGGGTGCGCGGGCGTCGCGAGCGTCACGGCGAGCAGGCGGTCGACCAAGGCCTCGGGCGAGGGATCTCCGCCCGCACCGGCGCCGCCGCCGGCGCCCGCCACCAACGCGTCCGCGTCGAAACGCGCCGCGTCGTTCTCCCAGTCGTACATGCCGGGTCGCTTGCCGGTGAGCAGGTAGATGGCGACGTTCTGGCGCACGAAGAGCGTGCTCGTGTTGATCCAGCTGCGCCCGCCGTCCCAGCCCTTCACGTTCGGCGGCTGGAAGAGGTCTTGGCCCATCAGCTCGCACGCCGCGGTCAGCGAGGAGAGCTGCCTCGGCGGCGTGCCGAGCTGGCGCACCGTCTGCACCACCAGTTGCGCCGGGCTCTTGATCACCGACGCGCGGTTCGACGCGTCGTGGAAGTGCGCGCTGCGGAAGAGCTTCCCCAGGATGGGCGCCAGCTCGTACTGGTTGGCGCGCAGCTCGGCCGCCATGGCGTCGACGAACGCCACGCGCGCCGCCGCATGGCCCGGAGGCAGGTCGCCCTCGGGGACGTCGTTCACGAAGAAGCGGTAGAGCTTGCCGCAGAGGAACCGGCTGCACGCGGTGCGTCCGAGCGCGATGCGCGCGAAGTCGTCGCCGTTCCAGTTGCCGCGTTGGCCGAGGATGGTCTTCGGCCCGCCGTCGTGGTTCGCCTCGCGGAACTCGAACTCCTCGCCCTCGACGGTGTAGCCCGTGAGCGCGCGCGCCCCTTCCTTGATGTCCTGCTCGGTGTAGCCGCTTCCCTCGCCGAGGACGAAGAGCTCGAGCAGCTCGCGCGCGAGGTTCTCGTTCGGGCGCCCGCGCCGGCTGTCGTCGTTGTCGAGGTACTTGATCATCGCGGGATCGCGGATCACGTGCAGCACCAGCGTCGCGAAGTTCCCCGTCGCGTGCGTGCGGAAGAGCTGGTTCTGCTGGAACATCAGCCAGCTGTCCTCGATGGTGCGCGCGCCGGTGGCGAAGTGGCCGTGCCAGAAGAGGGTCATCTTCTCCTCGAGCGGGCGCGCGGACTCGATCATGCGGGCGATCCACCACTCGCGCATCGACTGCAGCTGGCGGCGGTCCTCGGCCTTGGTCTGGTTCTCCTTGCGCTCGAGCCGCTCCACCGTGGCCTCGTCGCGCTCGCGGCGCGCGCGCTGCAGCTGCTCGCGCTCCTCGCGCGTGAGCGGCGGGATGAGGTCGCGGTCGAAGTCGTCGGGCGAGACCGCCTTCGAGGGCTGGTCGCCGTAGCGGACGACGAGGTCCACCGCGCGGTCGAGTCCCATCGCGGCCAAGGCGTCCACCTGCGCGGGCGTCCCGCCGAAGCCGGCGCGCGAGAGGAGGTGCCGTGCGGCCGCGGCGTCGAACCGCGCGGCGGCGAGCGGCGCAAGGTCGGCGGGGGGCGCGGGGCGGCGGGGGGTCATGGCGGAGGAACGGGCGCCGGGCTCGGCGATTGCTTGCGGAACGCCCGCGAGAGCAGGATCGCGGCGACGATCGGGACGGGCATCAGCATGGTGCGGAAATCGACCGCGCCGAGCAGGTAGCAGGGGATGCCGAGGGCCAGGACGCCGAGGGTGGCCGCCCGGGGGGCTCCGCGCGCCTCGAGCAGGAGGAGCACCGGGAAGAGCAGCCCGTACGCGCCCAGGAACGTCATGTAGAGGGGTTCGCCCGCGAGCAGCGCCGTGGTCGCGCCCCCGTGGAGCGGCGCGTGGCCCTCGGGGAGCGCGGGGCCGAGCGTAAAGGTGAAGGCCGGCGTCGCCAGGAGCACCGCGCCCGCGACAAGCACGGCGACCGGCCGCCCAGGGATGCGGACGGCCGGCGGCGCCTCGAGGAGTTCGCGCAGGTGCACCGCGATCGTGAAGAGGAGCTGCGCGCCCCAGAGGACGAGGATGGCGGGGCCGATGCGCGGCGCGCCCGCGGCGGGGTCGAAGAAGGTCGCGATCGTCAGGAGCATCGCGGCGAAGGTGACGCCGAACGTGGCGAAGGCGACGCGCGGCTGCGGCGCCTGCTGCACCGCGCGGTGGAACGTGAGGTCGAACGCGGGGCTCGCGAGGAAGCCCGCGACGATCGTGGGCAGCGCGAAGGCGAGCGGCATGGGGCCGAGGAGGGGGCCAGGGGCCGCGCCGGACGCGACGGCCGAGGCCGAGTCACCGACCGCGGCGGCGCCGCCCGGCAGCAGCAGGACCAGCGGGCTCGCGAGCGTGAGCGCGGTGCCGATC
>CAYSFS010000034.1:0-11074 GCA_964430235.1 uncultured Chitinophaga sp. | reverse complement strand
GCCGCCCGGCAGCAGCAGGACCAGCGGGCTCGCGAGCGTGAGCGCGGTGCCGATCGTGCGCCACTGCGCGTCGCCGCGCGTGGCGAGGGCGAGCCCGGCGACGAGGAGCGCGATCGGGACGCCCGTGGCCGCCACCGTGCGCATGGCGGGGTCGGCGACGGCGAAGCCCTGCGCGGCCCAGCCCGCGAACCAGCACTGGTACGCGACGGTGATCGCCGAGAAGAGCGCGCACGTCCACCCGAGCCGCGCGACCAGCGCGCGCGAGCGTTCGCGGTCGAGGACGAAGCCGAACGCGGCGCAGCCGAGCACGTTGGGCACGAGGAACGCGAGGAAGCCGGTCCACCCCCAGAGCCTCAGCATGATGAACGGCAGGTACATGCCGATGCACCACGTCCAGCTCGACGTGCAGTAGAGGCCCCATTGGATGCTCTCGAGGGGCCGTCGCACGGTTCAGCGCTTGCGGCGGCGTTCGAGCTTCGCCTTGATCATCGCCTTCGGCGAGCAGTGGAAGGTGATGTCGCACTTGCCCACGAGCGGGGCCTTGATGCCCGGCTTGTGGACGTGCTGGCGGATCTCCATCTCGAGCGCGATGTTGAACTCGCCGCCTGCCTTCAGCTTCTGGGTGAGGTCCTCGGAGTTCATGACCTCGT
Organism: uncultured Chitinophaga sp.; assembly: GCA_964430235.1. Classification (GTDB taxonomy): domain Bacteria; phylum Planctomycetota; class Phycisphaerae; order Phycisphaerales; family SM1A02; genus UBA966. The sequence goes on along the minus strand of CAYSFS010000034.1, from coordinate 10,424 downwards.
ACATCGCGGGCCCCAGGCACGGCCGCAGGAAGCGGTAGCGCATCTCCTTGCAGACCACCATGTAGTCGCTGCCGCAGCGCGCGAAGAGGTACATGCCGCCGGCGACCTCGGAGTTCCCCAGGAGCGCGGCGCCGGCCATCGCGTTGTACCAGTTGCGGTTGAAGCGCCGGAAGGGCAGCACCGCGACGAAGCTGTTCTCCGAGACGGACTTCATCGTGATGCCCGACCGGAACGCGTACGGCAGCCAGATGCTGCTGAAGAGCTTCTGGATGACCGTGCTCTTCGTGCTCGTGCGGCTGAGCCAGGCCTCGACCTTGTCGCCGAAGCCCATGGCGGGGAGCGCCGTGCGCGCGGTCTTGCCGTCGGCGCTGATGCGCGCGTTGAGGGCGTCTGCGGGCTCGGGCTGGGCGTTCGCGGAGGACATCGTGGAACGTGGATTCTAGCCCGGCGCGCATGCCGGGCAGCGCGGGCGGATTCCGGGTGAAATCACGCGCATGACGCGACTCGCCGCCTGTTCGTGGAGCCTCCGCACCGCATCGCCCGACGAACTCGCGGACGCGCTCGATCGCTGCGGCCTGCGCGCCGTGCAGCTGGCGCTGGTGCCGTGCGTCGAGGACGCGGCCGCGTGGGGCGGGGCGGTCGAGCGGCTGCGGGCGCGTGGCATCGAGACGGTGAGCGGGATGCTCGCGACGGTGGGCGAGGACTACTCGACGCTCGAGACCATCGCGCGCACGGGCGGCGTGCGGCCCGACGCGACGTGGCCCGCGACGCACGCGCTGGCCGAGCGCGTCGCGGCGTTCGCGGGCGCGCACGGCGTGGGGCTCGTGACGTTCCATGCGGGGTTCATCCCGCACGAGCGCGGGGGCACCGAGCGGCGCGCGATGGTCGCGCGGCTGCGCGAGGTGGCGGACCTCTTCGCCGCGCGCGGCGTGCGCGTGGCGTTCGAGACCGGGCAGGAGGCCGCGGACACGCTGCTCGGGGCGCTCGAGGAGATCGCGCACCCGAACGTGGGGGTGAACTTCGACCCGGCGAACATGATCCTGTACGGCATGGGGGACCCCGTGGCCGCGCTTCGGGCGCTGGCGGCGCACGTGCGGCAGGTGCACGTGAAGGACGCGGTGCCGACTGACGTGCCCGGCACGTGGGGCCGCGAGGTGGTCGCCGGGACGGGGGCGGTCGACTGGAAGGCGTTCCTGGCCGAGGTGCGCCGGCTGCCGCGGGCGGTGGACCTGGTCATCGAGCGCGAGGCGGGGCCGACGCGCGAGGCGGACATCCGCGCCGCGGCGGCGGTGGTGCGGAAAAATGCGCCGGGGGTGATTTTCGGTGGAATTTGATGCCGGGCATGCCGGGGCGATTTTCCTAGCATGACGGGATGCCCACCTACGCCTATGCCATCGTCAAGCCCGACGGCACCGACGGGGAGGTGTTCGAGGTGTTCCAGCGGATCAGCGACCCGCCGCTGACCGTGCACCCCGAGACCGGCGAGCCCGTCCGCAAGCTGATCGTGGCGCCCCAGGTGCAGACCTCCAGCGACACCCAGCGGTTCTCGAAGGCCAACCTCGAGCGGCTCGGCTTCAGCCGGTTTGAGCGCAAGGGGAGCGGGTACTTCGAGAAGACCGCCGGCAAGGGCCCGGACACGCTGAGCGCGGACTGAAAATACGCCGGGGGCCATTTTCGGGGGGCCACTTTCGGCGGGTCCGCGCGCGGTCCGAAAATGGCCCCCGGCGTATTTTCCGCGCATGCGCCGGATCGACGAACTCCGCGAGCTGCTCCACCGCGCCAACCGCGCGTACTACGCGGACGCCGCGCCGTTCATGTCCGACGCCGAGTTCGACCGCCTGCTCGCCGAGCTCGCGGAGCTCGAGGCCGCGCACCCCGACGCGTTCGACCCCAACAGCCCCACGCAGCGCGTCGGCGGCGAGGCCGGCACCGGCTTCGCCCAGGTCACGCACCGCGTGCCCATGATGAGCGTCGACAACACGTACTCCACCGACGACCTGCGCGCGTGGTGGGAACGCTGCGAGAAGGCGCTCGGCCGCCCCTTCGCCGCCGTCGCCGACCCGAAGGTCGACGGCGTCGCCATCAGCATCCGGTACGAGCGCGGGCGCCTCGTCGAGGCCGCCACGCGCGGCGACGGCGCCGTCGGCGACGACGTCACGCGCAACGTGCGCGCCATCGACGCCGTGCCGCTCGTCCTCGCCGCGACCGCGGGCACGCCGGTGCCGCCCGTCCTCGAGGTGCGCGGCGAGATCTTCATGCCGAACGCGAGCTTCGAGCGCATCAACGAGGAGCGCCGCCGCGCCGGCGAGCCCGAGTTCATGAACGCCCGCAACTCGACCGCGGGCACGCTCAAGAGCCTCGACTCCGCCGTCGTGCGCGCGCGCGGCCTCAGCTTCGTCGCCCACGGCGCCGGCCACGTCGAACTCGTCACGCTCGACGGCCGCCCCGTCGCCACGTACCACGATTTCCTGCGCGCGCTGCGCACGCTCGGCATCCCGGTCTCGGGCACCGAGGTGCGCTGCGAATCGGCCGACGAGTGCGTCGCCGCGATCGAGCGCTTCGGCGCCGCGCGCGCGGACCTCGCCTACGCCGTCGACGGCATGGTGGTGAAGGTCGACGCCTTCGCCGACCAGGCCGCGCTCGGCGTCACCGCGAAGAGCCCGCGCTGGGCCGTCGCGTTCAAGTACCCGGCTGAGCGCAGGCCCACGGTGCTGCGCTCCATCACGTGGCAGGTGGGCAAGGGCGGCACGCTGACCCCGCGCGCCACCATGGACCCGGTGGTCATCGCGGGCACCAAGGTGCAGCACGCGACGCTCCACAACATCGACGAGATCCATCGCAAGGACCTCCGGATCGGCGACACGGTGGTCGTCGAGAAGGCCGGCGAGATCATCCCGCAGGTGATCGAGGTGGACCTCGCCAAGCGCCCCGCGGACGCGCGGCCGGTCGAGCCGCCCGCCGCGTGCCCCAGCTGCGGCGAGCCCGTCACGAAGGAGGGACCGAAGCTCTTCTGCACGAACGCCGCGTGCCCCGAGCAGTTCCGCGAGCGACTCAAGTGGTTCGTCGGCCGCAACCAGATGGACATCGACGGCCTCGGCGAGCGGATCGTCGACCAGCTGGTCGACGCAGGGCTCGTGCGCGGGTTCGCCGACGTGTTCCGCCTCGACCCCGCGCGCGTCGCGGAGCTGACGTCCGAGTCCGTCACGAAGGCCGGCAAGCAGGTCGTCCGCAAGATCGGCGACAAGACCGCGGCCTCGATCGCGGCCAGCGCCGAGGAGGCCAAGGGGCGCGGGCTCGCGCGGCTCCTCGAGTCGCTCGGCATCCGCCACATGGGCACCGCGAGCGCCAAGGCCTTCGCGCGCGCCTACCCCGACCTCGACGCGCTGCTGGCGGCGTCGGTCGACGACCTGATGAGGATCCACGACATCGGCGAGGTGACCGCGCCGAGCATCCACGCCGACCTGCATTCACCCGCGATGCAGCGCACCTTCCGCGAGCTGCGCGACGCGGGCGTCTGCGTCGCGAGCGCCGCCTACCGTGCGCCGGCGCCCGCGTCGTCGCCGTTCGAGGGCAAGACCGTCGTCCTCACCGGCGAGCTCGAGAAGCTGGACCGCCGCGCGGCCACCGAGCGGCTGGAGGCCCTCGGCGCGAAGGTGACCGGCAGCGTCAGCAAGAAGACCCACCTCGTGATCGCGGGCCCCGGCGCGGGCAGCAAGCTCGCGAAGGCCAACGAGCTCGGCGTCGAGGTGTGGGACGAGGAGCGCTTCCTGCGCGAGCTGGGCGAGGGGTGAGCCCCGTGCGCCCGCCGCGGGCACGCCTCGCACCCACGCGCGCCGGACGCACTTCGCGTGCCGCTCGCCGCGCTCGCCCCGCGCCCCTCACTCCGCGCTGAACTTCAGCTTGCCGTCGGCGCCCACGCTGCATCGGCCCACCTTGCCGTTGCGCTGCGTGAACTCGACCGTGATCGCCGCGCCCCCGGCCTCGCCGCCTCCCGCGTCCCCGCGCGTCATCTGGGCCCACGCCCACGCGTCGGCCTCGCTCGCCGACTGCGGCGCCACCAGCACGCTGTGACCCGCGTCGGTCGGGTCGACGCGCCGCAGGCTGAACGCGGGGTCCTTGCCCTCCTCGCGCGTCACGCTCAGGAAGTACGCCTGCCCCTCGACCGCCACCGCGGGGAAGTCCACGCGCGGCGGCTTCGGGAAGAGGGTGCCGCCGAAGAACTTCGCCGCGAAAAACGCGAGCACCAGGAACACCGCGATGCTCACGGCGATGCTGCGCAGGAACAGGAGGAACTGGTTCACGGCCCGATTCTAAGCCCCCACCGCCACGCGAGGACGAGCACCGTCGCCGCCACCGCGAGCCTCCACCAGCCGAAGAGCGCCAGCGTGTGCCTCCCGAGGTAGCGCACCAGGAAGTCCACCGCGAGCGCGGCGCTCGCCCACGCCACCAGCACGCCGCTCACGAGCGGCAGCCACCCGCCCACCGCGGCGACGAAGTTCGACCATTCGCCCGCCTTCACGATCTTGAGCGCGCTGTAGCCGCTCGCCGCCGAGAGCGTGACCAGGCCCAGGAGGAAGCTGAACTCCGCCGCGGCCACGCCCCCGAGCCCCACGAGCAGCCCGCCCACGATGGTCGCGAGGCTGCGGCTGGTGCCGGGCCACAGCGCCAGGCACTGCAGCACGCCGATGAACGCGGCCTGCCGCGCCGTCATGCGCGCGAGCGCCACGCCCGTCTGGTCGCGCAGGTCGCCCGCGGCCGCCGCGAGGCTCCGCGCGTCCTGCTCCTCGCGCAGGCGCCGCGACTGCCACGGCGCGATCGCGAGCATGATGACGCCGCCCACCGCCAGCGCGCCGATCACGGGCATCGGCGAGAAGAGGTTCGCCTTCACCCAGTCCTTCACGGCGAGCGCGACCGCCGCGGCCGGAAGGAACGCGATCATCACGTTGCGCGCGACGATCCAACCCGTGCGCGCGCCCTCGTCCTGGGGCATGCCGCGCAGCCCGCACCGCGCGCGCGCGAGCGTGCCGCCCGCCATCTGCGCCACGCGCCGGCGGTACAGGCCGAGCACCGCGAGGATCGCGCCGCCCTGGATGATGATCTCGAAGTCCTTGAGCGCCTCGGCCTGCGCCGGGTCGCGGTCGAGCCCCAGGAGCGACGACGTGAGGATCAGGTGCCCCGTGCTCGAGACGGGCAGGTACTCGGTGATTCCCTCGACGATGCCGAGGATCCATGCGTCGAACGGCGTCATGGGCGCGGGGCGTCCTTCCCGCCCGCGGCGCCGGGCTCCTGCGCGAGCCACGGCATCAGCGCGCGCACCTCGCGCCCGGCCTCCTCGATGGGGAGTGCCGCCGCGGCCGCGCGCTGGGCGAGGAACCACGGTGCGCCGGCGTCATGGTCGTCCTGCATGCGCTTGGTGAAGCGGCCGGATCGGATCTCGTCCAGGAGCGATCTCATCGCGGCGCGTACGTGGTCATCGACCATCACGGGCGCCGCGCCGTAGGTGCCGAACTCGGCGGTGTTGCTGATGGCCGCGCGCATGCCGGCGGGGCCGCGCGCATAGAGCAGGTCGGCCACCTGCTTGATCTCGTGGACGCACTCGGTGTAGGCGAGCGCCGGCGGGTAGCCCGCGTCCACCAGCGTCTCGAACGCAGCCTGCGCCAGGCCCAGCATCCCGCCGCACAGCACGGCCTGCTCGCCGAAGAGGTCGGTCACGGCCTCGGCCTCGAACGTGGTGCGGACGACGCCCGCGCGGCCGCACCCGAGCGCGGTCGCCCATGCGCGCGCGAACTCGAGCGCCGTCGGCTCGCCCTCGGCGGCCTCGCGCTCCTGCGCCACCGCGAGCAGGGCGGGGATGCCCTGGCCCATGGTGAAGCGCTCGCGAAGCGTGGTGCCCGGACCCTTCGGCGCCACCATCACGACGCCGATGCCCGCGGCCGGCCGCACCATGCCGAAGTGCACGCTCGACCCGTGGATGAAGCCCACCGTCTGCCCCGCGCGCACGCAGGGCGCAAGCGCGTCCCGCCACGCCGATTGGTGGACCTCGTCGGGCAGGGCGACCACGACGAGCGCGGCGCCCTCGACGGCCTGCGGGACGTCCGCCGTGGCCAGGCCCTCGGCGGCCGCACGCGCGCGCGCCTCGGACCCGGAGCGCCCGGTCACGACCACGTCGATCCCGCTGTCGCGCAGGTTCAGCGCATGGGCGCGGCCTTGGTTGCCGTAGCCCACCACGACCACGCGCCGGCCCTGGAGCGCGGCGGTCGCAAGATCCTGCTCCAACGGCATTTGCGGACTCTTCATGGGCCGATATCCGGGGGGAGAATCCCGCGAAGCGTGCGACTTTACGCGAAATCTGTCGGAAAGAGCGCCTGATTTGCCTGACCACACCGAACACCAATCCCACACTGTCTGAGTTGCCCCTGCACGCGGCCCGCCATGACGGCGGAGCTTCAGGATCCAGGTGGGGCACGCAGGTCGGAGTCGCGGTGTCTGGCTCGGCCTGGTCGGCAGGTCCGGCGTTGCCTTCTCAAGGGCACGTCCGGGTAATGCCGACACACCTGGATCGGAGGTGTCCGGCATGCGGTACCCACGGCCCCAGGCAGTCACGGCAGACACGTTTGGCCAAGGAGCTCTTGTCATGGTCCCAGTCGAAGCACCGAACCGCCGATCGAACGATCGACTCAGGTTCAGCCCGGCCTACACCCGGGTGGTGGTGATCCCTTCGACGCCGGTCGAGGGCAGTGCGGCGCGCGGCATCGTCGAGGTGGACGGCGTCGAGCTCGGTCCCGAGTTCGACCTCGACCTCGGCACGCCTGCCGACGGCCTCGAGGGCCACGGTTACGACGTCTCGATGTCGGGCATGCGGTTCGAGATCGACGAGGAGCTGCCCATGGGCTCCGAGGTCGCGATCGACCTCTACCCGCCTGCCGACACGCTGCCGATCCGCATGCGCGGCACGGTGGTGCGCGTCTTCAGCTCCGACGACGACCCGGGGCCGCGGCGCATGGCCGTGCAGTTCACCTCGTTCGCGACCCCGCGTGACCGTGAGCGCCTGGCGGCGCGGCTCGAGGCGCGGGCCTGCTGCTGGCCCCAGTGACCGATCACGCCCTCCAGCACCCGGCCGTCGCCGCCGAGCGATCGGCGCGCAATGCCGTGGCCGCCGAGATGGCGATCGCGGGGCGCGCGCGCTTCGGCCCGACGGACGCATGGATCGATGATGCCCACCGCGCGCGGTGGTCCGACGCCGACGCGACGTGGGTGCTTGCATCCGACGACTGGCGGACGCTGCAGGATGACCTGGCGTGCGCCGAGGACCCCGGGCTTCCCGGCGCGATCGACCCCGCGGCCGGCGCGCACGGCGCCGCGCTCGCCTCGCTCGCGGTGCCCGTGGGTGCCGCGGAAGGCGTGGACGCCGCGCGCCGGGCCCGCCGCCGCCTGCGTGCGAAGGCCGTGGCCGCGTCCGCGCTCGACCACGTGCCCGCCGCGCGCACGCGCCGCGAGCGGTTGGAGCTCGCGTTCTGGTTCGCGGTGGGCGGCATCGGCGGGCTGCTGCTCGCGGCCGCGGTGCGGGTGGCCGAGGTGGTCCTCGCATGGACGTGAGCCCGGACCCCGCCGTGCTGGCGGCCCTCGAGGAGCTCACGGGACACCGGTTCGCCGACACGGCGCTGGTCGCGCGCGCGCTGACGCACTCGTCGGCGGCGAGCGGCCGCGTCAACTCCAACGAGCGGCTCGAGTTCCTGGGCGACGCGGCGCTCGGGTTCACGGTGTGCACGCACCTCTTCGCCGAGCACCCGACGCTGCTCGAGGGCGAGCTCACGAAGATCAAGTCGAACGTCGTGAGCGGGCGCACGTGCGCCGAGCTCGCGGCCGAGTGCGGGCTGGAGGACCTGCTCACGCTCGACAAGGGCGTGCGCGGGCGCACCGGCGTCCCCGAGAGCATCCTCGCGGGGGCGTTCGAGGCGGTGATCGGCGCGCTCTACCTCGACGGCGGCATCGAGGCCGTGCGCGCGTTCGTGCTGCCGCGGCTCGCGACGCGCATCGAGCTCGCGCTGCGGCTGGGGCACCAGCAGAACTTCAAGCAGGTGCTGCAGCAGTGCCTGGCGCAGCTGGGGATGGGCATGCCGCACTACGGCGTGCTCGACGAGAAGGGCCCCGACCACGCGAAGTGCTTCGAGATCGCGGTGACCGCGGACACGCGGCGCTTCCCGGGCGCGTGGGGCACCAGCAAGAAGGCGGCCGAGCAGCTGGCGGCGCTCTCCGCGCTGCGCGAACTGGGGATCGCGGTCGAGACCGGCGACGGCCAGGTGCAGATCGTGTGGCCCGGGTCGCAGGTGTCGTGAGACGCGGGCCGTGGGCCCGGAGCGCGTCGCGGACGTGGGGGCCGCGCGGGCGTCACGCGTCGAGCGCGCGCTCGATCGCCGCGAGCGCGTCGGGCGTCCCCGCGGCCGTCGAGACCGTGGCATCGGCGAGCGCGCGGTAGAGCGGCATCCGCCGCTCCGCGAGCATGGCGGCCTCCTCGGCGAAGTTCGCACCCATGAGGAGCGGCCGGTCGCCGGGCGACACGGAGAGCCGCGCCCCCAGCACCGCGGGCGGGGCCTCGAGCAGCACCACGCGGATGCGCCCCTCGGCGCGCGCCCCTTCGATGAGTTCGCGGGCGCCGGGCGCGGTGGGGGTGCCCCCGCCGAGGGCGATCACGGCGCCGGCCGCGGCGTCGTGCGCCAGCGCGTGCTCGAGCGCGGTGCGCTCGGCGGCGCGGAACGCGGGCTCGCCCAGCGCCCGGAACATCGCGCTGACCGACGGATGGCCCGAGGACGACACGGTGCGGTCGTCGAGGTCGACGAATGCGACCTTACGCCGGGCGGCGAGCAGCCGTCCGAGCGTGGTCTTCCCGGATCCGCGCAGCCCGATGAGGACGGCGGCGGGGCGTGGGTTGTGTGCGGTCACGCGGTCAGCGGACGCGGATCTTGCGACCGACGCGGCGCTTGCGGTTCAGGATCGCGCGGCCCTTGCGGGTCTTCATGCGTGCGCGGAAGCCCACCTTGCGGACCTTCTTGACTCGGCTGATCTTGTGCGGGTAATGCATGGCTGGCTCCGTGTGGCGAGTCGCGCAGTGTAGCGCGGCGCCCGGCAGGCGGGAAGGGGGTGGGCGACCGCGCCAGGGTGGCGCATAACGCTCGGAAAATCACCCCCGGCGTCATTTTCGGCGGGTTCAACCCTCGTGGCGCACGACGCGGCCCTCGACGAGGAAGATCACGTCCTCGGCGATGTTCGTCGTGATGTCGGCGATGCGCTCGAGGCGCTGGGCGATCTGCATCAGGTCGATCGACTCGTGGGTGCGACCCACGTCCTCCTGGATGACGGCCCGCATGCTCGCGACGACCTCCTTGTTGAGGTCGTCGACGCGGCGGTCCGCGCGGCGCACCTCGCGGCAGAGTTCGGGGTCCTCGTCGGAGAGCGCCGCCAGCACGTCGGCCAGCATGGTGCGCGCCGCCTCGGCCATGTCGGCGAGCGCGCCCGGCACCTCGATCGACGCGTGCCCGGCCTCCCAGCGGATCACCTTCTTCGCGATGCCGCGGCTCAGGTCCGCGATGCGCTCGAAGTCCGCGCTGATCCGCACCACGCTCAGCACGAAGCGCAGGTCGTGCGCCACGGGCGAGCCGAGCGCGAGCACGCGCATGCACTGCGTCTCGAGGTCGACCTCCATCGCGTCGATCTCGTTGTCGCCGGCCTTCACCTGCTGCGCGGCGCCGACGTCGCCGTCGAGCAGCGCGCGGACGGAGAACTCCAGGCGCTGCTCGGTGGCGGCGCCCATCGCCAGCAGGCCGCGGCGGAGGTTCAGGATCTCGGTCTTGAGGTCAAGCGCCATCGTTCGGTTTCAGTGTAGACGGGGCGGTCGCGCGGCCCGCACGCGGAAGTTTCCGCGCACGGCTGCCCGTCCCCTGGGTTGGCTCATCCGAAGCGGCCGGAGACGTAGTCCTCGGTCTGCTTGTTGCGCGGGTTGGTGAAGATCCCGTCGGTGTCGCCGACCTCGACCAGGCTTCCCTCGAAGAAGAACGCGGTGCGGTCGCTGACGCGCGCGGCCTGCTGCATGTTGTGCGTCACGATGACGATCGTGTACTCGTCCTCGAGCTCGCGGATCAGCTCCTCCACGCGCGCGGTGGACTTCGGGTCGAGCGCCGAGCAGGGCTCGTCCATGAGCAGCACGTGCGGCTGCACCGCGATCGCGCGCGCGATGCAGAGCCGCTGCTGCTGGCCGCCCGAGAGCCCCAGCGCGCTCGCCGCCAGGCGGTCCTTCACCTCGTCCCAGAGGCCCGCGGCGCGCAGCGAGCTCTCGACCAGCTCGTCGAGGTCGGCGCGCGAGAACTTTCGGTGGAGCCGGGGCCCGAACGCCACGTTGTCGTAGATGCTCTTGGGGAACGGGTTCGGCT
>CAYSFS010000033.1:0-19489 GCA_964430235.1 uncultured Chitinophaga sp. | reverse complement strand
TGCGCCAGGTCTCCTGGTTCTCCTCGGTGTAGCCGGCGTAGTTCTGGTCGATGTAGGCGCGAGCGATGTCGTGGAACCCGGGCGAGCCGAAGCGGTTGGCGTACTCCTGCGCCTCGCGGCCCTTCGGCCCGTCGATCATCGCGTGGTTGAGGCTTCCGGACATCTTGCTGGCCATGCGTGGTTCCTCTCGGTGACCCGTGATTCTAGCGGTGGCTGCGCGCGCGGCCGCGGATCAGCGCGCCGCCCCGACGCCCAGCCACGCGAGCGGCTCGTCGGGCGATGCCCACGGCGCGGGCGCGGGGATCCGCGCGACGCCGAGCGTCGAGCGGACGTCGATGCCCCAGGGATCGACGCCCACCACGCGCGGGTCCGCCAGCCGATGGCCGCCCGCCGCCTCCGCGGCGCGCGCGACGGCCTGCAGGCCCGACGCGTTCAGCGCCTTGCAGAGCGCGGGCTCGCGGGCCGCGAACGGGTTCTCGCGCGCGAGCGCGGCGCCGTCCACGAAGTACCCGTGCCACCGCGCCGCGTCGACCGTCATGCGCGCCCAGCGCACGTCCGGCGGCTCGCCGTGGTAGATGCACCACCGGTCGCAGAGCGCGCCGTGCGGCCCGGACTCCTCGATCTGCTCGAGCGTCACCTGCACCTGCATGCCGTCGTCGGAATCGTCGGGGAGCTCGAGCACCACGTCGACCGCGCGCAGCATGGCGACCATCACGCTCGCGACCAGCGATCCGTCGGGGCCGGGGGCCACCCGGATCTCGATGCGCTCGCCGTCGAAGCGGATCTTCCCCGCAAGGTGCGCCCGCAGGAACGCGTAGGCCTCGTCGGCGGTGGTGTCGCTCATCGTGCGCAATCGTAACGGCCCCTACGATGCGGGCGTGACGCACCTGTGCGTGTCCATCCCGGTCGACGCGGCCGACGCGGACGCCGCCGCGCCCGCGGCCGCCGCGCGCGCGGCCGAGCGCGGCGCGACGATGGTCGAGTGGCGCGTCGACGCGATGGCGGACGCGCTGGGCGGCGGGCAGGCGCTGCCCCACGTGCGCACGCTGGTCCGCGGCTCGCCCGTGCCGTGCATCGTCACCGTTCGCGGCGCGCGCGAGGGCGGCGAGTGGCGCGGCGGCGACGACGAGCGCGTCAGCCTCCTCGAGGCGCTGTGCGCCGCGTCCGCGCCCGGCGAGGCGCCCGCGTACGTCGACTTCGAGCTCGCGGACTTCGCGCGCAGCGCGAACCTGAGGCAGAAGGTGGAGCTGTGCGTGGCGCACCCCGGGCAGGTCCGCGACGTCGGCACGCGGCTCGTCCTCAGCGCGCACGGCATGGAGGGCCGGCCCGCCGACCTGGTCCGCTCCGTGGCGGCGATGGCCGACGTGCCGTCATGCGCCGTCGCGAAGGTCGCCTGGACCGCGCGCAGCGTGCGCGACTGCGTCGAGGCGTTCGAGCTGCTTCTGGCGCGCCCGAAGCCGATGGTGGCGCTCTGCATGGGCGAGGCCGGCGTGATGACCAGGGTGCTCGCGCCGAAGTTCGGCGCCTTCCTGACGTTCGCGCGCGCGGGCGGGCCCGGCGACGCGCACGGCGCCGCGGCCGTGGCGGTCGGCACCGCGACGGGCCAGCCGACGGTCACGGAGCTGGTCGAGCGATACGGGTTCGGGCGGATCGGCCCGCGCACGCAGGTGTACGGCGTGGTGGGCTGGCCGGTGGCGCACTCGCGCGGGCCCGAGGTGCACAACGCCTGGTTCCGCGAGCGTTCGCAGGACGCGGTGTACGTGCCCATTCCCGTGGCGCCCGGCTGGGAGTCGTTCAAGGCGAGCATGTCCGAGCTCCTCGCGTTCGCGCCGCTCGACTTCCGCGGCGCGAGCGTGACGCTGCCGCACAAGGAGCACCTGGTGCGCTTCGTGCGCGAGTCGGGCGGCACGGTCGATGCGATCGCCGCGCGGATCGGCGCGGCGAACACGCTGTGCGTCGGGCCGGGCGGCGCGCTCCGCTGCACGAACACCGACGCGCCCGCGGCGGTCGACGCCCTGGTCGCGGGCATGGGAATCGACCGTGCCGCGCTGCGCGGCCGGCGCGTGGCGGTCATCGGCGCCGGCGGCGTCGCGCGCGCCGTGGCGGCGGGGCTCGCCGACGAGGGCGCGACGGTCGTCGTGTTCGCGCGCCGCGACGACCGCGCGCGCGCGATGTGCGAAGACCTCATGCGCGGCGCGGGCCGCGGGGGCGCGTGCGGCGCGTTCGACGGCAAGGTGGTCGCCGGGCGCCGGGGCGAGCTCGGCTGCGGCTGCTTCCACGCCTTCGTGAACTGCACGCCCGTGGGCATGGAGGGTGGCCCGGACCCCGAGGGCAACCCGCTCGAGGATGTCGCGCTCGACGGCGCGGTGACCGTGATGGACACCGTGTACGCACCCCGCGAGACCCCCATGCTGCGCGAGTCGCGCTCGCGCGGCGCGCGCTGCGTCGACGGGCTGGCGATGTTCATGGACCAGGCGCGGCGGCAGTCCGGGCTGTGGGCCGGGCTATCCTGACCCGATGCTCTCCTACCGCACGGCCGGCGAGTCGCACGGCCCGACGATGCTCGCGATCGTCGAGGGATTGCCCGCGGGCCTGCGGGTGGACACGGACTTCATCGACGCCGAGCTGGCGCGCCGCCAGGGGGGCTACGGGCGCGGCGCGCGCCAGCGGATCGAGACCGACCGCGTGCGCGTGCTGACGGGCGTGCGCGCGGGCGTCACGCTCGGCTCGCCCGTCACGCTCGAGGTGGCGAACAAGGACAGCCGGCTCGACGACCCGGAACGCACGCCGCCGGTCACGCGCCCGCGGCCCGGCCACGCGGACCTCGCGGGCAGCATCAAGTGGCTGACCGCCGACTGCCGCGGGACCCTCGAGCGCGCGAGCGCGCGGGAGACGGCGGCGCGCGTGGCGGCGGGCGCCCTCGCGCGCGTCCTGCTCCGGGAGTTCGGCATCGAGGCCTTCGGGTTCGTCTCCGGCGCGATCGACGCGACGTGCTCCGTGGAGGTCGACGCTTCGAACGTGGCCGCGCTGCGCGCCGCGCGCGACGCGAGCGAGGTCTATTGCCCGGACGCGGAGACCTCCGCCCGCATCGTGGACCACATCCATCGCGCCAAGACGGAGCAGGACACCGTGGGCGGCCGCGTCGAGGCGCACGTGCTGGGCGCGCCGGCCGGGCTCGGAACGTGCACCCAGTGGTGCGACCGGCTCGATTCGCGCATCGCGGCCGCGGTGATGGGCATCCAGGCGTTCAAGGCGGTCGAGATCGGCATGGGCGCGGACTGCGCGTGGCACGTGGGCAGCGAGGTGCACGACCCGATCGCCTTCGACGCCGCGCGCGCCGGCGAGCCCCACCTCGGGTTCGTGCGGCCCTCCAACAACGCGGGCGGCCTCGAGGGCGGGATGACCAACGGCATGCCCATCGTCGTCAAGGGCACGATGAAGCCCATCGCGACGCTCCTGCGCGGCATGCCGAGCGTGGACCTGGTCACGCACGCGGCCGACCGCAGCCAGTACGAGCGCAGCGACGTCAGTGCCGTGGCCGCCGCGAGCGTCGTGATGGAGAACGCGGTGGCCTTCGAGGTCGCGCGCGCGTTCCTCGCGAAGACGGGCGGCGACTCGATGGACGAGGTGCGGGCGCACCATGACGCCACCATGCGCCTGGCGCGCGCGCTGCACGCACCGTAGGCCGGGGCGACTCCTCGGCCGCCCGGCGTGCGCCCGGGCCGTGCGCCGCTCACTTCATCCGCATGGCGAGCCACGTGCGTGCGAGCGCGATGTCGCGCTCGACCGTGGACGCGCTCACGCCGAGCATCTCGGCGACCTGGGGCACCGTGAGCCCGCCGATCTGGTGGAGGCACAGCGCCTCGGCCTGCCTCGGCTCGCGCTCGGCGAGCTCCGCCAGCTTCTCGTGGAGGAACTCGACGTCGGCCTCGAGCAGCGCGTCCTGCTCCGGCGTGGGCTTCGTGTCGGCCACCTCCTGCCCGTCGAGGCTGCCGGCGTGATTGCGGCCGCCGCGCTTCTGGGCCAGGCGCCGACGGCGCGCGTCCGCCAGGATGCGAACGAACAGCATCGTGGCGATGGCCGAGAGGTGCTGGGTGTTCGTGATCGCCGTGCGCTGCTTGAGCAGTCGCGCGAAGGCCTCGCCGAGCAGCGAGCTGGGGCTCATGGCGTGGCGGCCGTCGCGCTTGCGCTCGGCGGCCAGCTGCCGCTCGGCCATCGCGCGGAGCTCGGCGTAGTGCTCCTCGAGCAGGACCGCGATGGGCGAGGGCGTCTCCCCGGGACGGGGGTGGGCGCCCCCGGGTTGGCTCGGATTGTGGTTCACGGGATGGGGAGTCGAGGTCGTGGCGATTTGCGGCCGAACGGACGGCCCCCGAAAGAAACGCGCGATCCACGGCGGATGCCCGCACGGTTTGTTGTGAGAATTTCCACAAATTGGAGGTCCGGATCCGTGGAACATTGACTCGGGCGGCGCCCGTCCGGCACTCGCAGGCGGCAGCGGGCTCCGGTCCGGGAATCCACGAACCAGTTCTGATCGAATCCGCACCCACCATGGCATCCCGCATCGCCGCCGCCGTCCTCAGCGTCGTCTCCTCCGTCACGGGTTTCGGCGCCGGTCAGGCGGCCCCGCCTGCCGCCGCCGGCTCGGGCTCGCCAGGCACGCCCTCGCGCCCGAGCTCGCTCTTCGAGTTCAAGGCCACGGCGCTCGACGGGTCGGCCGTCGACCTTGGATCCATGGCCGGCAAGGTGGTGCTCGTGGTCAACGTGGCCAGCCGCTGCGGATACACGGCGCAGTACGCCGACCTCGAGAAGCTCTGGAAGGAGTACCGCGATCGCGGGCTGGTGGTCGTCGGGTTCCCGTGCAACGACTTCGGGGGCCAGGAGCCGGGAAGCGAGAAGCAGATCGGCGAGTTCTGCCGCGCCAACTTCGGGGTGACCTTCCCGATGATGTCCAAGGTGCAGACCAAGCCGGGCAAGGAGCAGAGCCCGATCTACGCGTTCCTCGGCGAGGCGACCAAGACGCTCCCGAGCTGGAACTTCGGCAAGTACCTCGTGGGTCGCGACGGCGCGCCCATCGCGTTCTACGGATCGGGAACGAAGCCCATGGGCGATGAACTGCGCGCCGCCGTCGAGCGCGCGCTCGCGGCGAAGGCGCCGGACGCGAAGCCCGGCGCGCCTGCCGGGACCGCGGGCGGGGCGCCGGCCGCGACGGCCCCGGCCAACGGGCCTGCGCCGAGGCAGTGAGCGTCGAGACGTGGCCGTGGCGCCTCGTATCGTGGAGGCCATGAAGCACGGTCCCCGACGTTCGCGCGTGACGAGTCCCCGCACGCGGCGCCTCGTGTTCGCGCCGGAAGCCGCGAAGGGCGTCGCATTGCTGACGCGTGCCGTGGTGCTCGCATCGACACTCGTGGCCACCTTCGTGCGGCCCGCACAGGCGGGCGGCCTCGAGGGTGCCCTCGCGCTGGTCCCGCGCGACGCGGTGGCGGTGCTCGCCGTCCCGAGCGTCAAGGGAGCAAGCGACGACCTGCAGCTCGCGATCGACCGGATGGGCAAGGCCGAGGCCGCGCTCGGCGGCCGCCCCATCGACCTCCTCAAGGCGCAGGCGCGCATCGGGCCCGGGTTCGACGACCGTGGCGCGGTGGTGGCATGGGCGCGGCCCGTCGCGGGCGGCCTGGCGCACGTGGTCGCGATGCCCGTGACCGACGCGCAGGCGTTCGTCGCGGCGACGCTGGTGCCGGAACCGGCCGCGGGCGAGGGCGCGATGCGCGCGCCCGGGATCGACGCCCCCGTGTGGCACCGCGTGACGGGCCCGCACGTGCTCGTCTCGGACCGCAAGGAGGCACTCGCCGAACCTGCACCCGATGCGCCCGCCGTGCCCGGCACCGCCGCGCCGGACGCGGCCACGGGGTTCCCGGCGCTGCTTGCCTCCCGCGTCGGCGCGCGCGGGATGGAGATCATGCGGACCGCCGACGTCGTCGCATGGGCCTCGACGCCCGCGATCACCTCGATGGTCGCCCGCATGCGCGACTCCGCCGATCTCGAGCGTCGGGCCGCCGAGGCGATCGACGCCGCGGCGGGCGCGGCCGCCGTCGCGCGGCGATGGCAAGACGAGGCCGCCGCCCGCGACCGCGTCGCGCGGATGCTCGGCGAGGCGCAGGACCTGGTCGTGACGGTCGACTTCGATGCGCTTGCGGTGGGGCTTCGCGCCTATGCGCGATTCGACCCGGCGGGCGAGGTCGCCAAGGCGATGCCCAGCGGCGCGCGCGCCGGTGCGGGCGCCGCGTCCATGCTGGCACGGCTGCCCGGCGCGGCGTTCTACGCGGCGGCCGGCATCGACCTCCAGTCGATGGGCGGCCTGCGCCACGTGCGCGCGTACCTGTCCACGCTGCCCGGGGCCGGCCGGCTGCTCCCGCTTGAATGGCTCGACGGCGCCGAGGACGCGGTGCAGCAGGTCCAGGTCGCGGCGTACCCGAGCAAGCTCGGGATCCTCTCGGGCGGGATCATGAACGACGCCTCGTTCGTGGTCACCACCGAGGACCCGCAGGCCGTGGTGGGCGCGCTCCGCCGGTGGGTGGAGGCGCAGTCGGGCGAGGCGGGCGGTGTCCGGCGCGAACCCACGTGGGAGGAGGCGCGCGCCCTCAAGGACGGCTCGACCGTCACCGCGTTCGCCGTCAAGGAGACCGTGACGGGGCCCGGCGGCGACGTCACCGAGCGCATCATGCGGCAGGTGCTCCTGAGTTCGCGCGGGCTGCACGGGTTCGTGCGCACGGTTCCCGGCGCGGTCGTCGTGACCTTCAGCCAGCGCACCGACGTCCTCGGGCGCGCCACCGCCGCGGCCACGCCCGGCGCGGCGAAGTCGCTGGCCGCGAGCCCCGTGGTGCGCGCCATGTCCGGGTGGCTCGTTCCCGAGCCGGACTTCGTGATGTTCCTCGGCGCGGGCGAACTGATGTCCGCGGCGCAGCAGGTGGCCGACGCCGTGCCCGGCATGGCCGGCATCGCGATCCCCCAGGCCGGCGCCGCGACCGAGCCCTTGGCCACCGCGTTCCGCTCGCGCGACGGGACGTGGGAGGCGGCGGTGGTCGTGCCCGCGGGCGTCCTGGGCCTTGCGTTCGACGCCGCGAAGGGCCAGGTCCGCGAGTGACGGGCCGCGCGCCCACCGGCGCCGGCACGTGGGTCGCGCGCGACCGCGCCTTCCCGTGGGGCCGCGGCGCGCGCCCCTTGCTGATGGGCGTGCTCAACGTGACGCCCGACAGCTTCAGCGACGGCGGCCGGTTCCGCGACGTGGATGCGGCGGTCGCCGCCGGCGAGGCGATGTTCGACGCGGGCGCGGACGTCGTCGACGTGGGCGCCGAGTCGACGAGGCCCGGTGCCGCGCGCGTGGGCGCGGCCGAGCAGCGCGACCGCGCGTGCGAGGTGGTCGCGCGTCTCGCCCCGCGCGGCGCCGTGTCGATCGACACGACGCTCGCGGACGTGGCCGAGGCGGCGGTCTCGGCGGGCGCCTGCATCGTGAACGACGTGAGCGGATGCACCGAGGACGAACGGATGCTCGCCGTCGTCGCCGCCCGTCGCGCCGGCATCGTCATGATGCACCGCCTCGTGCCGCCGGAGCATGACCGGTGGAGCACCGAGACCGATGCACGGCGCGACGGCTACGGCGACGTGGTGGGCGCGGTGTCCGCGTGGCTCGCGGCGCGCGTCGGGGCGGCTCGTGCGGCCGGCGTCGTGCACGCGTCGATCGCCGTCGACCCCGGCTTCGGGTTCGGCAAGGACGTCGCGCAGCACCTGTGCATGCTGGCGCGCTTCGACGCGTTCGCCGCTCTCGGAGTGCCCGCGCTCGTGGGCGCGAGCCGCAAGAGCTTCATCGGCGCGGTCACGGGGATCGCCGAGCCCGCGGGCCGCGACGCGGCGTCGGCCGCCGTCGCGGCGATCGCGGTCGCGCGCGGCGCGTCGATCGTGCGGGCGCATGACGTGGCCGGCCATCGCGCGGCGATCGACCTGGCCGCCGCGGTCCGCGACGCCGGGGCGTGACTTCCGCGCGACGTGCGGCACAAGCACCCGGACCCGCGGCCTCGGTGGACGGAGGAAGCCGCGGGTCCGGTTCGATCGATCGGTGCGGTGGTGCGCCGAGACCGTGATGTGGAGTTCAGTGGGCGCGCCGCCTGCGTGACGCGCGGCCGGCAAGCCCCATCAGCGCGATGGCCGCGGGGCCAGGCACCGGCGTGCCTTGGCCGAACAGCATGACCGCGCCCGAGGCGCTCGGGTCCGGGGCCTGGTCGAGGGCGATCCAGCGGCCCCACTCGCCCGGCTGGTTCGCGCGCGTGCCGTAGGCCTGCGTCGCCGGGTTGCCGCCGTCGTACTCGCCGTCGACCCAGGCGAAGGCGTCTCCCTCGGGGTCCTGCAGCACCCCGCCGATGGTGATCATGTAGTCGCCGGCCGCAAGCTCGAACGCGCCCGAGAGCGCGGCATCCATCCGGAAGACCGGCGAGAGCGATCCGCCGACGTCGACGCTGCTGCCCGTCGCGACCTGCGTGAACTGGCTGCGGCTCAGCGTCCAGATCGCCTGCTGGGACGACGCGCCCTCGGCGAGCGGGAACTCCGGGTTGCCCGGCGTGATCCGGAGGATCGCCACCTGGATCGCGATGATGTTGGAGCTCAGCTGCGCCTGCGAGCCGCCGAAGATGTATTCCGAGACGCCCCAGAAGCTGAGCGACTTGACGGTGAAGTTCGTGACCTGGCTGAACTTCTGCCCCAACGCGAAGGAATAGAAGTTGTCGCCCTCGCTGTCGTAGGAATCCGAGAAGACGGCTTGGTCGAGCCCGGTCGACGGGTCCGTCGCGGGCGCGTTCGAATAGAGAAGCGTGCCTGAGCCGTCGAGCGCGTGTGCGCTGCTCGCGGCGAGGGCCAATGCTGCGATGGCGAATGTCTGTCGCAATGCGACACCCTTTCCTTCCTCTTGACCGTGAACGCCTGTCCGCGGGCCTTGGCGCGTGGGGCGCTCAAGACTTCAGGAGAATGGCTCGCATTCGGCCGGTTGCAACCCGAATCCGCGCGGGGAACGCGGGAATTCATGCTCGGGTCAGCGCAGGCGGCGGAGGTCGGGGCGTGTCGTGCGGTTATCAGAACGTCAACCGCATGGACCCCACGCCCCGAGCAACACACCGAGGTCGACGCCGTCGACCGCACCGTCGCCGTTGAGATCGCCGGCCGCCGGACCCGCCCCCCACGCGCCGAGCAGCGCGCCGAGGTCGACGCCATCCACCGCGCCGTCGCCGTTGAGGTCGCCGGTGCAGCATCCCGCGGCGGTGAGGTCGCAGAGGTCGACCACCGCGTACTCCGCGGCGTCGAGGTTCCCGTTGCCGTTGACACTCGCGGGCACCTGCTGCGCGGATTGCAGCGCGCCGGCGTTCGCGTTGCCGTACGCCACCGCCGCCAGCGAGATGCGCTCGGGCATCGCGCCGAAGAGCGCGGCGAGGTCGACGGTTCCCTCGAGCACGCCGCCGTTGGCGGCCGTCGCGCTGCGGGCGCCCCATGCGGTGCTGACGTTCGCGGCGGCGTCGAACCATCCGCTCCAGGTGTTGTCGTTCTCGTCGGCCAGGAACGCCTTCCACTGCGCGGCCTGCCCGGCCTTCGCCCACCACGCCGCGCGCGGCGCACCGGGCACCGCGTCGCCGATCGCGACGAACACGTCGTTGCCCTCGCCGGCGTCCTGCGTGGCCACGTAGAGCGTGGTGCCGTCGAGCTTCGCCCAGAGCGTGCGCCCGCCGTTCGTGCCGATGGCCGCGGCGCCCGCGTCGAGCTGCCCGTCCATCGCGAACGACCCCGTGCCGCCTCCGCCGCCGCCCGGGCCCTGGCCGCTGCCCGTGCCCACCCAGACGTGCTGGATGGGGCTGCGCTTCACGTTCCCGAGCGCGTCGGTCGCCTCGACGTAGTAGTCGATGAGCTTGCCCGCCTGTCCCGCGACGGTGGCGTAGGCCTGCTTCGCGATCGCGTTGGGCATCTCGAAGAAGTCGATCGACCCGCTGCCGAAGAAGTTCCCGGCGGGGAAGTCGCGCAGCGTCATCGGAGCGGATTGCCACGCGCCCACGCCCGCGCCGCCGGCGTACGTCTCGTTCTCGGTGCTCGACAGCGGGTTCGTGCCGTCGAGGTCCGCGCGCCACCTGAGCGTGACCGACTGCAGCCCCGCGGTGTCGTGCACGAACGTCCACACGATGAAGTCGGGGCCGTAGTTCCGCTGCTGGTAGCCATGCTGCGGGCCGAAGTTGGTGCCGCCCGGGTTCCACGGGTGCCGCTGCGGCACCCACACCGTGGGCGCGGTGCGGTCGACCGCGCCCGCCGACGCGGTCGCCGCCTGCGCCAGCGCCTCGTTGCAGGCGACGGCGGGCTTCACCTCCATGTCGAGGGCCGTGCCGTAGTACATGTAGCCCGAGTTCAGCGCGCCCAGGAAGTAGTGCCATGCGCGCTCGCTGGCGCGCGTGCCCGACTGCGGGCGCAGGACGTGCGCCATGCGCACCGCGAGCCCGCGGTCGGCGTCCGCCTGCTCGGCGAGGTCGACCGCGTTCTGCGCCGCGGTGATGACGGCCCAGTTGCGGATGTCCTCGGCCCAGCCGTTGGCGACGTCGATCTGCCCCTGCGAGTTCACGGGCGGCCAGTTCCAGTTGAGGAACTGCGGCGCGCCGAAGTCGCCGTCAGCGTTCACCCAGGCGCCGTCCTCGACGTGCACCACGTCGTTCGCGGGTACCGGGTGGTTCGCGAGGTACCGCTGCACGACGGTGGGCACGTAGCCCGCCCCGTTCGCCGCCGAGACGAAGTTCGGCACGGCCTCCATGTAGTACGAGTAGCCGCCGCCCCAGGCGTTGTCGCCGTCGTGCGAGAGGACCACCAGCATCGGGCGGTTCGGGTCGTTCCGCTGCTCGAGCCGGTTGAGGTTGTCGACGCCGAGCGGCGCGTAGCCGTCGAGCCAGCCCAGGCTCTGGGAGCAGGGGACCACGATGATCTCGCTCGCGGCGCCGGTGGCCGGGTTCACGTAGCGGGCGCGGTGGGGCGTGTGGCCGAAGGGCACGGCCTCGGCGGGCCCGCATCCGCGGCTGATCGACATGCGGTCGAAGTGCGTGCCCGCGGGGTTCAGCTGGTCCGCCTTGTTCGGCGGGTCGCACTGCACGCCGCCCGAGCCGAACTGCACGGGGAAGTCGGGGCACGCGCGCGAGAGCTTCTCGCTCGAGACGAACGACCACTGGATGCCCGCCTCCTGCAGGAGCGGGATGAGCCGCATGCTGAAGGCCATCTCGCT
This sequence comes from uncultured Chitinophaga sp., assembly GCA_964430235.1. Lineage (GTDB taxonomy): Bacteria > Planctomycetota > Phycisphaerae > Phycisphaerales > SM1A02 > UBA966. The sequence goes on along the minus strand of CAYSFS010000033.1, from coordinate 8,205 downwards.
GGGGAAGAAGCCGACGCTCTGCGCGGGGCTCGCGCCCCACGCCTCGGGATAGACCGCCTTGTAGAGCGCGAGCTCCTTGCGCACCGCGCTGTCGTCGATGAGCGGAAGCAGCGCGTGGTGGAACGAGAACTGCACGATGTCCATGCGGGGCACCGCGGGCGAGCCCGCGGTCGACCACCCGCGCGACTCGCGCCACGCGTTGGACCACCCCGTCCCGTAGCCGAGCTGCCCGCCGGCCTCGGCGAAGCTCTGGATGTTCGCGATCAGGCCGCCGCTGAAGCTCACCTGCGCGCCGGCCTCGGGCGCCCAGCGGACCGAGTTCACGGTGTCGCGCGGCCGGTACTGGTACGCGGCGACCCGGTCATCGAGCCCGAAGATCGCGCGCAGGTCGTTCTGCGGGTTCGCCGCCCCGGCGTCCTTGCGCTGGATGCTCTGCCACGCGCGCTCGTAGCGGCCGTTGTTCTGGTCGGGCCAGTAGATCGGCTGCTCGAGGTGCCAGAGGTACGTGAAGTGCGTCTTCTCGGCGCGGGCCGAGGCGACCATCGCGGCGGCGCCCAGCAGGGCACCGAGGCTCATGGAGGGGTGCGGCATGGCTCCCCATTATGGCGGCGGACCCGCGCTCGACAAGCGGATTCCCGGTGCGTCCGGCGGCTTATCCGCCGCCCGGGCCCTTGCCGCCCGGCTTCGTCATGGCGGTCGGGTCGAGCAGCCGGTCGAGCGCCTTCGGCTCCACCAGCCGGTTGCGGAGCACGTACTCCCGGATGGTCTCTCCGCTCTTGTACGCCTCCTTGGCGGCCTTCGCGGCGTTGTCGTAGCCGATCACCGGGGCGAGGCTCGTGACCATCATGAGGCTGCGCTCGACGGTCTGGGTGGCGGCCGGGTGCAGCTCGAGGCCGTCGATGCACTTCGTGCGCAGCATGTCGCATGCGTTCGCGAGGAGCTCGACCGAGTCGACCAGCGCCTCGGCGATCACGGGCATCGCGACGTTCAGCTCGAGCAGGCTGCCGACGCCGCCGAGGCCCGCGGTCGCGATCGCGGCGTCGTTGCCGATGACGCGGCAGGCCACCATCATCACGCTCTCGCAGATGACCGGGTTGACCTTGCCCGGCATGATGCTGCTGCCGGGCTGCGTGGCGGGCACCACCAGCTCGCCGAGCCCGCAGCGGGGGCCGCTGCCGAGCCAGCGCACGTCGTTGGCGACCTTCGTCAGGCTGACCGCCACCGTGCGCAGCAGGCCGCTCGCCTCGACCACGCAGTCGCGCGTCGCCTGCGCCTCGAAGTGGTTCGGGGCCTCGCGGAAGGCGATCCTCAGCTCCTTCGAGAGGATGCCGCACACGGTGCGCCCCAGCTTCGGGTGCGCGTTGATGCCGGTGCCGACCGCCGTCCCGCCGATCGGCATGTTCGAGGCGAGCACGTCGCGCGCGCGCGCGGCGCGGCGCGCGCCCTCGGCGACGGCCGCGGCGTAGCCGCCGAACTCCTGCCCGACGCGGATGGGCGTCGCGTCCATGAGGTGCGTGCGGCCGATCTTCACGTGGCGGTCCCACGCGCGGGCCTTCGCCGCGAGCGACTTCGCCAGCGCCTCGAGCGCCGGCACCAGCCGATCCTGGATCGCGACCGCGCCCGCCACCTGCATGGCGGTGGGGAACGTGTCGTTGGAGCTCTGGCCGCAGTTGACGTCGTCGTTGGGATGCAGGGGGATCTTCGAGCCGATCGGCTTGCCGTTCGAGACGCTCGCGACGTTCGCGATCACCTCGTTGACGTTCATGTTGGTGCTGGTGCCCGAGCCCGTCTGGAACACGTCGATCGGGAAGTGGCGCATCACCTCGCCGCGGCGGTCGGCGAAGTCCTCGAGGAGGCGCTCGCACGCGTCGACCACGGCCGCGGCCTTCGCGCGCGGCAGCGTGCCGAGCCGTGCGTTCGCGAGCGCGCAGGCGCGCTTCAGCTCGAGGTACGCGGCGATGACCTGCGGAGGCACGGGCCGTCCGCTCACCGGGAAGTTGAGGACCGCGCGCTGCGTGGTCGCGCCGTAGAGCACGTCCGCCGGCACGGTCATCGTGCCCATGCTGTCGCTCTCGGTGCGGGTGCGGGCGTGCTGCTTCCTCGGGCTCGTTCGCTTGGCCATGGGTCCTTCCTTCGGGGCGGGAATGGTAGCCGTCACGCCGGGGCGCGGCCGCCGTCGGCGATCGCGTCGCACCGCGAGCGCATCTCGCGCAGCGTCACGTCGACCGCCGAGAGGAACTCGGCCATCGCGTCGGCGCCGGCGCGCAGCTCGCGCAGCTCCGCCCCCGCCGACTCCGCCGCCTCTGCCGCCGACTCGCCATGCGCGGCGATCGCGTCGAGCGCGGGCATCACCGCCGCCATCCGCTGGATTCCCTCGGCCATGTTGCCCTGGAGCCGCGCCGAGCGGGCGCTGGCCTCCTCGGCCGCGCGCGCGAATTCCTCGGTCGCGCCGCCCCCGGCCTCGAGCGCCGCGTGGAGCGCCTGCACGTTGCGCTCGATCTCCATGCTGTTCGCGGCCGCCTGCTGCGCGAGCCGGCGGATCTCCCCGGCGACCACCGCGAAGCCCCGTCCTGCCTCGCCGGCCTGCGCGGCCTCGATCTCGGCGTTCAGGCTCAGCACCGCGGAACGGTTGGCGATCTGCACCATCGCGTCGAGCGCGGCGTCAACCGTCTCGGCGCGCCGGCGCATGTCGTCGAGGTGCCTCACGAGCTCGCGCCCGCGCACGATCACCGCCTGCACGCCGGCATCGATCTGGGAGACCTCGCCCAGCGCGCCGCCCCCGCAATCGACCGCGGCGCGCGCGTCCGAGGCCGCGGTCCGCGCCGCCTCCGAGGCGCGCCGCGACGCGGCCAGCGCGTCGAGCGAGGCGGCGATGCCCCGACCGGCACGGTCGGCGAGCTCCGCGCCCGCGGCCATGCGCGCCGGCAGCCGGCTCTCGACGCGCCCGGCCGACTGCGCGATCGATGCGCCGGCGCCGTGCAGTGCCGCGGCCGACGCACGCTCGCGCGCCGCGACGTCGGCCTGCTCGCGCACGCGGCGCGCGCGATCCGCGCGGGCGCGCGCGGCCGAGGCCCACGCCACCGCCGCCGCGCCGGCGAGGCACGCGATTCCCACGGGCCGCGCGACCTCCGCCGCGGACGCCGCGGCCTCGGTGTCGATGCTCGCGGCGTCGAGGTCGATGCCCACCACCAGCCGGACGCGCCCCGACGCGTCCGCGAGCGGCGCGAAGCCGCTGTAGAACGAGCCGTACGAGTCCGCGTACGCGAACGCGAGCGGCCGCGACCAGTCGATGGCCGAGACGTCGCGCTCGTTGAACTTCATGGGCTCGCCGATGCCCGACTTGTCGGGGCCCGGTTCCTCGGCGTCCACGACGTAGGCCATGCCCGAGCGGCTCGAGGCGTCGGGTGCCAGCGTGAACACGAAGCGCACCGGCGCGCCGGCCGCCCGCCATGCGTCGCGGAGCTCGCGCATGCGCGCCTCGATGCGCGCGTAGTCGTCGCCCGCCTGGTCGCGCGCCGCGAGCGCGCGGTCGTTGGCGTCGGGGTCGACCTCCTGCGTCGCGGTGCGCGCGTAGGCGACGGCCTCGCGCCCGAGGTTCTCGCGCAGCCGCGCGGCCACCGTGGCGCGCGCCGACCACCACGACGCGGCGGTGACGCAGAGGCCGGCTCCGAGCGCGGCGAGGATCGTTCCTGCGGCGGGGTGCACGCGCGCATCGTAAGGGGGCGCGACTCCTACACTGCGGCCGTGGAGCCGGGCTCGCGAGACGAACCAACCCCGGAGGCGCATGACCTGCTGGTCCGGGCGCTCGCGGTGCCCGAGGCCGGGCGCGACGCGTTCGTCCGCGGCGCGGACGCGGGCGAACGCGACCGGGACGCCGTGCTCGAGATGCTCGATGCCCTTTCGCGCGCGGGCGAGCGCCTCGACGGCGCGCTCGCGGCGGTGCGGGGCGAGCTCGAGGGGTCGCTCGGCTCCGGCGACGGGTCGGTGGGTCGCTACGTGCTGCTGCAGCCGATCGGTGCCGGTGCGTCGGGCGACGTGTACCTGGGACGGCAGCGGGCGCCGGTGGATCGCCTGGTGGCGGTGAAGGTGCTGCGCGAGGGGGCGTCGTCCCCCGTCGCCGCGGCGCGCATGCGGGCGGAGCGGCAGGTGCTGGCGGCGCTCGACCACCCCGGGATCGCCGCGATGCTCGACTCGGGCGAGCTGCCCGACGGGCGCCCGTGGTTCGCGATGGCGTTCGTCCCGGGCCTTCCCGTCACCGACTTCGCCCGCGAGCGCGGCCTCGACGTGCGTGCGCGGGTGGAGCTCGTCGTGCAGGCATGCGCGGCCGTGGAGCACGCGCACCGGCGCGGCGTGATCCACCGCGACCTCAAGCCCGCGAACGTGCTGGTCTCGGCCGACGACGCGGGCCGGCCGCGGGCGCGCGTCATCGACTTCGGTGTCGCGAAGGCGCTCGACGCCGCGTTCGCCGCGCCGGACGCGCGCACGGTCGACGGCCTGGCCGTCGGCACGCCCGAGTCCATGGCGCCCGAGCAGGCCGACGGCGCGCCGCCCGACGTCGGGAACGACGCCTTCTCGCTCGGCACGGTGCTGCACGAGCTGCTCGCCGACCGTCCGCCGCGCGACGGCGCGGAGTTGCGCGCGCGCGGGCGCGCGGGGCTCGCGTCGGCGATCCGTGCCGCGCGCGTGGACCCGCCGTCGATGCACGCGCCGCCCGGCCGTCGCGTCGACCGTGACCTCGATGCCGTGTGCCTGCGCGCCGTCGCGGCCGATGCCCGGGACCGGTACGAGTCCGTCACGCAGCTGCGCGAGGACCTCGAGCGTTGGCTGCGCGGGGAGATCCCGCTCGCCGCGCGCGCCACGCGAACGCGCGCGGCGATGCGCGCGCTTCGCCGGCACTGGCGCTCCGCGGCGGCGCTCGCGGCGGTGGTGGCGGCGCTCGCGGCCGCCGCCCTCTACGCGTCCGGCCAGGCCGCCGCCGCGCGTGCGGCCGAGCGCGCCGCCGAGCGCCGGGCCCAGCAGAACGCGCGCGTGATGGCGTACCTCGCGGGCATCATCGAGGGCGCCGACCCCACGCTGCAGGACGGGCGCACCGACGTCACCGTGCGCGAGACGCTGGAACGGGCCGTGGCGGACCTCGACGCGGGCGCGCTCGGCGACGCGCCCGCCGAGGCCGCGGAGGTGCGCCGCGTGCTGGGCGACGCGTTCGGCGGCCTCGGTCGCGCGGACGACGCGCTGGCGCAGTTCGCGAAGGCGCTCGCGCTGGCGGACGGCGGCGGCGTGGGGGCCGCGGTCGAGTGCGCCATCGCGGTGCAGGCCGCCGCCGTGCATGCCAACGCCAACCGCGGCGCCGAGGCCGTGTCGCTCGCCGGGCGCGCGATGGCCGCCGCGGCGCGCGCGCCCGACGACCGCGCGCTGCGGGCGACGGCGCTCACGGCGCTCGCCGACGCCCTGCGCGTCGAGGCGAAGGACCTCGCGAGGGCGCGCGCGAGCGCGGAGGAGGCGGTCGCGATCCTCCGCGGGGAGCCCTCGCGCCGTTCGGACCTCGCGGCCGCGCTCAACAACCTCGGCATCGTGCTGCAGGACCTCGGCGACCTCGACGCGGGGATCCGCGCCGTCGAGGAGGCCGTGGCGATCGGCGTCGAGACCGGCCGCGACGGCGAGTACCGCGCGATGTACGAGCTGCACAACCTGGCCGGGCTCGAACGCGGGCTCGGCCGGCTCGAGGACGCCGAGCGCCACGGGCGACGGGCGCTCGCGCTGGTCGACCGGCTCGCGGGCCCCGCGCACCCGCACCGGGCGGTGATCCTCGCGAACCTCGCGCTGGTGAAGCGGGCGGCGAAGGACTACGCCGAGGGCGAATCCCTGCAGCGCGAGGCGCTCGCGACGCTCGCGCGCGCGGGGCAGGGCGCGTCGCCGGACGCAGGCATCGGGCGGCTGAACCTCTCGAGCCTGCTCCGCGACCAGGGGAAGCTGGACGAGGCGATCGAGGAGGGCCGCGCCGCCGTCGCCGTGCTCGACGCGGTGCCGGGCCAGGACGCGTGGCTGCGCGCGGCGGCGAAGATGGCGCTCGGCCGTGCGCTGATGGCCGCGCGCCGGTGGCCCGAGGCCAAGCCTCCGCTCGCCGAGGCGTGGACGCTGCTCGAACCCATGTCGATCGACCCGAGGCGCCGCTCGTCGGGCCTGCTTGCGCTGTACCAGCTGCATCGCGACTGGTCGAAGGCCGATCCCGCGGCCGTGCCGCCGGAGGCCGTCGCCGAGTGGCGCGCGAAGGTCGATGCGTTCGAGCGCGCCCACCCCGGCACGGTGCCCGCGTCGGCCTACTGAGCGCCGCTACCATCCGCGCCCACACGGAGGAAACGCACCATGGGCTTCATCAAGGAATTCACCGATTTCGCCGTCAAGGGCAACGCGCTCGACCTGGCGGTCGGCGTGATCATCGGCGCGGCGTTCGGGAAGGTCGTCAACTCGATCGTCACCGACATCTTCATGCCGCCCCTCGGCTGGGCCATCGGCGGCGTGAACTTCACCGAGCTCCAGTGGATCATCCGGCCGGCCATCGAGGCCAAGGACGGCGTCGCCGCGCAGGCCGCGGTCGCCATCAAGTACGGCGCGTTCATCGACACGGTGATCCAGTTCCTGATCATCGCGCTCAGCGTGTTCGTCGCGATCAAGTTCCTCAACAAGCTGACGTCGCTGCGCGACCTCGAGGAGCTCAAGAAGCTCTCGGAGATCGCCACCAAGGCGACGGACCGCGTGGCCGGGGCCACCGGGCTGACCGACGCCAAGAAGTGACGACGCTCACCCCACGCGCCAGCTGACGTAGCGCAGGTCGAGGTATTCCTCGATCCCCTGGCGCCCGCCCTCGCGGCCGAGGCCGCTGTGCTTCACGCCGCCGAACGGCGCCTGCGCGGTCGCGGGGAGCGCGTCGTTGACGCCGACGATGCCGTACTGCAGCTCCTCGGACATGCGCACGATGCGCGCGCCGTCCTTCGTGAACACGTAGGCCGCCAGGCCGTAGGGCGTGTCGTTGGCAAGACGCAGCGCGTCGGCCTCGGAGCCGAACGCGCACACCGGCGCGACGGGCCCGAAGGTCTCCTCGCGGAAGCAGCGCATCGCGGGCGTGACGCCCGCGAGCACGGTGGGCTGCATGAAGCGGTCGGCGCACCCGGCGACGCACGCGCGCGTGCCGCCGGTCACGGCGCGCGCGCCGTGCGCGAGCGCGTCGGCCACGTGGGCCTCGGCCTTGCGCAGGCCCGCGTCGTCGATGAGCGGGCCGACCTGCGTGCCGGCGGCGCGGCCGTCGCCGACCTTCAGCGCGGCGACCGCCGCCGCGAGGCGCTCCACGAAGGCGTCGTGCACACCGCGCTGCACCAGGAACCGATTGGCGCAGACGCAGGTCTGGCCGGCGTTGCGGAACTTGCTGGCCATCGCGCCCGCGACCGCGGCGTCGAGGTCGGCGTCGTCGAACACGATGAACGGCGCGTGGCCGCCGAGTTCGAGCGACACCCGCACCACCTGCTCGGCGCTGCGTCGCAGCAGGATGCGGCCGACCTCGGTGCTGCCGGTGAAGCTCACGTGGCGGACGCGCAGGTCGTCGAAGAAGGCCTCCGAGACGGCGGCCGCGTCGAGCCCCGGCACCACGTTGAGGACGCCCGCGGGGAACCCCGCCTCGGCGGCGAGCGCCGCGACCGCGAGCGCCGAGAGCGGCGTCTGCTCGGCGGGCTTCACCACCTGCGTGCAGCCGGCGGCGAGCGCGGGGCCCATCTTGCGCGTGACCATGGCGATGGGAAAGTTCCACGGCGTGATGGCCGCGGCGACGCCGCACGGCCGGCGCAGGACGAGGAGCCGCTTCGCCGGGTCGGATGCGGGGATCGTCTCGCCGTAGACGCGCTTGCCCTCCTCGGCGTACCACTCGAGGAAGCTCGCGGCGTAGGCCACCTCGGTGCGCGCCTCGGCCAGCGGCTTCCCGCACTCCTGGCTGCAGAGGTCCGCCAGGCGCTCCGCGTCGCGGTGCATGAGCTCGGCGAGGCGCCGAAGGTGCCGCGCGCGTTCGAGGGCCGCGAGCGCCTTCCACGCCGGGAACGCGCGCGCCGCGGCGTCCACGGCCGCGCGCGCGTCGTCGAGACCGCCGTCGGCGACCTGCGCGACCTCGGCGTCGGTGGCGGGGTTGCGGACCGCGAACGTGCGTCCCGACCGTGCGGGCAC
>CAYSFS010000032.1:1777-19510 GCA_964430235.1 uncultured Chitinophaga sp. | reverse complement strand
AGCTCGTCCCCGAGGAACGCGCGCAGGTGAGCGTGCTCGACCGCGGATTCCTCTTCGGCGACGGGGTCTACGAGCTGGTGCGGTACTTCGGCGGACACGGCGTGGCGCTCGACCTGCACGTGGCGCGGCTCGCGCGCAGCATGGAGCTCGCGCGCATCGACGGCTTCGACGCGACGCGGCTCGTGGCGATCGCCCGCGAGCTGATGCACGCCAACGGCCTGCGCGACGCGAGCGTCTACCTGCAGGTGACCCGCGGCTCGGGCACGTCGCGCTCGCACATGCCGCAGCCGGGGCTGGTGCCGACCGTGGTCGCGCTCGCGAGCGCGACGCCCGCGCTCGCCGCATTCACCGCGCCCGACGCGCTGCGTGCGATCGTGCGCCCCGACCTGCGCTGGCACCGGTGCGAGATCAAGACCGTGTCGCTCGCGGGGAACATCCTCTCGCTGCTGGAGGCGCAGGCCGCGGGCGCGGACGAGTGCATCCTGGTGCGCGACGGGCTCGTCGGCGAGGGCGCGTACACGAACGTGGCCGTCGTCGCGGGCGGGACGCTCGTGACCTGCCCGCTCGGCGACGGTGCCGCGCCGGTGCTGCACGGCACGATGCGCTGCTGGATGCTCGAGGCCGCGCGCGAGGCGGGAATGCCCTGCGAGGTACGGCGCGTGCGCGAGGACGAGCTGCGCGCGGCCGACGAGGTGCTCGTGCAGTCGAGCCGCCGCCTGGTCGCGGGCGTCGTCGAGCTCGACGGGCGCCGCGTGGGCGACGGCGCGCCTGGCCCCGCGTGCCGCGCGCTGTTCGGCGCCATGCGCGCGCGCATCGAGCGCGAGGTCGCGGCCGCGCGCGGGTGAGGCGCGGGCGTGCGCGGCGCACGCGCCGACGCACGCGTGGCGCGAGCCAGCGCACTCCTATACTCACCCCCATGTCATTCCTCGTCGCGATCAGCGTCGGAAACACGCGCACGGCCGTCGGCCACTTCCACGGCGACCGCGTCCACGGCGTCGAGCGGTTCGCGAACGGCGACATGGCGGGCATCGTGCGCGCCGCCGAGCACGCATGGTCGAACCGCGGCGACGAGGACGGCGAGGTGGTCGTCGCGAGCGTGAACGACCCCGTCGCGATCGCGATCGAGGCGAAGGTCGCCGCCGCGCTGCACTGCGACGTCTGGCGCATCGGTCGCGACCTCGAGGTGCCCGTCGGGCGCTGCCTCGACGAGGGCGCGACGCCCGGCCAGGATCGGCTGCTTGCCGCCGCGGCCGCCTACGCCCTCGTGAAGCAGGCGGTGATCGTGATCGACGCCGGCACCGCGGTGACCGTGGACTTCGTCGACGGCGAGGGCGTCTTCCACGGCGGCGCGATCGCGCCCGGGGCGCAGCTGCAGCTCGACTCGCTGCACGGCCGCACCGCGGCGCTCCCGAAGGTCGCGTTCGGGCGGCCGCGCGCCGACGAGCCGTACGGCCGCAACACGGTCGATGCCATGCGTCTGGGCGTGTTCGAGGGGATCCGAGGAATGGTGCAGGCGCTCGTCGAGCGCTACGCGACCGCCTACGGCGCGTTCCCGCTCGTGGTCGCCACGGGCGGCGATGCCGAGGCGCTCTTCTCAGACAGCGAGCTCGTGCAGCGCGTGGCGCCCGACCTCGTGCTCGACGGCATCCGCGTCGCCGTGCAGGCCGCGGCGCAGGCGGAATGACCGAGGCCCCCGCGTGGTGGTGGTCGACCGCGCCGAGGCCCGGCGCGATCGCGGTGGCGCACGTGGCGGGCGACGCGGCGGCGGTCGAGCGCGCGCTCGGCGGGCTCTGCGGGCACGCCGCCCTCGCGCCCGGCGAGGTCGCATGGCGGCGCTTCGGCACGATCGACGACGGCGTCGTGGCGCGCGTCGCGCCGGGCCACGCGCTGGTGATGCCGCACGCGGGCCCGCGCATCCGCGAGCTGCTCGACGCGAGGATGGCCGAGCTCGGTGCGCGGTGCGGCGCCATGGTCGATGGCGCGTTCGCCCGCGCCGACCCGTTCCCCGAGGCCTCGGACGAAATCGAACGCCGCATGCTCGCGACGCTCGCGCGCGCTTCCAGCCCGGCCGCGATCGACCTGCTCGCGGCGCAGCCCCGGCGATGGCGCGCGGCCGGATGGGCGCCCGGGCACGAGGGCGACCCCGACGCACGCGACCTGCGCCTGCGCCGCCTCGTCGACCCGCCGCGCGTGGCGATCGTGGGGCCCGCGAACGCAGGCAAGAGCACGCTCCTGAACGCGCTCGCCGGACGCACCGTGGCGATCGCGCACGACGAGCCGGGCACCACGCGCGACGCCGTGTGCGCGCGCATCGACCTCGCGGGCGTCGTGGCCGACGTCTTCGACACGCCGGGCGTGCGCGAGCGCATGGATCCGGTCGAGCGCGCCGCGAGCGAGCTCGCCGCGAGAGCGCTCGCGCACGCGGACCTCGTGGTCGAGCTCACGGCGCCTGGCCTCGGATGGGCGGCACCGCCGCGCGCCGCAGGCGCCGCGGTGATCCGCGCGCTCAACCAGTGCGACCGCCCCGATGCCGCCGGCTGCGGCGAGCGCGCATCGGCCGCGGTCACGACGAGCGCGCGCACGCGCGACGGGCTCGCCGGGCTCGTCGACGCCATGCGCGAGTCGCTGGTGCCGCGCGCCGACGTCGCCGACCCGCGGCCGTGGCGCTTCGCATAGGATTCCGCCCCCATGGACACCTCCGGACTCATGAAGGGCAAGCGCGGGCTGGTCGTCGGCATCGCCAACGACCGCAGCTACGCGACGTTCATCACGCAGAGCCTGCTCAAGGCGGGCGCCCAGTGCATGTTCACGCACCTTCCCGGCGAGAAGATGGAGCGCCGCTGCCGCAACGCGCTTGAGGAGCTGGGCGCCAAGGACCCCTGGCTCATGCCCATGGACGCCGGAAGCGACGCCGACCTCGACGCGGTGTTCGCGAAGCTGAAGGCGGACTTCGGCACCATCGACTTCGTGGTCCACTCGATCGCCTTCGCCGACAAGAGCTGGCTCGAGAAGGGCAAGTACTGCGCGACGCCGCGCGCCGTGTTCACGCAGGCGATGGACATCAGCGCGTTCACGTACCAGGCGATGGCCGTCCGCGCCGCGCCGCTCATGCCGCACGGCGGATCGATGATCGCGCTCAGCTACTACGGCGCCGAGAAGGCCGTGCCCGGCTACAACGTGATGGGCGTGGCCAAGGCCGCGCTCGAGGCCACCAACCGGTACGTCGCGATGGAGCTCGGCGAGAGGCAGATCCGCGCCAACGTCATCAGCGGCGGCCCGCTCAAGACCCTCAGCGCGATGGCGGTCGGCGGGTTCGGCGAGATCCTCGGCTGGGTGGAGCAGAAGGCCCCGCTGCGCCGCAACATCACCGGCGAGGAGGTGGGCGACACCGCGCTCTTCCTGCTCTCGGACCTCTCCAAGGGCATCACCGGCCAGTGCATCTACGTCGACGCCGGGTATTCGACCATCGGCCTGTAGACTCGGGCCTCCCGCACGCGTAGCTCAACGGATAGAGCATCGGTCTTCGGAACCGAGGGTTGAAGGTTCGAATCCTTCCGCGTGCGTTCGCCCGGCCCGGGGCCCTCAGCGGCCCTGCTCGTGCATGAGGCCCGAGCGCATCCCGGGGCCCCACGTCAGCGGGTCGGTCATGGGCGACTCCGGCACCGCGCCCGGCTCGCCGCCCGCACCCGCACCCGCACCCCACGCAGGGACCTCGCCGCCGGTCGCGGGCGCGTCGAGCGCCGGCAGCATCGCCGCGTTCTGCGCGTCATCCGGGATCCAGTCGCCGTCCACGTCGAGCGCCAGGCCCGCGCGGATCTCGCAGACGTCGATGAGCCCGTTCGCGTTCATGTCCTGGGCGAAGCCCGCGGCGATCTCGTAGCCGTCCGGGAGCCCGTTCATGTTGCAGTCGGGGTCGCACGCGTCGGGCACGCCGTTGCCGTCGCGGTCCTGCGCCCACCCGCGCTCGATGTCCTCCGCGTCGGCCACGCCGTTCTGGTCGCAGTCGCCGAAGCACTGCTCGTCGAACACGTTGCCGTCGTCCGCGGCGAAGTCGCCGCCCAGCGCGATCTCCTGCGCGCCGCAGAGGCGGCTGCCCGCGATGCGCACGCCCGCGCCGCGGCTGAAGAGGCTGGGCGCCTCGAGGCTGAAGTTGCTCTCGAACGTGCACTTCGACACGTCGCCGATGCCCCCCAGGAGGTAGACGGCGCCGCCCGCCTCGATCGACCGGTTGCGCGCGAAGTCCGAGCCGTGCAGCTCGAGCACCGTGCCGTTGCCGTACACGGCGCCGCCCCACGCGCCGCTGCGGGTCGCGTTGCCATCGAGCGTGCAGGCGAGCAGCGACACGGTGCCGCCCTCGCCCGCCACCGCGCCGCCGAACCCGCCGGCCTCGTTGCCGCGGAACGTGCACGAGACGAAGGTCGCGTCGCCGCGCTCGGCGTGCACCGCGCCGCCGGACTCCCTGGAGCGGTTCGCGTCGAACGTGCAGTCGCTGAACCGGCCGCGGCCGCCCGCGATCCGGACGGCGCCGCCCTGGTTCCCGGTGAAGCGCACGTCGCGCACGTCGTACGCGACGCCGTCCAGCGCCAGGCCGGGGCCCTCGGCACCGGGACCCGCGGTCACCGTCAGCCCAGCGATCGCCACGGCCGCGTCGTCGCCGCCCTCGCCCGCCGTGAACGACATGGCGGGCGCGCGCCCGAGCCCGCGCACGAACGTGCGGTCGACGCCCGCCCCGACGATGGTCACGCGGAGCCCCTCGGCGCGCACCGCGCCCACGAAGGTCCCCGGCCCGAGCCGGATCACCGACCCGTCGAGCGCCGCGTCCAGCGCGGCCTGCAGCGACGGAGCCTCGGCCGGCACGTCGATCACGTTGTCGGTGAGCGCGCCGAGCGCCGCGACGGGCCGGACGAACCCGGCATCCGCGCCGCGCGTACCCACGCCGGAGCGCAACGAGACGAACGCCGCGACCGCGACCAGCCCGCCCACGCCGAGCGTGGCGGCGAGGCGGTTTCCGGTGCGTGCGGCGAGCGTGATCGTGCGGTTGAGCGCCATGCGTTCGTGACTCCTGGCCGACCCGGCACGGATCGACCGTCACACCGTCGGATTCCGCATGGGGGGGTCAAGAGCGAACGTCCGCGGATTGCCCCGAATCCCCGCATTCCGCGAGCCGTCGGGCGCGTTCGGCCCCCATGAGGCGCGCATTCCGGCGCGTATTACCGCCCCCCTACACTTTCCGCGTGCACCCGCTGCGGGCCCTGACCTTGGTGGCGATCGCCGCGCTCCTGGCGCTGGCAGGAGCATGCGGCGGCCGCACCCAGCCCCGGTTCGACGCGCTGCCCGGACCGGTGCGCACCCAGGACCTCGCCGCCGCCGCGCTCGCGGAGCCCGCACCGCTCGCGCTCGAGGAGTGGGCCGCCGTGGACGCGTTGCACGACGCCTACCTCGCCGAGTTCGACGCGCTGCGCGCCGAGTCGCTCGCGCCGCTCGCGCGCGACGCGCGCCGCCCCGAGGCCCGGGCGAACGAGCTCGACCTTGCCGCGCTCCGCGCGCTGATGGCGCGGCACGCGTCCGCGATGTCGCGCATCCAGCTGCTCGACGACTCGCTGGCAGCGCGCATCGCCGAGCGCCTGCCCGCGCGCGCGGGGTTCGCCGAGCGCATGGCCTCGCGCCGCGCCGTCGAGCGCGCCGTGCGCGTGATCGAGGGCCTCGCCGACGGCTCGCGCGACGTGCGCACCATCATCGACCTCGAGCCGCTCGTCGACTCGCTCGGGCTCGACGCGCCGCGCCGCGCGGCGGTCGAGCCGCAGGTCGCCGCGTACCGCCGCGCGCTGGGCGCCGCGGCGCGTTCGCTCGCCGACGCCGAGATCGGGTTCCCCGCCGCATGGTCGGCGCTGATGTCCTCGCAGGGCCTCGACCCCGCGCGGCTCGGCGAGCTGCAGCGCGCGGCCGAGGCGCCCGAGGCCACCGACGACGATCGCCAGGCGTGGAAGTCGGCGCAGGAGCAGGTCGAGGCCGCGCGCCTCGGCGCCGGCCGCGCGCGCGGCCGCGCATTGCAGTCCCTCGACCGCGCGAACGAGGCCGGGGTCGCCGAGCTCTCGGCGGCGCTCGGGCCCGAGGCCGGCGAGCGGCTGCGCACCGCGCTGGTCGCGCGCCGCACCGACGACCCCGGCCCGCTGCCGGCGCTGCGCGCCGGGCTCATGGTGCTGGAGGCGCACCCCGACGTGCGTTCGGGCGCCGCGACGGGCGCCGCCGACGCGACGCGGCAGGCCCGCAAGGCGTGGGAGGTGCTGGTCGACGCGCGCATCGCGCGCGGCCGCGAGCGGATCGAGGCGCTCGCGGAGGGCCGCCCGCCGGACGACCCGGCGCGCGACAAGCCCGTGCTCGACCTCCTGAACCCGCTCGCCGAGGCGATCGGCCGCGCGCGCGCGGACCTCGCCGCGCGGAACCCCGATGACCCCGCCGCGCGCATCCTCGCGGGCGACCTCAGGCTCACCGAGGACCAGGCACGCGCGCTGCTCGCGCCGCTCGTCGGGGCACGCGCCGCCGACCGGATCGTGGCCTCGACGCCCGGCGCGCTCTTCGTCGAGCCGCCCGCGGTCGAGGAGCCGCCGTGGCGCGAGGACCTCTCGATCGCCGAGCAGCTGCTCCTCGCCCCCGGCATGGACCACGCGTCCTTCAAGGGCGCGGCCCGCGCGCTCGGCGCGCGCGACGACGACCCGCTCGTCGAGCAGGTGTGGGAGCGCCACGTCGGCCGCGTGCAGGAGATCGAGGTTCGCCAGCGCGAGCAGCTGAAGGCGATGGAGAAGCGCGCGATGGAGCTCGCCGGCGGTGCGCAGTCCGCGCCCGGCGAGTTCGAGCGCGCGCTGTCGGAGTACCTCCAGTCGCTGCTGGCCGCCGACGCCGAGCGGCTCGCCGCCGACGACGAGGCCATGCGCGAGATCGCCATCGTCATCGGGCTCGAGGAGTCGGACGCGAGGATGGTGCTCGCGCGCGCCGTGGGAGCGGCGCGCCGCGCCTCGCTTCCCTGGCGGCGGTTCCGGCAGCCGTGGCTCCTCGGGCCGCTCTGGACCAGCGACTACGACCCCGTGCGTTCGGCGCTCGCGGTCCCCGGCGAGCTCGAGCGCCAGGCGACGCTCGCCGTGCTCGCGCCGCACGCCGACCGGCTGCGCTCGAGCGCCGAGGCCGCGCGCCGCGCCGGGCTCGAGACGCTGCGCGACCTGCTGGTGTTCGGGCTGAAGCAGCAACGGACGGCAGGCGGCACGCGCTCGCCCGAGGAATACCGCCGCGACCCCGAGGTCCAGGCGATGGAGCGCCGCATCGCCGACGCCGGGCGTGCGCGCCGCGAGGCGCTTCGCGCCGCGGTCGACGCCGTCGAGGCGCTCGACCCCGGCATCGCCGAGTCGATGCGCCTCGCATGGGCGCGAGCCACCTTCCCCGACTTCTTCGCCGAGGACCGGGCCTGGGCCGACGCGCACGCGGAGGCCACCGCCCCGCCGCGCGCGGACCGCGGCACCGCCGCGGATGCCGCGCTCCGCGGCGCCGTCGAGCGATGGCGGCAGGGCGACGCGGCGATGGTCGAGCGCCTGCTCGCCTGGCAGGACGTCCCGCGCGAGGACCCGTTCCCCGACTCGCCCGAGTCGCTCAGGGTGCTGGCGGCCACCGATTCCGCGCTCGGCGCGCTGCGTTCGGAGCGCGACGAGGCCGCCGCCCGGCTGTTGCGCGCCATGGCGTTCGCCGACGGGGCGCCGCCGGTCGCGCACATGCGCGACGCGCGCTTCGGGCAGGCCCCGCCGCGCACGACCACGTGGTCTCCGTGACGCCGCCCTCGCGGGCCCCGCCGCGGCGCGGCCCCCTCACCGCCGAGGCGCGCGCCCGTGCTTGCCCGCGCCCTGCACCACGTCGTCCACCTTCTTCATGATGAACAGGTAGTTGAACCCGCGGAGGAAGAAGTTCTCCTCGACCGCGGTCTTGCGCCAGTTGCCCTTGTCGAGCTTCTGGTTCTGCCGGACGACGCTGATGATGTCGACGGGAACGAACTTCCGGCGCATGATCGCGAAGAGCTCGAACCCGATGGGCATGAAGGACCCCGCGCCGCTGCCGGCGGGCGCGCCCTTCAGCTTGCGCCAGCTGTCGCTGACGTAGAGCGCGAAGTACCGGCGGTTCTTGAGGATGCGGTGCCCCTCGCCGATCGCCTGCTCCATCGCCGCGTAGTAGGCGCGGCCGCCGTCGTCGCCCGCCGCGTCGAGCTTGCCGATGCAGCGCGGGTCGTCCGAGTAGTCGATGTGCGTCGAGTACGGCGGGTCCATGAACACGAAGTCGACGCTCTGGTCCTCCAGCGGCAGCTTCCGCGCGTCGGCCTGCAGGATGTCGGCGCGCCGCGGCACCAGGTCGAACCCCTTCACGGGCCGGCCCAGCGAGCGGCACACGTCGATGGTGGTGCCGCTTCCGCAGAACGGGTCGACCACCCGGTCGGTCTCGCGGGTGTAGCGCATCAGGAGCTGCCAGATCACCCACGACGGCGTCGCGCCCGCGTAGTCCTTGTCGCCCTGCATCGAGTGGCGGCGGCCGTCGGCGTCGACCCAGTCGTAGTGCTGGCTCGGGTACTCCCACAGCGTGGTCGGGAACACGCGCAGCGGGGGGCGTTCGGGGCGCGAGCGGGCCATCGGGCCGAGTGTAGGTCGCCCGTGGCGCGCGCCCCGAGGGCAGGAACGGCCGCGACATGCACCCCTGCCTATACTCGGCGGTCCGCATGCGCACGTTCGCGCGCATCCTCCTCGCCTGCGTCGCCGCGGCCATCGTCGGCGCCGGAGGTCCGGGCCTGCGTGCGCTGCACCTGGCGACGGACGCGGGCCACTGCTCGGCCCACGCCCTCGCCGGCGATGCCGACCGGGCCGGGGCCCACCGCGACTGCGCCCACCATCACCACGACGAGGCGGACGAAGGGCACGATGGCGACCACGGCGACGAGGCCCCGGACGCTCCGCCGCACGACGACCTCGGGTGCGCGACCTGCGAGCTGCTGCTCGCCCTCGCGACGGTGATACCGGACACGACCGAGGTGCCGGCGTTCCTGGCGCTCGTGGCCGTGACCGACGCGGCCGCGCCGCCGGCCCGACCCGCGCCGCCCGCGCCCCGCGCCCTCGCGGCGCGCCCGCCTCCCTCCTGCTGACCGACCGTTGTCGCATCGCCGCCCGGCGATGCCGTCCGGCGCGCCCGCGCGCGCCGGGAGCGTCGCGTTCGCACCGCGACGGCCTCGCGCCGTCGCCCGCAGGATTCGTCCCATGCATCGTCCGCCCCGCGGCCGCCTCGCCGCCACGGGATTCACGATCGTCGAGGTGCTCGTCGTGGTCGGCATCATCGCCGTCCTCGTGGGCATCGCCGTGCCTGCGCTGGCGTCGGCACGGCGCACCGCCGTCGCCACCGCGGACCTGGCGAACCTGCGCGGGCTCGCGGTCGCGCACCTTTCGTACATGGCCGGCAACGAGGATCGCTTCGTCGACGTCGGCCTGCCGCACGGCTCGATCGCCAACGCGTCGCTCTCGTTCGTCGAGCGCCTGCGCCCGTGGTTCGGGCGCGAGGACCTGGCGCTGCGCAGCCCCCTCGACGAGAGCCCGCACTGGTCGCCGGAGTCGGGCGGCGAGGGCGAGCCCGTCGCGGCATCGACGCCGCCGCTCTACCGCCGCACGAGCTACGGCATGAACAACTACCTGTCGCGCACCTACTCGCCCGCCGTCGCGCTCGACGGCGCGGGCGCGGGCGCCGACCGGCTGCAGCAGGTGCGCGACCACGAGCGCACGGTGTGCTTCCTGCTGATGGCCGAACGCGGCGCCTATGCCTCCGCCGACCATCCGCACGTCGAGGAGTGGTCGGCGAGCCCGCAGCCGGCGCGCACCGCCGCGTCGCAGGTGCAGGTCAACGCCGTCGACCGGAGGAAGCCGGGCGACGGCAGCCAGTCCAACTACGCGTTCGTCGACGGGCACGTCGCCACGCACGCCTTCGACGACCTGTTCCGGTCCGCATCGAGCAACCGCTTCGACCCGTCGCTCCCGTGAGCGGAGACACACGCATGAAGACACGACCCATGATCGCCTTGACGCTCGCCCTCACGTCCTCCGCGGCCGCGCAGCACGCGGGCGACATCGGCCTGTCGGTCGCCGCGGGCCGCATCGAGACGCGGGAGATCTCGTCCGCCGGGTACGGCGCGCCGCGCCGCGTGTTCGGCGGCGCGTTCGGCGACACGGGCGTGCCGTGGTTCACGGGCAACCCCGGGTTCGACGCGGCCGCGGGCACGTTCGCCGCGGGTACGCGCGTCGGGTTCCGCTTCGCGGGCCCCGTGCTCGCATGGGACGGCACGGGCTTCGTGCCCACCTCGCCCGACGGCCCGCTCGCCGGCGAGCGGCTGCAGGTGCGGTTCCTCACGCTCTCGGTGACGAGCAGCGACGGGCCCGTCGATGGCTTCACGCTCGCCGTGCAGCCCGACGGCGGCTGGCACCGGCACCTCTCGATGACGCTGCTCGCCGCGCCGGGCGCGCAGGTCCCCGACGCGGGCGTGTACCTGGTGCCGCTCGAACTCACCTCGACCGACCCCGCGGTGGCCGCGAGCGAGCCCGCCTGGATCGTGCTCGACGGCGGCGCGGGTCCCGCCGAGTACGCGGCCGCGTTCGCGCATGCCGAACGAACCATCGACGGCGACGCGTGCGCGCCCGACCTCAACGGCGACGCGACCGTCGACGGCCTCGACCTCGGCGCCCTGCTCGGCGCGTGGGGCGCGTCCGGCATCGCAGACCTCAATCGTGACGGCACGGTCGACGGGATCGACCTTGGCGTCCTCCTCGGCTCCTGGGGCGCGTGCCCCTGATTCCCAAGAAAGGTGTTTCCATGAACCGCATCGCTTCCGATTCCCCCGTCCCTTCCCGCTTCGCGCCCGCAGTCGCGCTCGCCGCCGCCGCGCTCACGGCGACCATGGCGCGCGCCGACGTCGAGAAGGAACCGCACCTCGACCTGTGGATCACGTCCTCCGGCGGCGCGCTCGTCACCGGCGGGTGGGACCACGAGACCGGCCTGGTCGTGAACCCGTCGCAGCGCGTCTTCGAGGGCGAACTCGGGCTTGACCCGTTCTTCCCGTTCTCCGGCGACGAGCCCGGCATCGGCTCGGACCTCGTCGGCACCACGCTGACCATGAACCTGTCGCCGTCGCTCGGCGCATGGAACGGCTCGGAGTTCGCGTTCTCGACGAGCATGCTCACCGCGTCGTACGCGGGCCAGTCGGCGTCGACCGCCGCGGGCGGCTCGTTCTCGTTCCTGGTCTCGGCGGGGCTTGACCTGCACCCCGAGTTCACCATGTCGGGCCCCGGCACCTCGGATCCCGCGAACGGCATCTACCTCGCCTCGTTCCGCGTGAGCGCGGCGGGCTACGCGCAG
This sequence comes from uncultured Chitinophaga sp., assembly GCA_964430235.1. Classification (GTDB taxonomy): domain Bacteria; phylum Planctomycetota; class Phycisphaerae; order Phycisphaerales; family SM1A02; genus UBA966. The sequence continues at coordinate 8,092 of CAYSFS010000032.1, read as the reverse complement.
AGCGACACGTTCTGGATCGTGTTCAACCTCGGCATGCCCGAGGCCGACCACGAGGCCGCGGTCGAATGGGTCGAGGCGAACCTCGTCCCGGCACCCGGCGCGCTCGCCGCGCTCGCGGTCGCCGCGGTCACGGCGCGTTCCAGAACACGTCGTCGATGACCGGCGGGACGGCCTTGAGCGTGCCGAGCTCGACGAGCTGGCGCGCCAGGGTCTCCCACCGCGCGCGCTCCATCATCCCGACCTCGTTCGCCCCGGTTCCGGGCGGGGCGACGAGGTCGTGCTGCTTGCCCGCCGCGATGTCCATGGCGGCGAGCGTCATGCCGGGATTCAGCTTCGCGATGGCCTGGTTGTACTTCGCGGGCTCGGCGAGGTAGCGCGACCAGCCCTCGCGCAGGGCGCGCACGAACGCCGCGCACGTCCCGCGTTCCTTCGAGAGGAACGCGGCGCTCGTCGCCACCGTCACCGTGTACGGGTCGTAGCCGCCCTCGGCCAGGCTGAAGACGCGCACCGGGATGCCCTTGAGCTCCATCTGCACGGGCTCGGCCGAGATGAAGCACTGCTGCGCCTGCACGGTGCCCTGCTCGAACGCGGCGAGCCCCGTGCCCGTCGGCACGATCCGCACCTTGCCCCCCGGGTACTTGCCGTTCAGGTAGCGCACGAACGGAAGACCCGCCTCCATCGCGACCGTCGCGTCGCTCGCCCACAGCTCCTGCAGGGACTTCCACGGCGCGTCGGCCCGGACCATCACGCCCATGGGGCTCGTGCGGAAGATCGCGAAGAGCCCCACGAGGTCGCCGCCCTTCTCGCGCAAGGTCAGCACCTGGTCGCCGCCCACGATGCCGAACTCGACCTGCCCGCTCGCGGTCATCTGCGCGGTGGGGGTGCCCGCCGAGCCCGCGATCACCTCGACGGCGAGGCCCTCGCGCGCGAACAGGCCGTCCTGCTGCGCGGCGTAGATGCCGCCGAACTCGGGCTCGGGCATCCAGTTGAGCTGCAGGCGCACGGCGCGGGGCGCGGGGGCGGCGCCCGCCGGCGCGGCAGGCTTCGGCGCGCCGCCGTCCTCGCCGCACGCGGCAAGGAGCGTCACGGCGACCGTCGCGGCCATGCCGCGTGCCGAGGCGACCGCACCGGGGATTCCGCATGACTCCGCGAGGCGCCTGAGGATGCTCATGCCGCGCAGCCTAGCCGCGCAGCCGGGCCGCGCTCACCCGCCCGACGCGTGCCACCTTCGCAGCGCCGCCCACCCGAGCGCGCTCACGAGCCCGAACAGCGCGAACCCGACCACCGCGGCCGTGAGCACCGCCGCGAAGACGAGCTCGGTGCGGTTCTCGCGCAGCGCCGACAGGATCACGATGCCCACGGGCGACGCGTCGCCCGCGAACGCGCCCACGAACTCGCCGACGATCGCGCCGATCACCGAGAGGCCCGCCGCGACGCGCAGGCCCGTCACGATCGAGGGGAGCGCCCACGGCAGCTCGAGCTTCCACCATCGCTGCACGCGCCCCGCGCGCAGCGTGCCGAAGAGCTCGACGAGCCCGCGGTCGGTTCCCCGCATGCCGTCGAGGGTGGACGCGAGCACGGGGAACACGCTCACGATGGCGGCGCTCGCCACCGACGTGCGCCACCCGTATCCGCACCACACCACCAGGAGCGGCGCGATCGCCACCAGCGGCACCATCTGCAGGAGCGTGGCGATCGGGTAGAGCCCGCGCATCAGGAACCGGCTTGCGGCGAGCACGCTCCCCGCGAGCACGCCGGCGCACGCGGCGATCGCGAAGCCGCCCGCGGCGCTGAGCCCCGTGAGCCACGCGGCGCGCGCCAGCGTCGCGCGGGAGTCCCATGCCTCCTCGGCCACCTGCACGGGCGAGGGAAGCAGGTACTCGCCGGGGCGGAACGCCCACACGGCCCCGTGCCACGCGAGGATGCACGCGACGATGACCGCGAACGGCGGCACGGCGGCGGCGAGCGCCGCGCGCGTGCGCGACGGAGCGCGGGACGGGAACCTCGCCGGGGCCGGGGCACGCGCGCCGCTCATGCGCGCACCCCGGTTTCGGGCGCCGCGAGCATCGCGCCCGCGAGCGACTGCATCAGGTCGGCGACGACCGCGGCGAACCGCGGCGAGGCGCGAAGCGCGGCGTCGCGCGCGCCGAACCCGGGCTCGAACGCGCGCACCACGCGCCCGGGCGAGGGCGCCATCACGAACACGCGGTCGCCCATGTACGCGGCCTCGGTGATGGCGTGCGTCACGAGCACCACGGTCATCCCGAGCTCCGCGCGCAGCCGCAGCACCAGGTCGTCGAGCTGGTGGCGCGTGATCTCGTCGAGCGCGCCGAAGGGCTCGTCGAGGAGCAGCACCTGCGGGCGCGTGACCAGCGCGCGCGCGATCGCGACGCGCATGCGCATGCCGCCCGAGAGCTGGCCGGGGAGCTTCCGCCCCGCGTCCGCGAGCCCCACGAGCGCCAGCATCCCGTGCGCGCGCTCGTCGCGGTCGGCCTTCCCCACGCGCGCGAGCTCGAGCGGCAGCGCCACGTTGCGCAGCGCGTTCCTCCACGGCAGGAGCCTCGGCTCCTGGAACGCGATCGACACGCGCGCCGCGCCCTCGCCCGCCGCCGGCGCCACGGACGCGGTGCCGGCGTCGGGCGCGTCGAGCCCCGCGAGGATGCGCAGCAGCGTCGTCTTCCCGCAGCCCGACGGCCCCACGAGGACGGCGACCGAGCCGCGCTCCACGGACAGCGTCGCGCCGTCGAGCGCGACCGTGCCGTCCTCGAACGCGCGGCGGACGCCGGTGACCGTGATCGCGTCAGGCACGCCCGGAATGCCTCACGAGACGCTGATCCGCACGCGCACGCCGGGGAGCGCGCCCTGCACGGCGCCGGACAGCGCGTCGACGTCGAACTCCGACACGGTGCGCGCAAAGAACTCGACCTCGCGCTCGCTCGATGCGGGCGTGACCCGCAGCAGCTGGAAGTCCTGCTTCTGGAGGAGCGACGTCACCGCCGCCTGCAGCTGCGACAGGTCGCAGCCCCTGCGGCCGCGCACGCGGATGCGCACCACCGCCACGCGCTGCATGTACCAGTTGGCCAGGTACACGACGACCAGCGCGATCGCCACCAGCGAGTACTCGCTCATGCCGCAGGCGAGCCCCAGCACCGTGGCAACGATCGCCAGGCCCGTCTGGCGCGCGTCGTCGAACACCGTGCGGAAGCGCACCAGCCCGCCGATGCCGAAGAGCACCAGCGCGATCTCGGCGCCGAGCAGGAACTCCTCGCTCGCCTGGACCAGCTCGGCCGCGATGCAGCCGATGAGCGCGCACACCACGGTCGCCATGCGCTGCTGCGCGACCGCGACGGGGTCGAACCGCACCGCGCGGCGCGGCGTCGAGGTGAGGGCCAGCGCCACGCCGACGGCGACGAGGAGCCCGAGCACCATGTCGATGACGTAGGGCGCGTGCCGGAAGAGCACCAGCGAGTCGGTGATGATGCGCCAGTCGTCCGGACCCGGGCGCGGCGCGCGCGAGGCGCCGGCCGAGCGCGCGAGCCGCTCGAGCTCGTTGTCGGCCTGGCCCTTGTCGGACGAGAGCGCCGCCGGCGAGGGCCCGCGCGGCGCGGTGCCGAGCTCGAGCCCCGCGTCGGCGGAGAGGCGCTGCGCGCCCCCGGACCACGGCCAGCGGCCGTCGCCCTGCGACGAGCACGCGGCGAGCGCCGTGACGGCGGCGAGCACCGTGGCGGCGAAGGCGAGGCGGCGGAATGCGGACGACGGCCGGGCGGATCCATCCTGCGGCATGCGTACCTCCATGTACGGCGTGACCCGCGTATGGTCCCCGCGCGGGGGTAGCCTTGCAAGCCGCGATGCGGCATTCCGTCCCGAATGGCGTGAAACTGGCATGGGTCGCCCTGGCGGCCATCGTGGCGCTGCCCATCGTGCTTCCGGGGGTGGGCGGCACGAACGCGCCGCCCGAGGGGGCCGTACGCGCACCGGCGCCGGCCGCCGCGCCGGCGAACGCCGTCGCCCCGCGCGCGCCCGGCGCGCGGGACCACGCCCACGTTCTCCCGCTCACCGCGACCCACTGGTACGCGACGGTGCACGGCGCCGAGGGCGCCCTGGCGCAGGTGTTCGCGATCGACGGCAGCGGAAAGGTGACCGGCCCGGTGCTGGGCCCGCTGCCCGCGGCCGAGCCGCCGCTCGCCGAGCTGCGCGGGATGCTCGTGCTCGCCAACGGCGACCTCGCGGTGCTGAGCGCCAAGCACACCGCCTCGCGGCTGGTGCTCTTCGGCGCTCCCGACGCGGCCGCCGGCATCCGCCCGTACCGGTCGACCGTGATCCGCAACGACCCCGCGAACCCCGCGTTCGTGCACCCGTACCAGGTGGCGGTCGGGCCCGACGGCGCGATCTACGCGTCGAACCAGGACACGAACACCGTCACGCGCTACCGCGGGTTCGGGAGCTGGTCGCGCGGCACGCCGGTCGACGCGCCGCGCGGGCTCGCGCAGTTCGGCACGCTGGCACCGGGCACGGTGGTGCCGAGCGACGGCGAGTCGCCCGAGGGCCTCGGCGAGGTGCGCGGGTTCGCGTTCGGGCCAGACGGGCTGATCTACGCGTGCGACCGCGGGCGCAGCCGCGTGGCGTCGTACGACCCCGCGACCGGTCGGCTTGTGCGCGTGGTGGCGGACGCCTCGGGCGGGCTCAGGCACCCGATCCAGGCGATCTTCACGCCGGACGCGCGCGCGCTCCTGGTCTCGGACAACGGGCGCAACGGAGTGTGGCGGATCGACCTCGCGTCCGGCCGCGTCGCGGAGCTCGTGCGCCCGGGAGCGGGCGGGCTCGACTCGCCGAGCGCGCTCGCGCTGCAGGGCGACGTCCTCTACGTCGGCAGCCGGCTGGGGAGGAAGGTGCTGAAGTTCGACGCGCGCGACGGGACCTTCGTCGGGACGTTCGCCGACCTCCCCTCGAACCCCGAGTTCCTCGTCCCCGCGCGCTGACTACGCCTGCGTCACGGTCCAGCACCGGTGGATCCTCCGGTTGCGGAAGTCGTCCGGCACCGTGCGCGCGCTGATCTCGCGCGCGGCGAACCCGGCGGGCAGCAGCGCGTCGTCCCACTTGATCTGCCGGGAGTTCGTGCTGAAGTAGAGGTAGCCGCCCGGCGCGAGCCACCGCACCGCGAGCGCCACCAGCCGCGGCCAGTCGCGGTCCACCGCGAAGCTGTCGGCCTCCATGCGCTTGGAGTTCGAGAACGTGGGAGGGTCGAGCACGACGTAGTCGTACGCCTCGCCCGGCGCCGGCCCCGCCTCCAGGAACTGCAGGCAGTCGGCGTGCACCAGGCGGTGGCCCGCGTCGAGGCCGAACCCGTTCAGCTCGAGGTTGCGCCGCGTCCAGTCCTGGTACGTCCGCGACATGTCGACCGTCGTCGTCGCCGCGGCGCCCCCCGCACGCGCGTACACGGTGAAGCTGCCCGTGTAGGCGAAGAGGTTGAGGACGCGCTTGCCCCCCGCGTAGTGCCGGATGATCGAGCGCGTCTTGCGGTGGTCGAGGAAGAGCCCCGTGTCGAGGTAGTCGCTGAGGTTCACCTCGAACTTCAGCCCCTGCTCCTCCACCACCCGCACGAGCGCGCGGTCGTCGACCCGGTCGTACTGCTCGGCGCGGTCGACGATCCGCCCGCGGTACTTCATGTGGAGCCGCGCGCCCGGCACCTGCAGGCCGTCGAGGATCTCCTCCTCGCACCGGTCCTCGAACGCCCGGACCTGCTCGGGCGTCTCGTCCCGGGTGCGGCGATAGACCCAGGCCACCACGTCCCCGTCGTACCAGTCGACGATGGCCGGGAACTCGGGAATGTCGCGCTCATACAGCCGGAAGCACGTGATGCCGCCGGCCCGGGCCCAGCCCCTCAGGTGCCGTAACTGCTTGGCAAGGCGGTTCCCGAGCATGGTGGCAAGCCTATCGGGCCGGGGGTACACTGTCCCCCTTCGAAACCGGGCGCCCGGCGCCCACTCCGCACCCAGGACGAATACCAATGGCCAAGGCCCAGAACTGGACCCGCTTCATCGCTCCCGCCGTGGTCGCCGCCCTCGCGGCGGCCCCCGCCGCCTTCGCGAGCGAAGCCGACCTGCAGCTGCCCCCGATCGACGAGAAGATCGTCTTCGCCGTCTTCGGCAAGCCCGTCATGGGCTCGACCCTCATGTGGGGCGGCATCATCGTGGCCGTGATCGGCGCCGTGTTCGGCCTGATCCAGTACCACCAGGTCAACAACCTGCCCACGCACCCGGCGATGCGGAACGTCTCCAACATCATCTGGGAGACCTGCAAGAGCTACCTCACCCA
>CAYSFS010000032.1:0-1767 GCA_964430235.1 uncultured Chitinophaga sp. | reverse complement strand
GGCGCTGCTGTGGTTCCTGGTGGCCGGCGCCATCGTCGTCTACTTCGGGTTCCTGAACCCGATCGGAGGCCACGGGCACGCCGCGGCCGCGGGCGACGGCGCCCCCGACGCGCACCTGAGCCCCGTGATGAGCGTCGGCATCGTGCTGCTCTGCTCGGTGCTGGGCATCCTGGGCAGCTACGGCGTCGCGTGGTTCGGCATCCGCATCAACACGCAGGCCAACAGCCGCACGGCGTTCGCCAGCCTCAAGGGCGACGGGCTGCAGTGCCTGTCGATCCCGCTCCAGTCGGGCATGTCGATCGGCATGCTCCTGGTGAGCGTCGAGCTCTTCTTCATGATCGCCATCATGCTGTGGATCCCGTCGAACCTGGTGGGCGCGAGCTTCATCGGCTTCGCCATCGGCGAGAGCCTGGGCGCCACGGTGCTGCGCATCTGCGGCGGCATCTTCACCAAGATCGCCGACATCGGCAGCGACCTGATGAAGATCGTCTTCAAGCTGCCCGAGGACGACCCGAAGAACCCCGGCGTCATCGCCGACTGCACCGGCGACAACGCGGGCGACTCGGTCGGCCCGACCGCCGACGGCTTCGAGACCTACGGCGTCACCGGCGTCGCGCTCATCGCGTTCCTCGCCTACGCCCTCGGCGGCGGCAAGGGCGACTCCCCCACGATGTGCATGCAGCTCATCGTCTGGCTGTTCACCATGCGCGCGCTCATGATCCTCACCAGCCTGGTCAGCTACTACGTGACCGAGGCGTGGTCGAAGGCGTCGTTCGGCGGCAAGCGCGAGTTCGACGAGGAGGCCCCGCTCACCCGCCTGGTGTGGGTGACGAGCATCGTCTCGATCATCGTGACCTACTTCGCCAGCCACGCGCTGCTCGGCGAGCTCCAGTTCGGCGACAGCAAGCTCGTGAACCTCTGGTGGGTGCTCGCCACGATCATCAGCCTCGGCACCATCGCCGGCGCACTGATCCCCGAGTTCACCAAGATCTTCACCAGCACCTCGTCGAAGCACGTCAGCGAGGTCACCAACGCGTCCGCCCAGGGCGGCGCCAGCCTCAACATCCTGTCGGGCTTCGTGGCCGGCAACTTCAGCGCCTTCTGGATGGGCTTCCTCATCCTGGTGCTGATGGCGGCGGGCTGGAAGCTCAGCCTGAACGCGGACCTCACCCTGCTGATGCCCGACGCGTACCGCGACTTCGCGGGCCCGATCTTCGCGTTCGGCCTCATCGCGTTTGGCTTCCTCGGCATGGGCCCCGTCACCATCGCGGTCGACAGCTTCGGCCCGGTGACCGACAACGCCCAGAGCGTGTACGAGCTGAGCCGCATCGAGAGCATCCCGAACGTGAAGGACGAGCTGAAGCGCGACTACGGCATCACGCCGGACTTCGAGCACGCCAAGCTCCTCCTCGAGCGCGGCGACGGCGCCGGCAACACGTTCAAGGCCACCGCGAAGCCCGTGCTCATCGGCACGGCGGTCGTGGGCGCCACCACGATGATCTTCGGCATCATCCTGGCGCTCTCGAAGAACACGACCATCGTCCCCGAGGGCAAGACCATCGAGGGCGTGCTCAGCATCGTGCGCCCCGAGATCCTGCTCGGCGTGCTGATGGGCGGCGCGGTCGTCTACTGGTTCACGGGCGCCTCGACGCAGGCGGTCGTGACGGGCGCGTACAGCGCGGTGGTCTTCATCAAGAAGAACATCAACCTGAACAAGGCCGAGGCCAGCATCCAGGACAGCAAGGAGGTGGTGCGCATCTGCACCGT
>CAYSFS010000031.1:5461-19577 GCA_964430235.1 uncultured Chitinophaga sp. | reverse complement strand
GCTGACGGGCCACCTGCTCTTCAGCACGCTGCACACCAACGACTCGATCTCCTCCGTCGGCCGCCTCGTCGACATGGGCGCCGAGCCGTTCCTGATCGCGAGCGTGCTCGAGGGGCTGCTGGCGCAGCGCCTCGGGCGCCGCCTCTGCAAGGAGTGCGTCGCGCGCGCGCCCATGACCGAGGAGCTCGCCGCGCGGATCACGCCGGAGGAGCGCGCGCTCTTCCGCGACGGCGTGGCGTTCGGCAAGGGGTGCGAGAAGTGCAACGGCTCGGGCTTCCGCGGCCGCCTCGGCTTCTACGAGATCGCGCGCATCAACGCGCGCCTGCGCGAGGGCATCAGCAAGAACCGGACGACGCTCGAGCTGCGCGGGCTCGTCGACGCCGACTTCGCGACCATGCGCGACGACGGGATGGCGAAGGCCGCCGCCGGGATGACCACCATCGACGAGGTCCTGCGCGCCACGCAGGACATCGACGACAGCTGACGCCGCACGCCATGCCCACCTACCGGCACCAGTCCATCGACCGAGGCGGCGCCGTCGCCGCGGGGACGGTCACGGCCGCCGACCGCGGCGCGGCGATGCGCATGCTCCAGTCGCAGGGCATGGCGCCGATGGTGCTCGAGGCGACGGAGGCCGAGGCGGCCGCGCCCGCGGCGCGTGCCGCGACGGGCGCGCGGGCGGCCGCCGCGGCGGAACCGAGGCGCGGCGACGTGGACCTCGGCGCGATGCTGCGCGGGATCTCCGGGAGGCGAGCCGGGCGCCCGACGCTCAAGCGCGTGGAGCTCGCGAACATGGTGCGCGAGCTTGCCACCGCGATCGAGGCGGGCCTGCCGCTGCTCAACGCGCTGAAGACCGCGCGCCGGCAGGCGGCGGGCAAGGCGCAGCCCGTGATCCTCGACTTCGTGATCGAGCGCGTGGAGGCGGGCCGCCCGCTGCACGAGGCGATGGAGGAGTACGGGCCGCCGTTCGACGAGATGATCGTCGGCATGGTGCGCGCCGCGGACGCCTCGGGGCGGATGAGCGAGGTCATGCACCAGCTCGCCGACCTGCTCGACCGCTCGGTGGAGCTGCGCCGCGAGGTCGTGGGCGCCACGCTCTACCCGATCATCGTCGCCTTCATGATCATGGTCAGCATCGTCGTGGCGGTGACGTTCCTGCTCCCGAAGCTGATGGCCCCGATCCTGGCGCAGCCGGGCGTGAGCATCCCCTTCCCCACCAAGGTGCTGCTGGGGTTCGCCGATTTCATGCAGGCGTGGTGGTGGCTGGTGATCGGCGGCGGGCTGGCCGCGTTCGTCGGCGGCCGCCGGTGGATGGCCGCCCGCGGGAACCGGCGGAAGGTCGACCGGCTGCTTCTCAAGGCGCCGATCCTCGGCCCGCTCCTGCGGGACGTCGCGGTCGCCCGGTTCACGCGGACGCTCGGAACCTTGGTGTCGGCGGGCCTGCCGATCCTCTCGGCGCTGCGGATCGTCCGCGACACGCTCGGGAACCTGGTCCTCATGGAGGCCATCGACGGCGTCCAGGAGAAGGTCACCACCGGACAGTCGCTCGCGGACCCGCTCGAGCGGTGCGGGTTCTTCCCGCCGCTGCTCGTCCAGATCGTGAACATCGGCGAGAAGTCCGGCCGGCTCGAACCCATGCTCATGCACGCGGCGACGGCATTCGACCGGCAGGTGAACTCGTCGCTCAAGATCTTCAGCCAACTGCTGCCGCCCGTGCTCCTCGTGTTCATGGCGGCGATCGCGGCCTTCGTGCTCTCGGGCATCCTGCTGCCGCTGCTCGAGATGCAGAAGGCGCTCGGCGGCGGCTGACGGGCGGGTCGCCCGTCGCCTGATTACCGGACTGGTCGCGACGATCCTCGTGAGCCGATGACATCCGGGCGCCCGACCGGCGTTCGACCGTAGAACACGCCGACCTTCCTCACGGCGCGAATCCGGCGCCCTCGGCCACCCCGAACACCCCAGGACCCATGAAGAACCGCCACCGAATCGTCCGCTCCGCCCGCCGCGCCTTCTCGCTCGTCGAGCTCATCGTCGCCGTCACCATCATGGCCATCCTCGCCGCCCTGGTGGTGCCGCGCGTCACCCAGTGGATCGGGTTCACGAAGGCCAAGACCGCGCGCGCCGACGCCGAGACCATCGCGAACCAGGTGCGCATGCACATGACGGCCAAGGGCATCAGCACCCTGCCGCCGGACTTCGAGCTCATCGAGCTCACCGAGGGCGACACGGCGCTGCTCAACGTGAACCAGATCGTCGACCCCTGGGGCAACCAGTACCAGATCCGGATCCCCGGGGAAGTGAACCTCGACTTCGACGTGTTCAGCTACGGCGCCGACGGCCAGGCCGGCGGCGAGGGCGAGAACGCCGACGTCGTGGCCGGCGACAAGCGCACCGGCTGACCCGCCATGCCCGACGGATCGCACGCCAGCCCCGCGAACGTCCCCGCCGCCGCCGCGCGGCGGGCGTTCACGATGGTCGAGCTGATCGTGGTGGTGGTGATCCTGGCGATCGCCGCGGTGGCGATCGTGCCGAAGTTCAGCGGCACGGCGCGCCAGGACGCCGACAACTCGGTCGAGCGCGTGGCGGAGCTGCTGCGGATGTTCGCGTTCCGCGAGTCGCTCGGGTCGCAGCAGGTGGCGCTGTGGCGCGACCCCGCCGACGGGCGCATCCACCTGCTCGTCAAGGACGGCATGGGCGACGCGGAGGGAACGCCCGACTGGCGCGCGGACCGCTTCGCGGCGCCGGTCGCGCTCGTGGACGGGCTCGAGCTCGTCAACGTCGAGGTGGACGACGACGCCCTCGACCCCTCGGAATGGCTCATCGCCAGCGTGCCGGGAGGCGAACGTCCGCAGGTGCAGCTCCGCCTGGTGGGCCACGGGATCGACGCGACGGTGACGCTCCCGGGCGGTTCGCCCGCGGTGGTGCGCGTCGACGCCGACAAGCCCGCGCCGATCGCCCGGTTCCCGATCGACCTCAACCGCCAGGGACGGGCCGACGAGCCATGGTGACGGCGCGCATGGATGCATCGGCGCGCGCACGCGCGCGCGGCGGCTGGGCGCTGGTCGACGTGATCATCGGCGGAATGATCCTCGCCATCGGGCTCGCCACCGTGGTGTCGATCGCCGAACGCTCGCTCGCGATGCAGCAGCGCGCCGAGCGCGAGACCGTCGCGGCCACGCTGCTCGACGGGCTGCTCTCGGACCTGCTCGCCACCGGCGTGGTCGAGTGGGAGACCACGCGCACGCCCGAGGGCGCGTTCGAACCGCCGTTCGACGCGTGGGCCTGGACCCTCGACATCGACGCGCAGGGCCTGGGCGACCCGTACAAGGTGGCCGCCACCGTGAGGGACCCCAACGGCGGCGAGTACCGCGTCGAGACCCTGATCGCCCCGCGCCCCGACGGCGCGCCCGAGGTGCAGCGTGCGCCGGAAGTCCCCCTCGACAGGCAGTCGCGCTATGACGAGGAATGATCCCGCCGCGGCCCGCGCGCGCCGCGGCTTCACGCTCGTCGAGCTGGTGGTCGCCGGCACGGTGGCCGCGCTGGTGCTCGGTGCCGTGACCTTCTCGCTGTCGCAGCTCGGGCGGACGCGGCGCATCGCGACCGAGCGCGCCGAGGCGTTCCAGCGCGCGACCACCGCGCTCGAGCGGCTTCGGCGCGACATCGCGGCGACCATCCGGTCCGAGGACCTCTTCGTCACCCGCTTCCTGCTCTCGACCGACGAGCCCGGGCTCCGCACGCGCAACAACGTTCGGAGCGACCTCCTGCTCTTCAGCGAGTCGCTGCGCTCCATCGAGCCCATCGAGTACCAGGGCGAGGGGCGCGAGTACGAGACGCAATTCCGGATCGAGGACGACGAGCTCGGGTCGGCGCTGTGGTGCCGGCGCGACCCCGTGCCCGACCGCACGCCGGACGGCGGCGGCGTCGCCGAGCCCGTGGCCGACGGCGTGGTCGGCATGCTCGTGGAGGCCTCCGCCAACGGCGCCTCCTGGCGCGACGAGTGGGACTCGGACGTCGACGGCATCCCCGAACGCGTGCGGATCTCGGTCAAGGCCGTGGGCACGCCGGTGGGGGCCGATCCCGATCGCGACGCGACCGAGGTGACGCTCACGACGATGGTGGCGATCGACCGCGTGGTCCAGCCGCTGCCGGAGGAGCCGCCGCCCGACGAGTCCGGCGGGACCGGAGGTGCCGCTCCCGGCACGGGAGGCGGGCTCGCAGGCGGCGGCGCGGCAGGCGGCGGCGCGGCAGGCGGCGGCGCGGCGGCCGGCGGAGGCGGCGGCGCGGGTGCCGGTGGCGGCAATGGCCTCGCGACTGGCGGCGCCGTCGGCGGCGGTCGGCCGGGCGTCGGAGGGGGCGGCCGACCGACGGGAGGCGGCCTCACGGGTGGTGGCCGCGGGCCCGGCGGGGGCGGTGGAGGTCGCGGACCCGCCGGCGGCGGGGGCGGCATGCGCGGCGGCGGCGGCATGAGAGGCGGAGGTGCACGATGAGGATGCACCGCGCGAGCGTCGTGGTCGTGGTGATCTGGGCGGTCGCCATCGGCGCCGTGCTGGTCGCCGCGACGCAGATCGTGTCGTTCCGCCAGGCGGTCGTCGGGCGCGAGTCGCTCGCCCGCGTCGAGGCGAGGTGGGCCGCGCGCGCCGGCGTCGAGCAGATGATCGCGATCATGGAGTTCCACCTTCAGAACCCGGATCCCGACGACCCGATGGCGGTGGTCCGCGACATGGAGGAGCACGCCCTCGGCGACGCCGGGAGCGGCACGTGGTCCATCAGCCACTTCCTCGACGGCGTCGAGTGGGCGGGACCGCGCGACGAGGGCGCGAAGCTCAACATCAACACGGCGACGAAGCTGCAGCTGGCGAACATCCCGAACATGACGCCCGACGTGGTCGACGCGATCGTCGACTGGCGCGACGCCAACGACGACGTCGAGGGCCTCGGCGCCGAGGGCGACTACTACGGAAACCGCGGCATGGGGTACGAGCCGCGCAATGCGCCCTTCAGGAGCATCGCCGAGCTCGAGCTCGTCGCGGGGGCATGGCCGAAGTACGTCCGGGGCGAGGACTGGAACCTCAACGGCCGGCTCGATCCCAACGAGGACGACGGCCCTCGCACGTTCCCCGACGACAAGCCCGACGGGAAGCTCGACGCGGGATGGTCGCAGTACCTGACCGCGGTCTCCCGGCAGTCGAGGCTGTCGACGAGCGGCAACGAGAAGTTCGCGCTCCAGGGCGCGGACTCCGAGACGCTGATGAAGACCACCGGGGTCGACGAGTCGCAGGCGAAGGCGCTGGCGGGGTGGGCCGCGCAGGGCAACGCCCGCGCCGAGACGCTCCTCGTCACGCCGCTCAGCCAGCTCTCGGCGTCGGGATCGAACCCCGCCGGACGCACCGGCGCGGCCGGGCGCGCGGGCGGCACGGGCGGCCGCGGCACGGCTCCGCCGGCGGGCGGCCCCACCGGCGGCGGCACCATGGGCGGCGGACGAGGCTCGGGGGATCCGAGGACCGGCGGCGGCATGCCCGCGGCCGGCGGCGGCTCGAGCGGCCGCTCGAGCGGCGGCCGACCCGCCGCCGGCGCCGATGCCTCGGGCCGCGGCGCGGTGCGCGACCTCGATCCGTCGCAGCTGAGGGCCGTGCTCCGCGAGACCTCGTCGGACAACTTCAGCGAACCGGTGCCGGGCCGCATCAACATCAACACCGCGCCCGAGGCGCTCCTCAAGGAGGTGCTCGACCTCGAGCCCCGCGTCGCCGACGCGATCATCGCGCGCAGGAAGGCGAGCCCCACGGGGATCGTCAGCATCGCGGACCTGCAGGGCATGACCGGGCTCGATCCCGGGACGCTCGTGCAGCTCGCGCAGCAATTCGACGTGACGAGCAGCGTGTATACCGTGACGAGCCGAGGCCGCTCCGCCACGACGGGCACCGAGGTCGAGATCGAGGCAGTGGTCGACCGCTCCGAACTGCCCGCCAAGATCCTGTCCTACAGGGAGCGCTGAGCCACCATGGCAATGCCACGACGCACCAAGGCCAAGACGGAGACCTCGCCGCAGCGCGACCCGCGCACGGTGGCGGTCATGCGCCCGGTGCCCGGGGGCTTCGAGGCGTTGGTGGCGCGCGTGGCCGGCGGCGGCATCGAGGTCGCGGAGGTCGCTCGGTTCGACGAGGCCGACGCCCGGGCGGCCGCATGGGTCGAGTCGTCGCGCGCGGCACGCACCGTCTGCGTGATCGAGCCGGGCCGGTGCGTCGTGCGCTCGGTGCAGCTGCCGACGGCGACCGAGGACCGCCTCGCGTCCGCGCTCGAGCTCAACGCCAACGCGTTCATCCTCGGACGCACCCCGCCCTGGCGCGTCGGCTGGGCGCTGCTCGCGCGCGAACGCGGCGAGGGCATCCGCACCGGCATCGTCGCCGAGTGGCCCGAGGACGACCGGCAGTCGCCGCTGCCCGGCGGCCTGCGCGAGTCGGCGAACGTCTCGTTCGCGCCGGACGTCGCGGCGCTCGCCGCGCTGTCGGCCCACTGCGACGACCCGATGGTCGCGGTCGATGCGTCCACCGGCACCGTGACGGTGTGCGTCCCGACCTCCAAGGGGCTGCTCGCCCGCAGCATCCGCACCGGCGCCGAGGGATCGTCCATCGACCGCAACGACGTGGCGCGCGCGGTCGGCGAGGCCTGCGTGAGCGCGGGCACGCCGCCGCAGGAGGCCGCCGAGGCGGTGATGCGCGCGACGCAGGTCGCGGAATCCGCGATCGGCGGCGGCCTGGGCCTGTCGCCGGGCGACGTCGCCCGGCTCGCCTCGGTGGTCCGCGGCACGTCCGCCGCCGACCCGGTCGGCTGGTGGCGCGAGCACGGCATCGCGGCCGGCACCGCGATGGCCGCGTTCGGTCCCGCCGCGGCGCTCACGCGCATGCAGTCGCATGACCTGGGCGCGAAGCCCGATCGCGCGGGCCGGCTGCTCAACCTTCTCGCCGCGCCCGGCGTCGCGCGACGCCTGCTGGTCGCGGCCGTGCTGGCCATCGCGCTCGCGCCGCCGGTCCTGGAGGGCGTACGCCTTCTCGTGCTCCGGTGGAAGCTGCCGGACCTCGCGGCGTACCAGGCCGCGGAGGACGTGGACCGCAAGCGCCAGGCGCTGTACCGCGTGCTCTCGCGCCAGGGTGCCTCGATGACGAAGGTGCTGTCGGACCTCGCGTGCTGCGCACCGGAAGGGGTCGACATCGACTTCATCAACGTCGCCGCCGCGGCACGCGGCCCCGCCGTCACCGTGCGAGGAAAGGTCCGGCCGTCGGGGAACCGCCAGGGCGTCGAGGTGCTCATCGAGTTCGAGCGCCACCTGCGGGAATCCGGGGCGTTCGACGCCATCAGCCGAAGTTCGGAGGCACCCGACGCACGCGGCTACCAGGAGTTCACCGTGAACGCCGTCGCGATCCGCCCGACGACGACGGTGGCATTCCCCGAGGAGCAGGACTTCGCGAAGACCTCGATGCGCGTCCGACGCTACGGGCCCCCGCCGGACGACGTCGACCCCGTGGCGTCCGGCATCGAGGCCGGCGCCGCGCGGGGCGCGAAGGACGCGGCGAAGGACGCGGCGAAGGACGCGGCGACGGCCGCGACGGACTCGCCGTCGGGCGGCGATGCGCCGGCGGCCGCAGGCGCGACCGAGGCCTCGACGGCCGTCGCGGACTCCGGCACGGTCGCGGACGACGGCAAGGAGCCCGAGCCGCGCGCGGGCCGGGGCAGCGATGCGCGCGGCGTCCGGGCGTCGTCGTCCGGGTCCTCGTCCCCGGGACGGGGACTGGCGACCCGCAGCAATCCCGGCGCGTCGAGCGAGCCCGAGCCGCTTCCGCCGCCGATGAGCGCGACCGAGATCGACAGCATGAGCAAGCAGGAGGCCCAGGACGCGCTGACGCGGATCTCGAAGTTCCGCGCGCGCGCCGACCTGAGCGACGCCGACAAGGCGCGGCTCAAGGCGGAGTTCGACCTGCTGCTCGACCGGTGCAAGCGCCCCTGAGGAACCCGTGAACGACACGCCGACACAACCCCAGGCCGAGCCGGCCACGCGCAAGGCGCCCCGCCGCTCGATGCGGCAGCAGGCCGCGGACCTCGGTGCGCGCATCGCGGCGCTGCCGCCGCGCCAGCGCTGGGCGATCGTCGCCGTCGTGGCGTTGCTCGGCTTCATCGCCGTGGACGACCTGCTCTGGGAGCCGGCACGGCGATGGGCGGGCGAGGCGGACCGGATCGCGCAGGCGCTTCAACGCGGCGCACGGCGCGGTGCGTCGGTGACCACCGAGCTGAAGCGCGCGGTCGGGACGTTCGGCGCGGTCGAGCCCCCGGCGGACGCGGCACGCGGCCGCGAGCAGCTGGCGGAGTCGATCAACGAGGTGGCGAAGCGGCACAAGGTGTCCGGGTACAGCTACGAGGCGCGCGTGGGATCGCGGCTCAAGGACCCGGACGCGCAGGCGCTCGGTCCCGCGATCGACCGGCTGCAGGCCGAGGTGCGCTTCGAGACGACCGCGGAGGAGCTCCCCTCGCTGATCGCCGACCTCGAGTCGCATCCCGGCATCGAGATGGTGAGCGCGCTGCGCGTCACCCGAAACGAGCAGTCGCGCAAGATCGCCGTCCAGGCCACGATCGAGGCATGGACCCTCTCGGCGGGAGGGCGCCAGCGATGAACCTGCGGCTGCAGCTTCCTTCGGGCGTGCGCTGGTCCGGCACGCTGGTCGCGGCGCTCGCGGCGAGCGCGATCGCGGCGGGCGTGGTCGTCGCCCACGTCGGGCCGCTTGCCGTCGACGCGTTCCTGCCCTCCTCGAAGCCCGAGGACGTCGACACCGTGACGCCGCTCCTCTCGCAGCACGAGCAGGTCCACGGGCTGTACACGCGCCGGTTCGAGGGACGCTCGCTCTTCTTCGCGCCGCCCGACTGGAAGCGGAAGATCCCGCCGCCGCCTCCGCCCCCGCCGCCGCCGCCACCCCCGCCGCCGCCGCCGCCGCCCACCAACTACACCGGGCCGAAGCCGGTCGGCATGCTCGGCTCGAACGTGTTCCTGGAAGGCGGGCGAACGCTCGTGCTCGGCCAGGAGACCGACGGCGTCACGTTGCTCGAGGTCGTGTCGCCCTGGAAGATCCGGGTGAAGCACAAGGGCAAGGAGTACGACGTCGACGTCGGGCAGATGCCCAGCGAGTCGGTCTTCCGGCCGCTGACGCCGGGCAGCCTGCCGCCGGGCATGAGCGTGTCACCCACGTCCGCGGGTTCAGGTGCCGCGAGCGCCGGCACCGCCTCGGGTGCGCCCTCGGTCGACGCGCGCCCGGCCACCGCGCCCGTGGCGGCCGCCGATGCGGACGCACGGCCCGCGATTCCGATGCCGCTCACCCGCGCGGCGGTGTCGCGGATGGAGATGCCCGCGGCCCGCGAGGCGATGGCGAAGGTCGTGGCCGCACGGGGGCGGGACGACCTCGACGCCGCCCTTTCCCAGCGACTCGAGGCCGAGGAGCAGTGGCTGGTGGAGCGGATCAGCGAGCTCAGCCGCTGACCGAGCCGTTCCAACGTCCTGAAACCTCGCCACCGCGGAATTGGCGTGCGCCCGGCACCCGCCCGGCCCTCGCGCGGGCGCGCCCGGCAATCCCCTGACATACTGCGCGTTTCCCCGGCAGGACATTGCGAATCCCGGACCGCACGACGGTCGATAGACACTTCACCCCGGCACGGCCCCGACGCCCGCCGCCCCACCCCGAAGACGACCGTGAAGATCCGCCACCCCATGCCATCCGAACGCTCCGTGGCGACGATCCTCTCGCTCCTGGTCACCGCCGCAGGTGCGAACGGAGCCGCCCACGGGCAAGACCCGTCGGCCGACGAGCCCGCCGGCGGCGGGATGAACCAGCCGCTTGAACTGCCGCCCGAGGAGGGCCAGGACGGCGGCACGGATGCGCCGACTCCGCCGCCTGCGGCCCAGCCCGCCGCGGCCCCGGCCCCCGCGCCCGCGCGCCCGTCCGGCTCGGCCACCGACCCGAAGGGCCCCGCGAGCGGCCGCAAGCCCGACGCGGCCGAGGAGCTCGTCGGCCTCCAGTTCCGCGACCAGGAGGTCAAGGGCCTGATCGACACCATCTCGCTCTGGACGGGCAAGGTGGTGATCCCGAAGCAGCAGGCCGTGAACCTCGCGAAGCTGACGATCGTGAGCGACCGCAAGATGCCCAAGGGCGAGGCGCTCAACCTCATCTTCCAGGCCTTCCGCCTGAACGGCCTCGGCGTCGTCGAGACCGACGACATGATCCTGATCGACGTGCTCACCGAGATGAGCGTGCTCCAGCCGTCCAAGGTGCTCGGGCCCGACGTCGACGTGATGGCGCTGCCGGAGAACGGCAACATCGTCACCAAGATCTACCGGATCAAGAACACCAAGGCCGGCGCCGTCTACGACCGCCTGTCCGAGACGTTCCCCGGCTACGCGAAGCTCAGCGCCGACAACAACTCGAACCAGCTGATCCTGGAGGGCGACGTCGCCCTGGCCAAGCGCGTGCAGCGGATGATCGACCTGCTCGACGTGCCCGCGTACGTCGACGTGCAGACGAAGACCATCCAGCTGAACTACCAGGACGCGCAGACGCTCTCCACCATCATCACCGACCTCTTCTCGGCGCGGACCTCGGGCTCCGGCGCGGGCGGCGCGCCGAGGGCGACCGGCGCGCAGCAGCCGCAGGGCCAGAACCGGCCGCGCCCCGCGGCAGGGGCCGGCGGCGAGCTGATGGTCGGCACCAGCGAGCAGCTCATCGTCACGGTGCTCGCGACCACCAACAGCATGACGATCCGGGCCGAGCCCGCCATCATGAAGGAGATCGAGTCGCTCATCGCGGTGCTCGACTCGCCCTCGTCCCAGGACGGCGACGGGATCTTCCGCCTCTACGACCTGCAGTTCACCGACCCGATCAAGGTCCAGACCGTGCTGCAGTCGCTGCTCGAGGGCGGCGGCGGCGGGGCACGGCGCACCGGCGGCGGGGCGCGCGGCAACACCGGCGCGGCGCGCGTGCAGGGCGCGGGCGCCGGCGGCGAGGCGGGCGCGGACGTCGCGATCGCGAACATCTTCCGCATCGAGGCCTACCCGGACTCCAACCGGCTGATCGTGGTCAGCAAGACGCCGGACAACTTCAAGTGGCTCGATGCGCTCATCGCGCAGATCGACCAGCCGCTCGAGGCCGGCCTGCCCAGGAACATCCCGCTCAAGCACGCGAGCGCGGTCGAGCTCGCGGAGATCCTGAACGCGCTGCTGGCGCAGTCGGGCCAGAGCGCGACCATCCGGGCGCCCGAGGAGGGCCTCTCGGGCATCGACTTCAACGTCGCCCAGAGCAACGGCACGAACAACACGGACGCGTTCACGAGCGGCAACAACAACCCGGGCGCGGGCGGCGCCGGTGCCGGCCAGCTGCAGTTCCCGTGGCAGTCGGGACGTGCCGCCGGCGAGGAGGCGGCCGAGGTCAGCGCGCTCGTCGGCAAGAGCCGCGTGGTGCCGAACGCGGGACAGAACTCCCTGCTGATCCTGGCCCCGCCGGAGATCCAGGAGAGCCTCGCGAAGATCGTGACCGACCTCGACAGGCCGGGCCGCCAGGTGATGATCAGCGTCGTGCTCGCCGAGGTGCAGCTCGGCGACGAGCTCCAGCTGGGCATCAAGTGGGGACCGAACGTCGCGCCGACCAACTCGAACAACGCGATCACGATCAACGGCAACGGCGAGCCGATCTTCGCGGGCTCGAAGGACGGCATCTTCCCGCCCGACCTGACGACCTCGGCACTCAACTTCGGCATCGACATCAACGTCGTGCTGCAGGCGCTCGCCGCCGAGACCTCGGTGCGCATCCTCCAGCAGCCCCGCATCTTCACCAGCGACAACCGCGAGGCGAAGTTCTTCCAGGGGCAGGACATCCCCTTCCAGGCGTCGAACCTCAGCGACCTCAACACGGGCGGCGGCGTCAACGCCACGTTCGAGCAGATCCCCGTGGGAATCGGCCTCAACGTGCGGCCCCGCATCACGAAGGACAAGAACGTCGCGATGCAGATCGAGGTGCTGCTCTCGAACCTCAACACCACGGTGCCCGGCGTCGGCGGCAACCCCGTCATCGACCGCCGGCAGACGAACACCACCGTGACGGTGAAGGACGGCCAGACCATCGTGCTCTCGGGCATCCGCAAGGAGGAGGAGAGCAAGGTCAAGAACAAGCTGCCGTTCCTCGGCGACGTGCCGGTGCTCGACTGGGTGTTCGCCAACACGAGCGACACGAAGTCGGTGACCGAGCTGCTCGTGTTCGTCACCCCGCTCGTGGTGGACAACCCCGACGAGAACGACCGCAACTACAACGCCGAGGAGCGCATGCGCCTGCGCGAGCTCGCGAAGCCGCTGGGCAGCATGTCGAAGGAGCTGATCCGCGACCGCGGCATCTCCAGCGACGACAAGGTGCCGGCCGCGGGCCCGAAGGACCCGCTCGAGCCGATCGACATCACCGTCCCCCCGGCGGTGACGCCCGCCGCGGCCCCCGCCCCCGAAGGCGCGCCCGCGCCGAATGCCGCGCCCGCACCGACCACGCCCTGACCGCACCGCCCCGGCCGCGCGCGTGACCCGCTGGGCCGTCGCGGCCGCATGCGGGCTCTCGGCCGCGGGATGCTCCGAGCGCATCTCCGGGAGCGAACGCCTCGTCCTCGCCGAGGATCGCGGCACGGGAACCGGCACGTCCGCGCAACGAGTCACCGGATCGCGCGAACCGACGGCACACGTGCTGCGCAGGTTCCGCACGGAACACGACGGCCGGACCCTTCCGCTCTTCTCGCCCGACGGGTCCCGTTGCGCGGTCCAGGCGTCCACCGATGCGGACTGGGCCGTGCGGATCGGCGATCCCCTTCCCCCGGACGGGCTGAGCGGTCGCATCGAGGTGTTCGACTGCCGCGAGGCATCGATGGGGCTCCCCCTCGCCCGGCTCGACGGGGCATGGCTGCTCGGCCGAGGCGCATCCGACGAGGGCGCCTGCGTCGAGCGGCCCCGCGCCGACGGAGGACGCGACCTCGGCGTCCTCGGCTGGGACGGCCGGCTCCGGATGTTCGCCGAGGACGGGGCCGCGAATGCCTTCGGAACGCTCGGGCCGGACGGGCTCGCCGCGTGGTGCCGGCGCGCCCCCGAGGGGGGTGACTGGCAACTGGTGGTGCAGCGCGGCGAGCGACGTCGCGTGCTGCCGGCGGCGCCCGGGTCGAGCCTGCTGATGCCGGCGTTCGCGGGCGACGGATCGGGCGTGTTCGCGCTTCGCCTCGACGGCACGGCGCTCGGGGCGTGCTGGATGCCATTCGAGGCCGACGGGCTGCCGGCGGTCGACGCGGGCGTGCGACCGCCGGCCTTCCGTCCGCTCGGGGTCCGCGCCAACCTGAGCGTCGCGGTCCGTGCGATGGATCCGCAGTCGGGCGGGGGCGCGTCGCCGGCGGGACGCGGCGACCTGGTGGTGTGGTCCCCCGAGGCGGCGCGATGCACCTGGTGGATTCCCGGGAACGACATGCAGGCGCTCGGACCACGTTCGATGGCGGCGCTCGCGATCGAGGACGGCGACGCCCTGTGCACCACGCCTGACGGGCTGCGCCACGATCGCCTCGGGGTCGAGGGGGTCACGAGCACGCTTCTCGTGCCGGAAGCGTGGATTCCGCGGGCGACGACCGCGGACGCACGCATGCTGATGGCGTTCCGGTTCCTCGGGCGCGAGGCGGAGATCGCGGCGGTCCGGCTCGAGCCACCGGTCGAGAAATGAAGCACGCCGGCCCGTGGGCCGGCGTGCGGAGCTCAATCGAAAGTCAACGGGGACCGAGGATCAGTCCTCGTCTTCATCTTCCTCGAAGTCGTCGTCGTCCTCGTCTTCGTCGTCCTCGTCCTCGTCCTCGTCTTCGTCTTCGTCGTCGTCCTCGTCCTCGTCTTCGTCCTCGTCCTCGTCTTCGTCTTCGTCCTCGTCTTCGTCCTCGTCTTCGTCCTCGTCCTCGTCCTCGTCCTCGTCGTCGTCGTCGTCTTCGTCCTCGTCCTCGTCCTCGTCTTCGTCCTCGTCCTCGTCCTCGTCCTCGAAGTCATCCTCATCGTCGTCGCGTGCCGCGAGCGCGGTCCACGAGGACGCTC
>CAYSFS010000031.1:0-5361 GCA_964430235.1 uncultured Chitinophaga sp. | reverse complement strand
TCGAAGTCATCCTCATCGTCGTCGCGTGCCGCGAGCGCGGTCCACGAGGACGCTCCGGCCCAAGCGGGCTCCTGCATCAGTGCGGCCGAGGGGGAAAGCATGTCGTCGTCGATGGTCATGATGGGGTGTGCGCCGTGTCATCCGGACGGGCGCGCGGGAAGTGTAGCCACGGCCGTGCACGCGTTGTCAAGCGGCGGAGTCCTCACGGATTCACGCGGATGACCTGCGTCGAGGATCCGTTCCCGAGCGCGACGAGTCCTTCCTCGACGACGACCGAGCTGATGGGGCGGCCGAGCGAACGCACGCGCAACGGCGGAGTCGCCGCGGCACCGCCGCGCGACACGTCCAGGACCCGGAGCAACGCCGAGTGACGGAGCGGCCCGGTCCCGGCGTCCCCGGAGTTCGCGTCGAGGACCCACGCACGATCGCCTCCAACGGCGCATGTCACGTACGAGCGGTCCGGCATCGGCGCATCGCGCCCCAGAAGCTCCCCCGCCTCCGAGAAGAAGGCGACGTGTCCCTCGTGAAGGAAGGCGGCCCAGTCACCCGCGACCATGACGGTGACCAGCGCGTCCGTCCCCGCACCCGCAGGCGACGCGGGCTCGCGGAACGCGGTCGCGGAGGGACGTCCGGTCCAGGCGTCGATCGCCACGGGCTCGTCGAACCGGTCGTGAACCACCAACCAACCCTTCACGAACCACGCGCGGGGCGCATCCTGCACCTCGATCGCGTCGATGGTCCACATGGGCCCCTCTTCGACGGCCGGGCCGTACGCGTGCAACCCGTCGCCCGTTCCGACGGCCACGATGCCGGCGTCGCTCACCTTCATCCAGCGCGCTCGGTCGCCGCCGGGGACGGACTCCGTTCGCACGCGCGCTCCCGTGGCTGCGTCGATGACGGCGAGCCGGCCCTCGAGCCCCGCACCTTCCGTCGGCTCCCACAGGACCGCGAGCACGGGCCCGGCGTGGGCGATCGCGAGCACGCGGCCGTCGGGTGCATCGAGCGTCCAGGCCACGCCGCCGTCGGCACGGCGTCGTCCCGAGGCCGATCCATCCGGCAGGACGCCCACGATGATGTCTCCCGTCGGAACGAACGTCGTCGGGGCGGGCACCGGCGCACGCTCATCGTCCGGGAAGAGCGCACCCTCAAGGTCCACGGCATCGGGGTCCGGGCCCGGCACGCTCCATCGAACGCCGCCATCGAGCGTCAGGCACGCGAGGGCTCCGGTCCCGCCCGGCCCCGAGTCCGCCACCACGAGATCGGCGCCCGCGGCCACGAGCACCGGGGCCGTCATCGCGAGCGGAACGCGCCACGCCGGCACGAACGACGGTGCACGACGCAGTTCGAGCGATCCCGACGCAGCGGTCACCAACGCGCCCGCGGGATGCGAGACGCCGGGTCCCGCGGGAACCACGGCGGCACTGAACGACACGGCCGACCCGTCGGCCGGCGCGATCGGCACGGCAAGGGACCGACGGCCGCCCTCGACCCGTGCGCGCAGCGCGGCACGCGCCGCACGAAGCCATGCGCCTTCGCTGCCCGAGGCCAGCTCCTCGGCGCACCGCCGGCCCGTCGCGGTGTCGCCGCACAGCATGGCTCCGGCACGAAGCACGCGATCGCGCACGGCTCCGGGCGAACCGGCCGAGGCCAGCGCGCCCTCGATCGCTCGGTCGACCGCGACCGAGGTGCCCGCAGGATCGAGGGTCGCCGCCGCATCGATCCGTCGTCGGGCGCTCGCCACCATCGCGGCCCGCACGGGGCCGTCGCCCACCGTGGATCCGGGTTCCGCATCGATGGTCGCCTCCACGGCAAGCCGTGCCGCCTCGGCGGCCGCCCGGCGCCGCAGCTGGCGGTCGATCCGGACCAGCGCGCCCTCGCCGGCCAGTCCGGCCACGCGCGCGCTCCGATCGACCTGTGCGTCGATGCGCGCGCGCTCGTCGCCGGCTCCGAGGTCGAGGACGTCGATCGACCGCATGATCGCCCACAGGTCCTCGCGCGCGCCGGCGTCGGCCTCGGCGCCCGAAGCCCGGCGCAGCGACTCCTCCGCGGCCTCGGTGACCATTGCCGCCGACCGCATCTGCCGGCCGAGCTGCAGAAGCGGGAAGGCGTCCTCGACGCCGGGCCCGCGCGCGAGCGCCTCGCGCGCGCTGCGCTCGGCGTCCGCCGCCGGCATCCAAGACCGGACGCGGAACGCGCCCACGCCCACCACCTGTCGCCCGCACGCGACCACGTTGGACGCACCGGCGCCGGGAATGCGCCCCGCCTCGCGGCCGTCGCGCGCGTCGAGCAGGACCAGGTCCGCGGAAGTCGGCATCGCGACGAGCGGCGCCCCCGCGGCGACGCGCAGCAGCCCGACGCGGCCGCGCGGACGTTCGAGCACCGGCATCTCGCCCGTGCGCCGGGTCCAGCGGGCGATCGACGGGTTCGCCGGGTCGATCGCCGCGATGCGGTCGCCCACGGCCAGGACCACGTCGCCCGAATCGAGGCCGACGAGGTACTCGGGAAGTCCGAACGGCGAGTCGATGCCGGTCGGCACGTCGGCGAGGACCTCGCCCGTGCGCAGGTCGTACGCCCGCACCGACGAGCGATCCGGCGTGATCGCGAACACGCGCCCGCCCGCCACGGCCGGCCCCGCGATCGAGGCCGCGCCTCCGGACGCGACGAGCGCCTCGCGCACCGGCACGGGGATCCGGCGGAGCCACCGCACCGATCCGTCGATGGCCTCGATCGCGGCCACGGCGCCGGTCGCGGTGGCCGCGACGATCACGCCGCCCGATGCGACCGGCGAATCGGCGCTGCGGCCCTGCCCCATGCGGACGCTCCCGGTGGACGCGAGCAGCGTGCTCCACGCGGGCTCCCCCGGCCGATCGAGGTCGGTCGCGACGATCCAGCTGACCGTCTCGAGCCGCGCGGTCGTGCGCCTCGCGCCGACCACCGCCATCCCGTCGACGACGAGCGGCATGCCCGCGGGCAGGAGCGGCTCGGCCCCCGAGCGCGACTCAGGCGAGTCGATGGATGACTGCCAGCGGAGGTCGCCGAAGCGCGCGCCGAGGCAAGACACGACGACCGATCCCCTCGACGCCGCGGACGTCGCGATCACCTGCCCGCCGGCGATCCCCACGGCCGTCCCGGGGCCTCCCTCCGCGCCGAACGCACCCGTGAACCCGGACGCGTTGCCGCCCACGAACGTCGACCACGCCACGCGCCCGCTCGCGAGGTCGAACGCGCGCACCGAGGTCTCCTCGTCGAGGTAGACGTGCATGCCGTCGACGGCGGGGAACGCGGTGGGCGCGGTCGGCGGACCGCGGCCCTCGGCGGGCTCGGTGCCGGGCGCGAGCAGCGGCTCGCCCATGGGCGTGATGGGAACCGACCACGTCTCGATCCATGGACCCGCCGGGAGGGCGTCCAGCGTGCCGGAGACGGGGTCGCCCGAGCCGGATCGCGGCGCATCCGCCAGTGCCGCGCGAACCGTCGCCGTCATGCGCGCGTGGAACTCCGCGCGGCGGCCGGTGAGCAGGTCATGGTCCTCGACGCGCGCGAGCGCGCATGCCGCCGCCGCGAACGCGCCGCGCGCGACGGCACCCTCGGCCAGGCGCATGGCGGCCTCGAGCCCGGGCTCGGTGTCGAGCCG
Organism: uncultured Chitinophaga sp.; assembly: GCA_964430235.1. Classification (GTDB taxonomy): domain Bacteria; phylum Planctomycetota; class Phycisphaerae; order Phycisphaerales; family SM1A02; genus UBA966. Next base: position 1,730 of record CAYSFS010000031.1, on the reverse strand, counting down.
CGCGACGAAGGTGCGCATCAAGTCGCCCCGCGCGAGCGACTCGGCCGCGTCGGGCGTCGCCTCGCGCCGGAACGCCTCGCGCAGCGCACGGTCCGCGCCGAGCGCGCGGTGGATGCGGGCGGCGACGGTCACGAAGAGGTCGTCGTCGGCGCCGGCGCGCACGAGCCGCGCCGGTCCCTCGTCGAGGGCCTGCATCGCGAGGCGCACGGCCTCGCGCGGGTTCGCCCTCGACTGCGCGCCGAACTGCTCGAGCAACAGCTCGGCCGAGGGCGAGTCACCCACGGCGGGCGTCACCCGCTCCTGGGCGCGCGCGACGGTCCCGATGGCCGGCGCGAGCGCGGTGCACGCGAAGAGGATGGCCAGGCGCTGCTTCACGTGAGTCCGGTCGACGGGTGATACATTCTCCCCCGGATGACCGCTCCGCGCACCGCCAAGCTTGCCCGATTCGCGTGCGTCGCGACCCTCGCGGCGGCCGGCTGCGCCGCGAACCCGGAGTTCCGCGCGGTGGGGGCCGAGCGGGTCACCTCCACGACCGAGGCCACCGAGGTCCACGTGGTGGTCGAGCTCATGAACCCGAACGACGCGCCGGTGGAGCTCACCGAGTGGGAGTACTCGTTCACCGTCGACGACCGGACGGCGTACTCCGGGAAGTGGATGGCGTCGCTGACCCTGCCGCCGCGCGACCGGATGCTCGCGCTGCTTCCCGCGGTGGTGCCGGCCTCGTTCGGCGACGTCTCGGCCGCGCGCTGGAGAGTCGGCGGGTCCGTCGGCTACCGCGCCACCGGGCAGCTCGACCGGCTGCTCTACCAGCTCGGCATCAACCGGCTCAGCGCCGGGTTCGGCGTGGGCGGAAGCGGCATCCCGCAAGGCACGGGCCAGGGCACGAGCGCGGCGCCGAAGCAGGCATCAAGCCCCGCGCGGCCGGAGCCGCCGCCGGCACCGCCGCCGGCGCCCTGACCGTCACGCGATGACGTTCACCGCACGCGCTGCGCGCGAGCCGCGGCACGGTCGCGCGAGTGCGCGATGAGCCGCGCATGCGTGCCCATGGCGCGCGGATCGTCGGCCGCGAGGTCGGTGCATTCGAGCTGCCGGTACGTGCCGTCGGGCTGCATCTGCCAGGCGGAGCGCCGGTCCTCGAGGCACACCTGCAGGATGTCCCACAGGGTGCGGCGTGCGTCGGCGCCGAGCACCGGGGTGGCGGCCTCCACGCGGGTCTGCAGGTTGCGGTACATCCAGTCGGCGCTCCCGATGAAGAAGTCGCCGGCGAGCGGATCGTCCTGGCCGGCGCCGAACCAGAAGATGCGGCTGTGCTCCAGGAAGCGGCCGACGATGCTTCGGACGCGGATGTTCTCGCTCAGCCCGGGCACGCCGGGCCGCAGGCAGCAGAAGCCGCGGACCACGAGGTCGACCTGCACGCCCGCGGCGCTCGCGCGGTAGAGCGCGTCCATCACGCCGCGGTCCTCGAGCTGGTTCATCTTCGCCACGATGCGGCCGTGGCCGCCGGCGCGCGCGATGGCCGCCTCGCGCTCGATGAGCTCGAGGAACGTGCGCTTCATCGTGACCGGGGCGACCAGCAGCCGGCGGTACTCGCGCTGGCGCGAGCGGCCGGTCATGTAGTTGAAGAGGTTGACCAGGTCCTCGGTGATCGCCGGGTCGGCGGTCAGCAGGCCGACGTCCTCGTAGACGCGCGCGGTGCGGCTGTTGTAGTTGCCGGTGCCGATGTGCGCGTA
>CAYSFS010000030.1:15219-20168 GCA_964430235.1 uncultured Chitinophaga sp. | reverse complement strand
GCTCAGCCCTCGATCCACCGATGCGCGTGGTCGAAGCTCTTGTGGTACCAGCTGCCCTTGCGGAAGGGGCGCAGGTGGATGCCGCACGGGATCGCGTGGCCTTCGCAGTCCTTGATCTTGCCGCCGGTCGAGTCCATGATGAGCGGCGTGCCGTCCGGGCTCTTCGCGCACGAGCCCATCCACATGATCACGTGGGTGACCTTGGCCTGCGAGTTGCCGCGGATGTACAGCAGGTCGCCCGGCTTGAGCGTCCGGCACAGTTCGTCGTACCACCGATCCGGATCGCCCTCCGGTCGCTTGATCACCTGGGCGCGTGCCTCGCCGTGGGCGCTGCGCGACGTGGCCTCCGCGGCCTGCCGGTGGATGTCCGTGTTGAGGTGGATTCCGAGACCCCAGTTGTAGTTCCATCCGCTGAAGTTGCTGCAGTCGACGCCCTTGCCCTGCTTGCCCGCGCAGCACGCGTTCCACGGCCATCCCTGCGGCGGGTTCCAGTCCGGCACGTGGTGGTGCTGGTACTCGTAGCCGATGAAGCGCGACGCACCGGCCACGACGCGCTCGCGGCGCCACTCGGCGGGCCTCGACCGCACCTCCGGCGGGCAGTCGAACATGCGCGCGGGCACGCCCCACGCTCCGCACCGCTTTCGGGTCTCCTCGGAGTACCACTCGCGCTCGGGCACCGTGCTCTGGGCGCCGGGGGCGCCCCGCGGGCCGTGGCGGTCGAAGAGCAGTTCCTCCACCGGGAACGAGAACGTGAGCGAATACGGACTGCGGTACGGGCCTTCGTACGGCTTCGCGCCCTGCGACTCGTCGACCTGCTCGCTCTCGCCGGGCTCGCCGTCGCCGACCTGCTGGACCGCCTGCCCCTGGCGTTCCTCCCGGCGTTCCTCGAGGCGCTCCTGCCGGCGCTCGCGCGGCGTCTCGCCCGGAGCCTGCGGCGGCTCCTGCGGACCGGGAGCGGCGGCGACGAGCAGGGCGACCAAGGCGGCGAGGAGCGCAGGGGCGTTCATGACGGGAACGTACCAACGCGCGCTCCGGGCGCGCGTCGGGCGTTTCCTCGACACCGTGGCGCGGACTCAGCCCTTCAGCGACGCCATGTCGATCACGAAGCGGTACTTGACGTCGTTGCGCAGCATGCGCTCGTACGCCTCGTTGATCTGGTCCATGCGGATCAGCTCGACGTCGCACGCGATGCCGTGCGTGCCGCAGAAGTCGAGCATCTCCTGCGTCTCGGGGATGCCGCCGATGAGCGACCCGGCGAGGTTGCGCCGCGGCATGATCAGGCTGAACGCGCGCACCTGCTGGGGGTTCGGGGGGACGCCCACCATCACCATCGTCCCGTCGAGCCGCAGCAGCGCGAGGTACGCGTCGACCGGGTGGTCCGCGCTCACGGTGTCGACGACGAGGTCGAGGCTCGACGCGTGCCGCGCCATCGCGTCCGCGTCGCTCGACACCACCACCTCGTGCGCGCCGAGCCGCTTGCCGTCCTCGACCTTGCCGGCCGAGGTGGTGAAGAGCACCACGTGCGCGCCCATGGCGCGCGCGAACCTCACGCCCATGTGGCCGAGGCCGCCGAGGCCCACGATCCCCACCTTCTTCCCCGGGCCGGCGCCCCACTTCCGGAGCGGCGACCACGTGGTGATGCCGGCGCAGAGGAGGGGCGCGGCGCGCGCCGGGTCGAGGTTCGCGGGAACGCGCAGCGTGAAGGCCTCGTCGGCCACCACGCGCTCGGAGTAGCCGCCGAACGTCATGCCGCCGAGGTGCGCGTCCGGGGAGTTGTAGGTGAACGTGGCGCCGCCGAGGCAGAATTGCTGCAGCCCCCGGCTGCAGTGGTCGCACGTGCGACAGCTGTCGACCATGCAGCCGACGGCCGCGAGGTCGCCCGCCCTGAAGCGCGTCACCTTCGCGCCCACGCGCGTCACGCGCCCGAGGATCTCGTGGCCCGGCACCACCGGGTACGCGGTGCCGCCCCACTCGTCGCGCGCCACGTGCAGGTCGCTGTGGCAGACGCCGCAGAAGAGGATGTCGATCTCGACGTCCGTGGGGGTGGGCTCGCGCCGGGCGATGGCGTGCGGCGCCAGCGGCGAGGTCGGGGAGTGCGCGGCGTAGGCCTTGGCGGGGGTGGTGTTCATGGGGTTCCGTGGGGTGCGTGCGTGGACTCGATCACAGCCCGCGCCTCGCCTGCGCGGCGGCGAGCTTCTTGCTCTCGACCTCGGCGAGGTACTTGCGCGTGGCGTTCGGCAGCAGCGTCCACATGCGTATCGAGAAGACGAGGCCGACGATCGAGAAGGGGAAGAGCACCATCGGCCAGTACGACCAGTCGTTCGTGGCGAGGTAGCCGATCACGAAGGACTGGATCGCCGCGCCGAGCTTGCTGAACGCGTCCGCGATGCCGGTGGCGGTGCCCGCGGCGCGCTTGCCGCCGAAGTCGGCCGTGGCGGTGCCCGACATGATGCTGTGCACCCCGATCACCGCCATCATGGTGGTGACGGCGCAGGCCGCGATGATCATCGGCCGGGCGCCGATCAGCCACGCGGTGAACGACCCGGGCGCGGCGCCCGTCGACTCGAGCGTGGCCTTCACCGGCACCAGCGTCAGGCAGAGGAGCATGAGCCCGGTGGTCGCGAACATGATCGCCTGCATGAGCGCGGCGCTGGGCGCGCGGCGCGAGTTGAAGAAGCGGTCGCTCACCCAGCCCGCGGCGAATCCGCCGGCGATGCCGGTCACCGCGCCCCAGATGCCCCAGTTCACGGTGACCGCCTCGACGCCCATGCCCGTCTCCTTCGAGAAGAGCAGGTACCAGCTCAGGATGCCGTCGCGCAGCACTCCCGAGGTGAGCTCCACCACGCCGATCATGAGGATGACCGGGTTCGAGAGGACGCGCCAGATGAGGCCGAGGTAGGTGTCCTTGCGGGTCGGGTCGCCGGCCATCTCGTCGCTCGACGCGTCGTGGGTGTCGAGCGGGTCGAACCCCGCCTGGTCGGGCGTGTCCTTCAGGAGGATCACGTCGATGAGCGCCCAGACCAGCATGATGCCTGCCGGGATGGCGAAGATGAGCCACAGGGCGGGCACGGTGCGCCCGTCGAGCGAGAAGAGGTTGTTGAGAACCACCCGCGCGAGGGTGGGCTGGGCCGGCTGCTCGAGCTGCACGGCGTTGGCGATGGCCCGGCCCCAGTCGAACGCGAAGTAGACGCCCATCGAGATGAGCGTGCCGAAGATCGCGCCGAACGTGCCGCGCTCGCGGACGTGGAACCAGTAGCTCTTCACCTTGATGGTGCTGACCGCGCCGAAGCTCTGGCACAGCATGTTCATGCTGTAGAGGACGGCGAGCGCGGCGCCCATGCTCACGTCGAGCGTGCCGTTCAGCTTCATGCTGACGACGATGGCCATTGCGAAGTTGAAGATCGACGAGCCGATCGCGCCGACGAGCATGCCGCGCTTGCCGCCGAGGCGGTCGACCAGGGGACCCACGAACAGCAGCCCGAGCGCATAGGTGGTGAGGCCGGACCCCGTCACCATGCCGAACGTCTTCTTGTCCATCAGCGTGCCGAGCGCCACCGCCGCGACCGACATGTTGTATCGCCCCATGTACAGGAACGAGTACGTCATCCCCAGCGGGAACCAGTTCACGAAGCGCCGCCACATGAACTTCCTCGTGTGCCCCAGCGGGTTCGTCAGGAAGTAGACGGTGACGATGTAGGCGAAGGCGCCCGCGACGAGGAGTCCGACCATGCGCGCAGGGTAGCGGGCCGTACCATCCGTGCATGCTCAGCCGAAGCGATCGGTCGGTCTCCGTCTTCGCGCTCCTCGCGCTCGCCGCGCTCGCCGCACCCGTGCACCGGGCCTCCGCGCAGTTCGTCTCGCATCCCTCGCAGGTCGACAACCTGCCGCCGGCGCCCGCCCTCGACGACGGCGAGACGCTGTGGCCCCAGGTCTCGTCGGCCGACGGCACGACGTTCGTCCTCTACTCGCCGCAGTTCGCGTCGATCGTCGGCACGCAGGGCACGGCGCGAGCGGCGTTCAGCGCGGCGCGCGCCGGCGAGGCGCCCGTGTACGGCTCGGTCACCTTCACTGCGTCGCTCGACAACGACCTCTCCTCGGGCCTGATCCACGTCTCCGACATGCTGGTTCAGGGCGCGACGCGCGCCGACGGGAAGGATCCGTCGTCCACCGTGGCCGTGCTGCAGCGCATGCTGATGGGCGCGGACTTCACGGCGCAGCGCTCGGCGGTCCTCGAGAACATGGACCTCGGGGGCGCGCGCATGCAGGGACCCGCGGTCTCGAACGTGCCGCCGGCCGTCCGCGTGGTGGACCATGCCGCGGTCGCCCTCGCGCTCGACGGCGCACCCGTCCTGCGCGCCGTGGCGCCGGGCGTGGGCATCGCGTTGAACACGCCGTCGCTGCTCGCGTTCGAGTCGGCGACGCAGTCGTGGTTCACTCGGATCGGCACGTCGACCTGGATGCGCTCGACTTCATGGAAGGGGCCGTTCGTGCCGGGAGCCGGGCCCTCGGCCGACGCCGCGCGGGCGATCGAGTCCGCGCTGCCGGCGCGCGCGGCCGGCGTGACGCCCCCGCCGACGCCCGCACCGGGGCAGGTCCCCGAGGTCATCGTGGTGACGCAGCCGACCGTGCTCGTGAGCGTCGACGGCGGCCCCGACCTCGTGCAGGTGGCCGACGGGATCTACGGCGTGCGCAACGCGAGCGGCGACCTGTTCACGTCGGCCGACGGCAACACGTGGTGGCTGCTCGCCTCGGGGCGCTGGTTCACCAGCGGGAACCTGGTGGCCGGGCCGTGGTCGTACCTCGAGCCTGCGTCGCTTCCGAAGGCCTTCGCGCAGCTTGATCCGAAGGGCTCGTGGGGCAACGTGCTTGCGAGCGTGCCCGGGACGCCGGCGGCCAAGGATGCCCTGTACCTGCAGGGGATTCCCCACGTGGCGACGCTCGACCGCGCC
>CAYSFS010000030.1:0-15119 GCA_964430235.1 uncultured Chitinophaga sp. | reverse complement strand
CTCGTCGCCCGCCTACGGCACGACGTTCGTGCGCGTCATGAACGCGACGCCGCAGGCCGTGACGTTCGCGTTCACCGCCGGCTACGCGAACAGCTTCCCGAACGGCGGGATCGTGTGCTACGGGACCGGGTTCGCGGCCGCCGGCCTTCGCGTCGCGGACGCCGGCGTCGCGGGGAACGGGCGGGCCGATCCCGGCGACGGGGCCGTGTGGGGCAACTACGTGGGCGTGCCGACGACCTATGCATGCCCGATGGCGCTCGGCGTGACCGGGTGGACGTGCCAGGGGCTGCCGGGCTGGACCGACTTCGCGTTGCAGTGCGCGCCGTCATGGGCCGCATGCGGATGGTGGGGGCCGGGTTGCTCCTTCGACACGGGCTTCGCGCTCGGCATGGGGTATGCGGGCGCCTGGGAGTGGGGCTACCACCCGTGGGGCAGCGCCGACGCCGACGGGTGGTGGCGGCAGCATTGGAGCGGTGCGTACCGGCGCGGATGGCCCGCGGCGATCCAGTCGGTGAATCGTGCGGCCAATGCGGGGGTCGCCCCGATTGCGGGCGGCGCCTCGACCGCCGGCATCGCCGCGCCCGCCGCACCTCGATGGGCCCACGCCGCCGGCGCCGCCGACGACGTGTCGGCCTCGCCGGACGGGCGCATCACGCAGCAGCGCGGGGCGCGCACGTACGCGCGCGGCGCGGGCGGGTGGCAGGCGGCGTCGGGGAGCAACGGCGGCGCGGCCGCGGCCGCACCCGGCGCGGGCCAGCCCAGCGGCTTCTACGAGCGTGACGCGTCGCCGCAGGCGACCGCCGCCGCGCGCGCGACCACGATGGACGACTTCCGCCCGGACCCGAACCACGACTTCGACGGCAGCCCGCGCGGCGCCTTCGCGCGCGGCGAGACGAACTACGCCGATCGTCGGGAGGCCCTCGAGCCGCCCGCGCAGGGCGGCGGCGAGCCCGACGACTATCGCCGGGGCGGCAGCTGGAACGGCGGCAACTACGATCGGCGTGACCAGCCGCGCGGCGATTGGCAGGCGCCGCAGCAGGCGCCCGAAGATCGACCCCGCAACGGCTACCCCGGCTGGTCGAGCGGCGAGCGCGGCTACGGGCGCACCAGCGGCTACACGGGTGCGCGCGGGGTCACCGACAGCTGGAACCACGGATGGTCGCGCTTCGGCGGGTCGTCGGACCAGTACTGGCGCTTCTCGGGCGAGGGCGCCAGGAGCGGCTACACGGGCGGGATCTACTACAACGGCAGCGGTCCCCTTCGCAGCGGCTACACGGGCGGCGGGCTCGGCGTGAACAGCTCGATGTTCGGGTGGCCGTGGGGCTGGGGCGGCGGCATGTACGGAGGCAACTACCGCTACGGCAACTTCGCCGGCGGCATGCCGATGGGAATCATGCGGTGACCGCGGCAGGGCGCTCGTGCGCCCGTGCATCCGCCGGCATGCGGCCCGTGCGCATGGCCGTCAGGGCCCGACGACCAGCGAGATGAGGTTGGCGATCCGGCGGTGCGCCTCGATCGGGTGCCGCAGCGGCATCTCGGGGTGGACCTTGTAACGGTTGCGCCGCCCGAGCCGCTCGCGCTCGATGTAGCTGCTCGCCTCGAGGTCCGAGACGATCCGCTGCACCGCGCGCTCGGTGATGCCGACCGTCCGGGCGACGTCCTTCAGCAGGATCTCGGGATCCTTCGCGATGAGCAGCAGCACGTGGGCGTGGTTGCTCAGGAACGTCCACTTCGGCGCGTGCCCGGCTTCCTCCCTTGACGGCCGTGCGGCCGGGCGTGCCTTGGCGGTGCTGCGTCGTTGCTTCACTCAGGCCGGCTCCCATCCCTCGCCCGGGACCAGGCGCTGCGTGGCGCCGCCCTGCGGGTCGAGCGAGAACAATCGTACCCATCCGTTCTCGACGAGTTCCCGCACCTGCGGTCGCGCATCGAGCACGGAGTCGATGCGCTCGGTCGTCGCCTCGACGATCACCTGCAGGCGCAGCGGCTCGTGGCGCCACCGGCCGTCGGCCGCCTGCACCGATTGGAGCGGCAGCCCCGATCGAAGGTCGCCGCCGCTCCCGACGGCGACCCCGACCGCGCCGACCCGGTCATGGAGCGCCTTGTCGCCGGCCCCGAGCGCGTCGTTGTCGACCGTCGAGGCGAGGTACTGGAGGTTGATCCACGACGCGACCACCATCGGCGCCGTGAGGATCAGGTCGAGCACGCGGCCGTCGAGGTCGGCCTCGTGGTCGTACTCGTGCAGGAAGGCCCTGCCGGCGAGGTCCACGCCGCGTGTGCGCGCACGTCGCGCGGCGATGAACGCGGCGTTCCCCGCGAGGGCCCATTCGGGACGGACCTGCGCCCAGTCCCGCGTCCTGCGGCGGAATGCGCGCAGGAGCCGCCCCGGACCGCGCTCCTCGATGCCGAGCCGAGGCGCCCGCTCGGCGCGGACGGCGGCGCCGGCCTCCTCGAACAGCGCGCGCGCTCGTCCGACCGCCCCGAGGTGCGAGCCCGGGATGCTGCCCTCGTCGAGGATCCGGACCGTGTCGTCGGACGTGTCGTGCACGGCGGGAACGAACAGCGTGTCCTCGGGGATCGACCACCCGCGTTCGGGAAGCGCGGCGCGGACGCGCGCATCGTTGAGGATCGCGCAGGCGATGCGCGCATTGGGCCCTCCGCCGTGCCCGCCGCATGCGCCGCAGTCGAGCGACGCCGCATGCGGGTTGTTCGCGCTGCGCGCCGAGTGGCCGCACAGGAACACGAGCGGCGCGAACCCGCCGCGCATCCCCATCCCGCGCAGGATGGCGTCGGCGGTGCGGATCCGGGTGTCGAGGCCGATGCCCGACCCGTCATCCTCGGGCTGGAGCCCGAACGAAGCGTGCTCCTCGCGGCGCTCCGCGGAGCCGGGCAGCGCCTCGTCCAGCGCCATGCGCGCGCCGTAGGCGGCCCCGGCCACCTCGACCATCGCGAATGCCGATCCCGGCGCTCCGTGGAGGCGCGTGGCCAGCCCGGCGCCGACCGGGTCCGACGGGGCGTGCGCGTGCACCGTGCAGGTCGGGTGCAGGAGCACGGGGCAGCGGGCGGACGGATGGCCCGCCTCGACCCATTCGACCGCGACGCCGAAGAAGCCGGCGAAGCCCCTGGTCTCGATCGCGTCCGAGCGTCGCTCGAGGTGCCGCCGCATCGGCTCCGAGCGCACGTCGATGCAGAACACCGCCTGGATCGCGGGGCGCATGCCGCGCTCCCGCGGTTCCGGCGGCCGGACCGACGCGAGAAGGGTGCGGACGAATCCGTCCTCCGCCGCCTCCTGGAGCGTCAGGCGGAATCGTTCGTCCTCGACCGGCATTTCACCGATGCCGCCGCCGCGGATCGGTTCGCCGGGTCGCGCCGCCACGCGTGCCACCGCGAGGTCCGCGCAGGCCCGCGCCGCGAGCAGGTCACGCACCGCGCCAGGCTGGTCGTGGTCCCGCTGCCATGCGACCCGGCGTGCCTGCGTCGCCCAGCCGTAGATGCCGGAGAGCAACCGGAGCAGGTAGGCGTCACGCTCGATCGCATCGATCCCGAGCTCGTCGAGCACTTGGGAGATCGCCTCGTTCGGGTCCTCGGGCATCGACGCGACGGCCGCGCGGAACCCGCGCAGGCCCGCCGCGTCGACCGATCGGTCCACCTCCGCGAACCGACGCCACCTCGCGAATGGACGCGGGCCCGCGGTCGCGTCCAGCGCCTTCGGGTCGGCGCTCTCGGACTCGCACCAACGCGCCAGCGCGTCGCACACCGTGGTGTTCCAGGCCGTGCCGTTCCGCCAGTCGATCCACTCCGCGATCGTCCGGGTGGGGAGCCGGAAGCGCTGGGGGGCACGGGCCGACCCGTCGAGCGCGCCGAGCACCCGCTCCGCCGGCACTCCCACGCGGCGTGCCGCGGAGGCGACGTCCTCCGCGGTGAACGCCCCCTGGCGCCAGCGCAGACGGTAGTGATCGACCGGCGGGAGCACCTGTGCGCCGAGGCCGTCGGACACCGTGCGCGCCGCCGCATCGAAGGGCGAGGCGGCGTGCCCGATGAAGGGGTTGACCGCGACGAAGGAACGCAGGTCCCAGGCCGGCGGGATGAGCACGCACGCGCGATCGATGTCGCCGGCGAGCGACGGGCGCGGACGGGTCGTTCCGGGGGTGCTGCGGATCTCAGGCACGGGTGGCTCCGGGAAGCGCGCCGCGGAGGAAGGCATGGATGCGGTCGAGCGCGCGGCCGACCGTGATCCCGACGTAGAAGCCGCTCATCGCATGCACCAGCAACGGCGCGGACCGGGCTCGGTGGCGCGGCGAGCATGCCCACGCATGCGCCACCGCGAGCACCGCGACCGCGCCGACGGGCATGGCGGCCGCGACCCACGCCCATGTCCCGCCGATCGCCGGTCGCGCCGGCATCGACGGCTCGACCCAGGCATCCGCCGCCGCGTACGCGAGGCATGCCGTCGTCGGGAGAAGCGCCGAGCACGCGAGGGCGCACGCGATGCGCCGTGCGGTCGCCGCCGCCGACCGCCGCGGCGTGCCGAGCCATGCCACCCATGCCTGCCCGGACGCGAGCGCAACGATCGCCATCAAGGCCAGCTCACCGGGCTCGATCCCGTGGAGGACTCCGAGCGCGAGTGCCGAGGCATACAGGGCGGGAACGGACGTGGCCGTGCCGAGCGCGAGCAGCACGGCCGCCCGGCGGAAGGTCGGCGAACTCGAGTGCACGCGCGCCGGAACCTCGCCCGCGCGCATGAATGCCCATGCCTTGTAGGTGCCGTGCCCGACCAGGTGCAGCAGGGCGGCCGGGAACGCGCAGAGCCCGCACTGCACCATCATGAATCCCATCTGCGAAACGGTCGACCACGCGAGCCCGGCCTTGGCACGGGCCTGCACCCAGGCGGCCGGCGCGGCCACCAGGATCGACGCGGTTCCCACCGCGGAGAGCATCACCCACGCCTCGGGGACGCGTGCCACGGCGGGCGCGAACCGGATGAGCAGGGCTCCGCCCGCGTTCACGATCCCGGCGTGCATCATCGCGGAGAAGGGAGTCGGGGCCTCGACCGTCTCGGGGAGCCATCCATGGAAGGGAGCCTGCGCGCACTTCACCAAGGCGGCCGCGCACAGGAGAAGCACGAACCACGTGAGCGCGGGGCCCGGTTCGGCGGCGGACGCGGACGCGACGGTGGCCGCGACGCCGGCCGTTCCCCACGATGTCCACGCGACGGCCGCCGCCGCCGCCAGAAGCGCATCGCCGCAGCGGCTCATGATGAACTTCCGCCGCGCGATGACGTGCGTCCGCGGTCGCTCGCGGCTGAACCGGAGCATCCTGTCGACGCCCAGGCCGACCGCGAGCCACGCCGAGACCAGCAGCACGAAGGAGTCGGCCAGCGAGAGCAGCCAGGCCGCGGTGACCGTCACGGCGAGCGCCCGCAGGAAACCGGTGCGGCGGGCGTGCCCCTCGAGGCAGCGCGCGGCGTAGCCGAACGTCACGGTGCCGATGCCGGACACGAGCAGGGCCACGATCGCGGTGACCCGGTCGACCGAGAGGCCGGCGATCGCCGTCGGCTGCGGATGCACCGCCGCCCATGCGACGGCGGCCGCCGAGACGGCCGCAAGCAGCGCGGGGACGGCGCGCAGCTCGGTGCCGTCGGCCGGGCGCGGCACGCCGATGCCTGACGTATCGGGAATCGTGGAGCCGGAATCAGAACACGCGACTTGCATAGCAGGTATTGTAGTGCGCGCTTCGGGTGCGGTCAAGGCGTTCCGGCGCATACTGCGCGCCATGCCTTCCCTCGTGGCGACCTGGATCGCGCTCGCGGCCGATGTCTTCGTCGGCGGGCAGGGCGGCCACGCCGTCTACCGGATCCCGTCCGCCCTGCGACTCGAGGGCGCGCCCGCGCCCGGCCGGATCGTCGCCGTGGCGGAGGCGCGCGGCAGCATGGCCGACGTGGGGACGAACGACCTGGTCATGCGGACCAGCGACGACGGGGGCGCCACGTGGTCGGTGCAGCGGACCGTGCTGCACGCGGACGGCCGCTCGATGAACAACCCGTGCCTCGTGCAGTCCGTCCGGGGTCCGCACGCGGGCCGCGTGCTCCTCATGGCGCAGTCCTACCCGGAGCGCTGCGACGAGCGATGCGTGGTGCCGGGCTTCGAGGCGGACGCCGCGGGCGACCGCGTATGCCGCACCGTGGTCGCGCACTCCGACGACGGATGCACGACGTGGAGCGCCCCGCGCGAGGTCACGCGCGAGGTCAAGCGTGCCTCGGTCGTCACCAGCACCGCCTCGGGCCCCGGCATCGGCATCCAGCTCGCGCACGGGCCGCGCGCCGGCCGCATCCTGATGCCGTTCAACGAGGGCCCGTACGACCGGTGGCGCGTGTACGCGGCGATCAGCGACGACGGCGGCGGCACATGGCGCATGGGCGAACCCGCGCCGACGCCGGGGTCCGGGCGTGCGAACGAGGTGCAGTTCTTCGAGCGGCAGGACGGGACGGTGGTCCTGAACGCGCGCCAGCACCACGGGGCCCGTCGCCGCGCGACCGCCGAGTCGCGGGACGGCGGGGCGACATGGTCGCCGATCACCGACGTCCCCGAGCTTCCCGACCCGCAGTGCATGGGCGGCGTGGTCGCGCTCGGCGGAGGCACGGTCGTGTTCACGGGCTGCGACAGCGAGTCCCGCCGCGCGCTCGGCACCGCGTGGGTGTCGCGCGACGACGGCCGGACGTGGCCCGCGAAGGTGCTCGTGGAGCCGGGCGGATTCGCCTACAGCGTGCCCGTGGCGCTCGGGCCCGGGCGGGTGGGAGTGCTCTACGAGGCCGCGGGGTACGCGCGCATCGCGTTCAGGGCGGTCGACCTTCCGCCGGCGCCCGGGGGCGGGTCCGCGGAGGGCCCCGCGTCGCGCGCGCCCCGTCAGCCGTAGGCCGGGTCGTACACCTTGCCGCGCACGAACGCCGCGACATCGACCGGCCGCGCGACGCGCGCGAGGCCGCGATCGAAGATGAGCTCGGCCACGCGGATCGCCACCTCGACGCTGGCCTCGCGGATGTTCGCCATCGGCGGGTAGATGAGGTTGACGTCGAGGTCCTGCTGCGTCACCTGCGCGGCCAGGCTCTCGGCGGCCTTCAGGAACATCTCGTCGGTGACGCGGCTCGCCTCGGTCGCGAACACCGCCATGCCGACCGCGGGATAGATGTAGACGTTGTTGCCCTGGCCGGGGACGAACAGTCGCCCCTTGTGGTGCAGCGGCGCGAACGGGCTGCCGGACGCGAAGATCGCGCGTCCGCCGGACCACTCGATGGCCTCCTGCGCGGTGCACTCGCTCTTGGAGGTCGGGTTGGAGTACGGGAAGATCACCGGGCGCTCGTTGATCCGCGCCATGGCCTCGATGACCTGCCGGCTGAAGCTGTGCGGGATGGTGCTCACCCCGACCAGCACGCTCGGCCGGATCGCCTCGACGATGGCGGCGAGGTCCTTCTCGGACGCGTGCGCGTGCGCGAACGGCCGCTGGAACTCGCTGAGGCCGGTGGTCTCGGCCGTCACCAGGCCGCGGCTGTTCACCAGCCAGCAGCGCGCGTGCGCGTCCGCGTCGGACATTCCCTCGCGCACCATCTGCTGGCAGACGAGGTCGGCGATGCCGACGGCGGCGCTGCCCGCGCCGAAGAAGAGGTAGGTGTGGTCGCGGAGGCGCTTGCCGAGTATGCGGTTCGCGCCGAAGAGGCCCGCGACGGCGACCGACGCGGTGCCCTGGATGTCGTCGTTGAAGCAGCAGACGCGGTCGCGGTAGCGCGCCAGCAGGGGCATCGCGGTGCGGTTGGTGAAGTCCTCGAACTGGATGCAGCAGCGCGGGAACACCTCCTGCACCGCCTCGACGAACTCGTCGAGGAACGCGTCGTACTCCTCGCCCTCGATGCGCCGCATGTGGAGCCCCGGGTAGAGGGGGTCCTCGAGGAACGCCGCGTTGTTCGTGCCGACGTCGAGCATCACGGGCAGCGTGTGCTTGGGCGGGACGCCCGCGCACGCGGTGTAGAGCGCGAGCTTCCCGATCGGGATGCCCATGCCGCACACGCCGAGGTCTCCGAGCCCGAGGATGCGCTCGCCGTCGGTGACGACGATGAAGCGAACGTCCTTCTCGGGCCAGTTGCGCAGAACGTCCCGGATGCGCCCCTTGCGGCGCGCGCTCACGTACAGGCCCTTCGGCCGGCGCATGATGTGCCCGAAGCGCTGGCAGGCCTCGCCGACGGTGGGCGTGTAGACCAGCGGCATGAACTCGGCGGGGGCACTCGTGAGGAGCTGGTAGTACAGCCGCTCGTTGCGGTCCTGGAGCTCCGACAGGAAGATGTACTTCTCGAGGTCGGTCGGCTTGTGCGCGAGCTGGATGCGCTGGCGCTCGAGCTGGACCTCGGTGGTCTCGACCTTGTCCGGGAGCAGCCCGACGAGCCCCAGGCGCTCGCGCTCGGCCTCGGTGAAGGCCGTGCCCTTGTTCAGGCGGGGGTTGAAAAGCAGGTCGAAGCTGGTAGGTGCGCCGTCCATGGCGGTCCGAAGCATACGGACACCGCCCGTGACGCGTCCCGCGCCGCCGCCGTCACTGGCCCCACACGCCCAGCATGAACCCGAGGTCCTGCCCGTTCACGCGGCCGTCGCCGTCGAAGTCGGGTGCGCACGTTCCGCACTCTCCCCACGCGATGAGGAGCAGCCCGAGGTCCGCACCGTCGACGCGGCCGTCGCCGTTGAGGTCGGCGATCGAGGGCTCGCAGGCGTCGGGCACGAGGTTGCCGTTGCGGTCCGTGTCGCTCGACGGGGCGAAGACGATCGCGGTGGCCGCCGGGGCGTCCACGGGGTACGAACGGAGCGTCCGTTCCATGTTGCCGGTCACGAAGTCGTATCCGTTGACGGTGGACGAGGCGACCGGCGACGTGACCGCGAGGCTTCGCCCGTCGCGCGCGTCGGCGATGGCGTAGGCGGCGTTCGTGAGCCCCGCTCCCTGCACGTCCCAGCGCCCGAGCAGCTCGCCGGCGCCGCTCACGCGGTAGACGCCGTTCAGCGCGCTCGCGGCGACGAGGAGCGTGCCGTTGCGGTAGGGGTACAGTCCGCGGAGCCCGGGTGCCTGCGAGCTCAGGTCGGCGAACTGGGAGCGCGCTCCCGCGGGCCACGTGAACTTGTGGATCACGCCCGCGCCGGTCGTGGCGAACGCCTCGTTGGTGCCGTTCGTGAGTCGCCGGAAGACGAGGTCTCGCGCGTCGTCCGCGCTGAAGGCCTCGGCGTACTGCGCCGCGGCCTCGCCGCTCGACGAGACGAGCACGATCCTGCCCGTGGCGAGCATCGCCGCGATGCGGCCGTCCGGGGCCACCGCGACGGACCGGACCTCCGCGTCCTGGGCCGGGCCCCACGGGACCGCCGGCCCGCCGTTCACCCGGTCGATCGACCACACCCGGTTCCCCGAGGCGGCGAAGAGGCGGCCGTCGGTGCCGATCGCCAGGTCGTTGATCGGGGAGTCGCCGACCGCAACCGTGCGGAGCAGCACGCCCGAGCGTGCGTCGAGCTCGCGAAGCAGCGCGTCGTCGGCGCTCCCCACCCAGCGCGATCGCGAGCCCCGGATCGCGTCGCGGTCGGGCGTCCCGTCGCCGTCGCAGTCCTCGCATGCGTCGATCCGCGCGTCCCGGTTCCGGTCGAGCGTCATGTCGGCGTTGATCTGGTCCGCGTCCGCGATGCCGTCGCCGTCGCAGTCGACCTCGCAGGAGGCGGGGATGCCGTTGCCGTCGGCGTCGATCGCGGGGTCCGCTCGCACGTCCGCCGAGTCGGGAATGCCGTTGCCGTCGCAGTCCGGCTCGCATTCGTCGGGGCGTCCGTCGGCGTCCACGTCCGTGGACGCCCCTGCGGCGATCTGCACCGGGTCGGGCACGCCGTTGCCGTCGCAATCCTGGCACGCGTCGAGGAGCCCGTCCGAGTTCAGGTCGAGGGCCGGGTCGGTCGCGATCTCGTCCGCGTCAGGCACGCCGTCGTCGTCGCAGTCCGCGGAAAGGCATGCCGCGCCGAGCATGAATGCCTCGATGGGCATCACCGTGCCGCGGTGGAAGCGGAGGTCGATGTTGGCGCTCGCGCCGGACAGCACATGGCAGTAGCTCATGATCGTGCCGCGCTGGAGCGACCCGCTCGCGCACGCGTCGATCCCGTAGTCGTGGGTGTGGAGCGAGCCGAGGTTGTGGCCGAGTTCGTGGGCGACCACGTTCACGTCCCAGTTGCCCGGGTTCGAGGCCGATCCCGCGGCGAACGACCCATGGAGGTAGCCGTTCACGGAGTAGCCGTACTCGGGGCTGCACGCGGCCTCGAGGTAGGCCACGCCGCCGTAGGGCAGGTTGCGGCGCCCCGTCAGCAGCGTGAAGAGGTCGCGGTCCACCGCCGCGCCCTCGGCGGTCCAGTACTCGCGGAACGCGTCGAGCGGGTCGTTCTGGTTGAACAGGTCGTCCTGCGTCGGCTGGACGCGCAGGTACGAGATGACGATGCTTGCGTCGCAGTCCCGGCGGTAGATCACGGAGACCTCGCCGACGAGCGCCGCCGTGTATTCGGCAAGGGCCTCCTGGTTCGGGAAGATCCGGAAGTACTCGTTGTCCGTGTCGACCGCGAGCTCCACGACCCGCCGCCCGCCCGCGGGGATGCTTCCGGTCCCGGCGGTCCCGCCCTCCGGCCGCGGCGCATGCTCGATGCATCGGCAGCGCTCGACCTCGGTCTCGGACGTCGCCGAGATCCGCACGAACGCGCTGGGCCCTGCGCAGAGGCCGGGCACGTCCTCGTTCGTGCGCCGCAGCGCGAAGAGCCCGCGTCCGCCGCCGAGGTCGACCGTCGCGGCCACGCCCGTGGAGCCGACCGCGACGTAGGCGCTCGAGCCGGGGTGGCCATCGACGGTCCCCTCGAAGTGCCGCACCGAGCGGAGCACCTTCGTGAGGGCGGGGTCGACGGCACGCTTCGCGGTTCCGGTCTCGGCGACGGCATCCGGCGCCACCGCGCGCATCGGGCGCAGCGCCAGGCGCACGGGCCCGATTCCGGGAAGCCGCACCTCGGCACGTCCATCACCGTCGGCGGCCACGGCAAGGTCCCCAAGAGGGCTTCCAGGCGCGACCGTTCCGGCCAAGGGGGTGGCCTGCGGAAGGAGGGCGTGCGCGGCGGCAAGGACGGCGATCAGCGGGGCGATGGTCATGGGAGTGCGTTCCGGTCCTCGTGCAGTTCCCCGAGGTCGTCCGAGTGTGACACCGATTCTGCGCACGTGCCTGCAAACGATGCGGATTGGCGCAGATCGGTGCCCGATGACCCCATAACCGGGCGTGCCGTATCGTCCACGCCGTGCGGCTCGACGACCTCCAGGACGACTTCGTGGTGCGGCTCAAGCACTCGGACGCCGCCGGGGTGATCTTCTTCCCGAACGCGTTCCAGGTGGAGCAGGAGTTCTTCGAGCGATGGCTCGAATCCGGCGGCATGACCTTGCGCGGCATGCTCGACGGCACGCACCCGCCGACGCCGGTGGTGCGCTGCGAGGCGGACTTCCGGCGCCCCGTGCGCGTGGGCGACCGCCTGCGCGTGCGCCTGGCGGCGGTGGGGATCGGCCGCACGAGCTACACGCTCGCCTGGGAGATGTCCGTCGACGGCGTGCCCGCCATCGAGGTGCGCGTCCGCCGCGCCGCGCTCGACCCGGCGGCGGGAAGCGCGGTCGAGCTGGCCGCCGACCTGCGCTCGTGGCTTGAGTCCACGCAGCGCCGCACCGCGAGCCTCAGCTGACCTCGTCGAAGCGCTCGCCCGCGGCGAGGCGTGCGGCGAGCCGCGCACGCGACGGCTTCGGGAGCGCCGCCTCGTCCTCGGGCATGCGCAGGAACGCGTCGGGAACCTCGTGCGGCTCGAGCGTCCCGGCGAGCGCGTGCCGCAGCGACGTCGCGCGGTCCTCCGCGAGATCGACGAAGGCGACCGGCCGCTGGCCCCAGCGCGCGTCGTGCGTCGCGACCACGCAGGCCGACCGTACGCCCGCCAGCCCGCCGAGCGCGCGCTCGACGGCCTCGGGCTGGATCTTGCGACCTCCCGAGATGATCATCGCGTCCATGCGGCCGATGACGTGCACGTCGCCGTGCCGGTCGATGAACCCGCGGTCGCGCGTGCGATGCGGTCGCCCGAGCGCGACGTGCGTGCCGTCCACGACGATCGCGCGCGCGAGCGTGGGGCCCTCGACGGTGATCTCGCCGACGCCGTCGGCATCGGCGTCCGCGATCGCGATGCGGACGCCCGGCAGCGCCGGTCCCGCACGGGTCGCGCCGTCATCGGAGCGTGCCCGGCCCGTCGCGACCTGCGACGCCGTCTCGGTCATGCCGTAGGTGGTGAAGAGCGGGACGCCTGCCGCGATCGCGCGCGAACGCAGGGCGGGGGGGCTGGGTCCCCCGCCGAGCATCACGGCCTTGAGCGAAGCTGGCGCACGTCCGGGCCCCTCGAGGAGCCGCGCGAGCTGCGCCGCCACCAGCGACGCGTGCGTGCAGCCCTCGAGGTCGACCCATGCGCGCGGAAGGGGCGCGTGGCGGACTCCCCCGCCGAGCACGGCGGCCCGCACGTGCAGCATGAGCCCGCCCACGTGGTGCGGCGCGAGCGACGCGTGCCAGGTGTCGCCCGGACCGAACGGGACGGCATGCGCTCCGAGCTCCGCGCCCGCGACCAGCGCATCGAGGCCGATCTCGACCAGCCGCGGCGAACCGGTCGTTCCGCTGGTCGCGATCAGCACGCCTGCCCCGGGAGGCGCGTCGGCGGCACGGAGGCTCGCGACGGCCCGTTCGGCCTGCGCTGGAGCGGCGCAGGAGGCCACGTCCGCCGCATCGATCCCCGCCGCCGCGAGCATGCGTGCCCGTGTCCCGTCGGACGCCGTTCCCGGCACCAGCAGCACCGTCCGCCCGAGCGCCCAATGCGCGCGGAGCGCCGGCATCGGGTCTCCCCCGGGGCGCACCACCAGCGCAACGCGGGCCGGTCGGCTCACGTGATTCCCTCCGGCGCGTCGGGAAGCGGTTCGCACGGAACGCATCCGTCCGCGAGCGCGGCGGGCCGGCACGCGTCGCGCTCGAGGACGTGGGCCGTCCCCAGCCCGTGCGCCCGTCGGCGCGCGCCCTCGGCATGCGCGACGTGCGCGGCGATCCGGATGCTCCACGAGCTCTCGTACGCGGTCGAGAGCACCGGGTCGCACCCGCGGTCGGCGGCGCGGCGCATGAGCGCGCGCACCTCGGCAAGGGTTCCGATGCGCGACATCCTGACCACCCACGAGCATGCATCGCCCGAATCGCTCAGCCGGTCGCGGAGGGTGCGGGCCTCGGCTGCGGGGTCCGCGACGAGCTCGTCGAGCGCGACCGCGATTCCGGTGGCCTCGCGCAGCCGCGGGAGCATCGATGGATCCGAGATCGGTTCCTCGAGGTACTCGAAGCGATCCGCGGGAAGCCCGTGAACGAGCGCGACGCATTCATCGACCCTGAGCACGCGATTCCCGTCGAGCCGGACCGGGACCCCGGGCGCGGCCTCGAGCACGCGCTCGATCATCCGTCGCTCGTCCGCGGGCGACGCGCGGCCGACCTTCAGCTTGATGGACGAGCCGGAGCGCAGCGCCTCGAGCGCGGCGTCGTCGAGCGCGTCCGGCGATCCGCCGAAGTAGGACGCCGCGGGGACCGGCGCGTGCGCCGTCGTTCCCAGGCCCCCGAGCACCTCGAGCGCGCTCGATGCGGCGAAGCGCGCCGGCGCGGGCATCGCCGCGATCGCCCGGTCGCGGTCCGGCGAGGCGCCTTCCGGGCTCCACGCGCCCAGCGCCCGCGTGCACCGTGCGAGCATCTCGGCCGCACCGGGCCCGAGCGGCGCGCACTCGCCGAAGCCCGCCCGGCCGCCGTGCTCGACCCGCACGAAGATCGCCTCGCGCGACGCCGCCCCGACCACCGCGCGGTCCGCGGCGCGCACGGGCAACGACGCCCGGAAGACGCGCGTGCATGAGGGCCCGCGTGGCGCCGCGTTCACGGCGCGTCGCTCCCGAGGCGGATGGCCGCGGCGAACGCGATCCCGTAGGCGTAGAGGAGCGCTCCGTACCCGGCCAGCGTCGAGTTCAACGCCGTGCCGTCGCGCCCGCGCAGCACCCCCACGGTGACGGGAACGAACGCCGCGGCGAGCGCCGACGCCGCGAGCGCCGCCTTCGGAAGCCCGAGCCATGCGCACGCGGCGGCCGGCACCGCGATCGCGGCCGCGTGGCATGCCGCGATCAGCATCCGCCCGAAGCGCTCGCCGAACCGCACGACGATCGTCCGCTTCCCGGCCCGCGCGTCGCCCGCGCGGTCGCGCAGGTTGTTCGTCGCGAGCAGGCACGTGCCGATCGCGCCCGGCGCGATGCCGAGGAAGGCGGCCTCGGCGGTCCACGCGCCGTCGCAGGCCGCACGCGTGCCGGCCACCGCGACGGGGCCGAAGAAGGCGAACACGAACACGTCGCCGAGCCCGACGTAGGCGAGCGGAGCGGGCCCGCCGGTGTAGGCCACCGCGCTCAGCGCGCCGAGGACGCCGATCACCGCGAACCATGCCCCCGCATGCATCGCGAGGTACGCGGCCGGGAGGGCCGCGAGCGCCAGCGTGACCACGAGGGCCACGGCCATCGCGCGCGGCGTGATGGCCCCGCTGGCCACGGCGCGCACGGGCCCGAGCCGGGGCCCCGAGTCGGTCCCGCGGATCCCGTCGAAGAGGTCGTTCGCCAGGTTGCTCGCCACCTGCAGCAGGCATGCCCCCGCGAGCGCCGCGATCACGGGCATCCATGCGAACGCGCCGTCGTGCCAGGCGAGCGCGGCGCCCATGGCCACCGGGCAGAGCGAGGCGCCCAGCGTCTTCGGGCGCAGCGCGCCGATCCATGCGCGCAGCCGAGCCGGCGAATGGACCGCGGCCTCGGTCACGGCGCGTGCTTGCGGAAGTCGGGCCGGCGCTTCTCGAGCTGCGCGTCGCGTCCCTCCTTCGCCTCGTCGGACATGTAGTAGAGCATCGTCGCGATGCCCGCGAGCTCCTGCAGGCCGGCCTGGCCGTCGCAGTCGGCGTTGAGCGCGGCCTTCAGCGCGCGGATCGCGGTCGGCGAGTTCGCGAGCATCTCGCGGCACCACT
>CAYSFS010000029.1:0-20372 GCA_964430235.1 uncultured Chitinophaga sp. | reverse complement strand
TGCTCGAGCCACGACGACCTGCTGTGCTTCACGAACACCGGCCGCGTGTTCAAGCTGAAGGTCTGGCAGATCCCCGAGGCCGCGCGCACCGCGAAGGGCCGCGCGATCCAGAACCTGCTCGAGCTGCGCAAGGACGAGCGCATCTGCGCCTGGCGCCCGGTGGCGAAGTTCGAGCAGCGCGAGGACTTCCTCTTCTTCCTGACCGCCAACGGCCAGGTGAAGCGCACCGCGCTGCAGGAGTACCGCAACGTCAACAAGGCGGGCATCATCGCCCTGGGACTGAAGGAGGGCGACCGCCTGGTCGACGTGCTCGTGACGAGCGGCGCGGACCACGTGCTGCTCTCGACGGCCACGGGCATGTCCATCCGCTTCGACGAGAACGACGCGCGCGTGATGGGGCGCTCGGCGGCGGGCGTGATCGGCATCGACCTCGCCGACGGCGACGAGGTGGTGGGAGGCGTCGTGTGCGACGACACGCTCGACCTCTTCACGGCGTGCGAATCGGGCTACGGCAAGCGGACGCCCATGCGCGAGTACCTGGTGCAGCTCGAGGACGGCTCGACGCGCGCGCAGAGCCGCGGCGGCAAGGGCCGCATCGACATCCGCACCGAGGGCCGCAACGGCCGCGTGATCGCGGTGAACAGCGTGAGCGACGCGGACTCGCTGATCTTCTCGACGAAGGGCGGCATGGTGGTGCGCATCCGCGCGGCCGACGTGCGCCAGGTCGGGCGCGCCACGCAGGGCGTGCGGCTCGTCACCCTCGACCAGGGCGACGCGCTCGCGTCGGTCGCGAAGATCGCCGGAGGCGACGCCGACGGCGAGGCGCAGCCGGTGCCCCCGGCCGAGGACGCGGCCCCGGCCACGTGACCCGGGGCGGCGCGCGCCGGGTCAGGCCCCGTTCTTGGACATCTGCAGCGCCGCGAGCGACGTGGTCACGTCCTCGCTGAAGTCGAAGATCCGGTCGAGGTCCGTGGCCAGCAGCACGCCCCAGATGCGGTCGCTGACCGAGCAGATCCGGATGCGCGCGCCGGCGAGCATCGCGAGCTTGCGCACGCGCAGGAGCTGCGCGATGTTCGAGGAGTTCAGGAATTGCACGTGCCGCATGTCGAGCACGAGGTCGCGCGTGCGCGCGCCCGCACGGCCCGCCTTCAGGTCGTCGGCGGCGCGCTGGTAGCCGTTGGCGAGCACGCCCATGTCGTCCGCGAAGGAGGGGTCGTTCTGCAGCTCGACCACCTGGATGGAATCCGACCATTCGTTGATTGGCACGCGGCCGAGGATAGCCGGAAAATGCGCCGGGGGCCATTTTCGGCGGAAAGTGCGCCGGGGGCGATTTTCCGTATCCTCGCGAACCCACCGTGCGCAGGATCCGCCGAACCCCCATCCACCCGCGGATCGAGCTCGTCCCGCTCATCGACGTGATGACGTTCCTGCTCACCTACTTCATCTTCGCGACGGCCACGCTCATGCGCGTCGACCTCGTGCCGATGCAGCTGCGGCAGTTCACGAGCGGCGTCGCCGCGAAGCCGGCCCCGGCCGTCACGATCGCCGTCGACCTCGAGGGCCGCGTGTTCGTGGACCGCGAGCCCGCGAAGGTGACCGACCTCGCCGCCGCGGTGAAGGCCAAGCTCGAGAAGGACAAGAAGACCGTCGTCTACCTCGCCGTGGCCGAGGGCCAGGGCACCGTCGACCGCGCCCCGCTCCTCCAGGAGCTGTGGGACCGCCTGCGCCCGCTCAACATCACCGTCAACCTCGTCGGGCGCCCGGGCGTCGCGGCCGCGAACCGGCCCACCGCGCCGGGCGGCGCCGCAGGCGCGCCCGCCGGCGCCGCAGGCGGGTCGCCCGCACCCGCACCCTAAACTCACGACGTGCACGAGCCGCGCCCGGACCCCGACCGCGTGGCACCTGCGCTCCTCTGGGGCGTGGGCTTCTCGCTCGCGTTCCACGCGATCCTCTTTTCGCCGCAGCTGACGAAGTGGCTCTGGAGCGAGCCCACCGCCGTGGCCGCGGCCGCCGCGGCGGAGCTCAAGCAGGCCGCGGCGGCCGCGAAGGCCCCGGCCGACCCGAACGCGCCGAGGCCGCCGGACGCACCGAAGCCCCCCGACGCACCTGAGCAGGCGTCGAGGCCCCCGGACGAGCGGAAACCGGACGACGCAACGGCCCAAGCGCCCCCGGAACCCACGCCGCCCCCCGGCGCCGTCGTCAAGACGCCCGAACCGAAGCCCGCCTACCCCGATTCCGACGAAGTGACCATCGGCCAGGACGACGGAGACCCGTCGTCGGTGGTCATCATCGGACGGGACGCCTACGAGGAGCACATGGCGCAGCTGAGCCAGGTGTCGCAGGCCGGCTTCCGCATGAGCGACGCCGGCGGCGACGGAAGCCAGGGCTTCGGCCGAGGCGACTCGGGGCTCGGTGCGGGCGGCGGCGGCTCCGCCGCGAACGCGACCGCGACGACGGTGGTGGACGCGACCAGCGGCACGCCCCCGACCCCGGAGTCCACGCGCATCGCGAGCGCGGCGCCGAGCGACCCCGCGCTCACGCCCTCGCAGCCCGAGGGTTCGAACGTCCCGCGCCCCGACTCGGCGCCCGTCATCCCCGCGCCGCCCGAGAAGCCGCAGCCCTCGGCGACCGCGCAGCCGGCTGACGACGCGAAGCCCCCGATCGACTCGCCGGACGACCCGGAGGGCCCGCCCGCGCCACCCGTGCAGGAGGCGCCGAAGGAACCCGAACCCCCGCCGCCCACGTCCCCGGTGCGCCCGACGGACGAGATCCCGGTGCCCACGCCGCCGCGCGCGCCCGACGCCGCGCCCGTGCCCGAGCGCGGCCCGACGCTCCCCCCGCCGCCGAACCAGCCGCCCGCGGCCAACGAGGGCGGCGGCGTCGCGAGCACCGAGCGCCCCGCCGACGGCGCGCGCACCGACGCACCCGGCGAGCGCGGAAAGGCCGGCGGCAGCGGCGCCTCGCCCGTGCCCGGCACCGGCGGCACCGGCGCGTTGAGCGACCTCGAGAGCGCGCCCACCAGCGTGACGAAGGTCGACCCGCGCCTCTGGAAGAACGGCCGGCTCGTCGCGGCGCGCGGCATCCAGCTGAAGCCGCGCACGCCGCAGTTCACGACGCTGCAGATGGTGAGCCAGCTGCCGAGCTGCCGCCCGCCGGTGGTGACCCTCTTCTTCGACCGCACGGGCAAGTGCACCAAGACGGTCTTCAACCGCTCGAGCGGCGACCCCGACATCGACAGCGTGATCCAGAACTCGCTCTACTTCTGGCGCGCGAGCGGGAAGCAGATCGACGCGATCGAGCCCGGCAAGACGGTGAACGTCACGCTCGAGCTGCTGCTCTGACGCCGCGAGGCCCCGGCCCGGCCGCGCGCGTCACCCAAGCCGCGCGCGCCACGCCTCGAGCGTCCCGTGCTCGGTCAGGTCGTACCAGAGCGGCGTCACCGTGACCGCGCGCTGCGAGAGCGCCTCGACGTCGGTGGCCTCCGCGGTGTGGAAGAACTCCATGCCGTTGCCGTTGGGCCAGTAGTACGTGCGCCCGTCCGGGGCCACGCGGCGCTCGTACCCGTCGATGCCGGCGGAGGTGTTCATCGCCACCACCCGGATCGGCGGCATGGGCGCGTCGGCGCTCTCGGTGCGCGGGACGTTCACGTTCATCACGCGGTGCGCGTCGAGCGGGTGCTCGAGGATCCGGTCGATCGCGACGCGCGCGATCTGCGCCGCGCGCGCGAAGTGCGCCTTGCCCGGGGCGCCGAGGTGCAGGCTCACCGCGATCGACGGCACGCCCAGGAACGCCGCCTCGACCGCCGCGCCGACCGTGCCCGAGTAGATGACGTTGATGCCGACGTTGGCGCCCGCGTTCATCCCGCTGACCACGAGGTCGGGGCGCGAGCCGGGCCCGTACCACTCCTGCCACAGCGAGCGCATCGCGAGCTTCACGCAGTCGGCGGGCCGGCCCTCCACCGCGATGCCGCGCATGCGCGGGTTGGGCTGCGCCTCGCGCAGCATGAGCGGGCGGTGGAACGTGATGCCGTGGCTCGACGCGCTCTGGACGTCGGCCGGTGCCACCACTCGGATCTCGCCGAGGCCCTGGAGCGCGTCGAAGAGCGCCGCGATGCCGGGTGCGTCGATGCCGTCGTCGTTCGTGAGGAGGATTCGCATGGTGTTCGTGCGGCCCGCGGGCGCGGTTGCCGGATGTCAGCTGTCGGTGGGCTCGAGCACGTACTCGCGCCCGCCCCACCGGACCGGGACGCGCGCGCGCGGGTCGCGCGCGCCCGCGAGCAGGATGCCGGCCACCGCGGCCGACGCGGCGCCGAAGAGGAGCCCCGCCCACGCGGGGAACCCGCCGAGACGGTAGACGCCGACGAGGACGCATGCGCGCACCGCCGTCGCCGCGGCCGCGGCGCCCACCGCCGCCCACGCGAGCGCGCGCGCGCCCGCGTCGACCTCGGCGGCCGTGCCCCACGCGAGCGCCGCGCCCGCGAGGCACGCCGACGCGATGCGCGCGGCCGGCAGCGCGAGCGCCACCGCCGCGAGCTGCGCGGCCTGCCCGCGAAGCCGCCGCGGGTTCCTGAAGCACGAATCGATGAAGATGCGCTTCCAGCCGGCGCGGAACGCGGGCCATCGGTCGTACATGGACACCGACAGCATGCCGTCGGCGATGGCCGCCTCGACCCTCATCGCGCGCCGGTCCATCCCGCGCGCGAACGCCAGGTCCTCGAGCAGGTCGTCCTTGACGGCCGCGTGCCCGCCGAACGCCTCGTAGGCCGGGCGCTCGAAGAGCATGAACTGGCCGTTGGCGAACGGGCGCCGCCGCAGCCGCCCGTCGACGCGCCGCATCGGGAAGAGCTTGAGCATCATCAGCGCGGTCACCGGCTGCACCACGCGCTCGAACCACAGCTCCTGGGTCGGCGTGCTCCAGAGCGAGAGCATCGCGAGCCCGCGGCGGCGCAGCAGCGTGACGGCCGCGCGCAGCAGCGCGGGGTCGAACCGCGTGTCCGCGTCCGCGAAAAGCACCAGCTCACCACGGGCGCGCCCCGCGCCCACGCGCGCGGCGTTGCACTTGCCCGCCCAGTCGGCCGGGCACGAACCGTTGTCGACGATCACGAGCCGCGGGTCGGCCGCGGCGATCGGCTCCAGGGCCGCACGCGTTCCGTCGGTGCACCGGTCGAGCACGAACACCAGCTCGAGCGCCGGGTAGTCGCTCGCCAGCACGCTGCGCGCGCACGCCGCGGCGACGCGCTGCTCATTGTGCGCGGGGATCACGACGGTGAGCGGCGGCAGCGGCACGGGGTCGCCCGCGAGCCCCTCGCGCACGAACGTGCTCCGGCGCCACTCCTTCCGCGCGCGCACCGCGAACAGGATCCACGCCACGAGCTCGGCCACGGACGCGGCGGAGAGGACGAGCGCGACGACGAGCACCGTGTGCATGAAGGGCCGCGCAGGGTACCCGCCGGCGCGACTAGCATTGACCCGCCGTGGCCGTCCACACGCAGCTCCTCGTCAGGCGCTACCTCACGACGCGCATCATCCCGCTCATCGCGGTGGCGGCGGTGGCGCTGTGCACGGCGCTGGTCATCATCGTCGTGAGCGTCATGAGCGGCTTCCTCGAGAACCTCCGGAACTCCGGGCGCACGCTGATGGGCGACGTGGTGCTGAGCCGCCCCGTCCAGGGCATCCCGTGGTACGGCGAGCTCGTGCGCGACCTCGAGGCGCTCCCCGGCGCGCAGGCCGCGTCCCCGCTGGTCGACACCTACGGGCTGGTGCGCATGCCCTACCCCGACGGCCCGAGCAAGGACGTCGTCACCGCGCAGGTGTGGGCCATCGACCCCGAGAGCTTCTCGCGCGTCACCGACTTCGACCGCACCATCTGGTGGAAGCCCGCGGCGAGCCGCGAAGACGCGCTCGCCATGGGCGAGGACGACCCGCGACGCTCGATCGGCGACGGGCCGCTCAACGACGCGCGCGCGATGCGCGACCTCGCCACCGGGCGCCCGGGCGCGCTGCTCGGGATGCACGTCTCGGTCGCCAACCAGCGCCAGCGCGACGGCAGCTACCGCCCGCGCGTGGCCCACTGGTGGATGCCCCGCCACGAGGTCTCGGTCACCCTGGTCCCGATCAGCGAGCGGGGCACCGTCTCGCAGTCGAACTCGCGCACCTTCAAGGTGGTGAACGAGGTGATGTCGGGCGTCTTCCAGGTCGACCGCAACCGCGTGTTCATCCCGCTGAAGGACGGGCAGGAGCTGCTTCGCCTCGACGAGGCGCCGCTCGTCGACACCGATGCCGAGCCGGACGCCGACGGCAACTACCCGGTGGTGGGCACGTCGCCGGCGCGCGCCACGCAGGTGCTGGTGCGGGCGAAGCCCGGGACCACGGCGGACGAGCTCAAGGAGCAGGTCGAGAGGGCGTACGAGCAGTTCTGGCTCCGCGCGTCCGCGGACCCCGCGCGGCGCACGAAGCCGCCCGCGCCCGAGTCCGTCTCGATCATGACCTGGAACGAGCGCCTGCGCGACCTCATCGGCCCGGTCGAGAAGGAGCGCCAGATGATGATGATCCTCTTCTCGATCACGGGGCTCGTGTGCGCGGGGCTGATCCTCGCGATCTTCTGGGCCATCGTGGCCGAGAAGACGCGCGACATCGGCATCCTGCGCGCCACGGGCGCGGGGCGCGGGGGCGTCATGGCGATCTTCCTCCGGTACGGGCTCGCGATCGGCGTGGCCGGCGCGCTCATCGGCACCGGGCTCGCGTGGGTCGTGGTGCGCAACATCAACGACATCCACCACGCGCTCGGCGAGCGCGCGCCCGCGTGGGCCTGGGCCGGCACGTTCCTGCTCGCGGCCTTCGCGGCGGCCGGGGCCGTGCGCGCGCTGGTGCGCGCGAGCGCGCTCGGCACGCTGCTCTGGTCCGTGGGCGCGCTGGCCCTCGCGGGGGTCGGCGCGGGCCTCGTGCTCCACCAGGGCTTCCTGATGTGGGACCCGGCCGTCTACTACTTCGCGACCATCCCGAGCACCATGGACTGGGCCGCGGCGCGCGTCATCGGCGCGGGCGCCGTGGTGTGCAGCGTGCTCGGCGCGGCGGTGCCGGCCGCGCGCGCCGCCGACATCGACCCGGTGCGCGCCCTCCGCTACGAGTGACGGACGAACCACGGTGACCCACGCACCCGCCCAGCCCCACCGATCGCCCGCCGCCGAGGACGGCCCGTCGATGCCGCTCCTGGAGGCCGAGGACGTGCACCGCACGTACCGCCTCGGCCGCACCGAGGTGCCGGTGCTCAAGGGCGCGTCGATCCGCGTGCGGCCGGGCGAGTGGGTCGCGATCCTCGGCTCGAGCGGCAGCGGCAAGAGCACGCTGCTCCACCTCCTCGGCGGGCTGGACCGCCCGGACGCGGGCGCCGTCCGGTTCCGGGGCGAGTCCATCAGCCGCTTCTCGCCGAGGCGCCTCGACCGCTACCGCAACGAGCACGTCGGCTTCGTGTTCCAGTTCTATCACCTGCTCCCCGAGCTCAACGTGCTCGAGAACACGATGATCCCCGCGATGGTGGGCGTGGGGCGCCTCGAATGGCTGCGCCGGCGCGGCGAGATCCGCGACCGGGCGCGGGCGCTCCTCGACCGCTTCGGGCTGTCGCACCGCGTGCGGCACCGGCCGGCCGAGCTCTCGGGCGGCGAGCGGCAGCGCGTCGCGATCGCGCGCGCCCTCATGCACCGGCCCGACGTCCTGATGGCCGACGAGCCCACCGGGAACCTCGACGCGAAGACCGGCGAGGCCATCCTCGAGACCCTGGCGGAGCAGCACCGAGCGGGCCTCACGATCGTCATGGTGACCCACGACCAGTGGATCGCGGCCCGGGCGGACCGAATCGTCCACCTCGTCGACGGCCGGGTCGCGTGACGCGCCCCGCGTGCGCCTAGAATCCGGCCCCATGCGAAGGGCGCCACACAGGTTCACCGGATGCGCGGCGCGTGCGTCGGCCGCGTGCGCGCTGCTCGCGTCCTGCGCGTGCTCGACGCGGGACCCCTACGACGACCTGCTCTGGTACTACCGCCCCGAGCCGGGCAGCGTCATCATCCCGCGCGAGCAGCACGGGCCCCGGTCGCTCTCCATGTTCCACGGCACCGACGGGGCGCCGATCGACTGGAGCGGGCTGTGGAACGGCGTCCGCTGGGCGAACATCGTGATCGTGGGCGAGCAGCACGACGACGCGAACGCGCACGAGGTGCAGCAGGCCATCTGGGCCGAGACGGTCGCGGCATGGCCCGGCAGCGCCGTGTCGCTCGAGATGCTCGAGCGCGACGAGCAGCCGACGGTCGACGCGTACCTCGCGGGCGAGATCGACGCCGAGACCTTCGTCGAGCGCACCGGCTCGCGGGACTGGGCGTCGAAGGGGACGTGGGACGACTTCTACCAGCCGGTGATCGACGAGGCGAAGGCGGCGAAGGCGCCCGTCGTCGCGGCGAACGCGCCGCGCGACTACGTGCGGCGTGCGCGCACGGAGGGCTACGAGGCCCTCGCGGCGCTGCCCGCGGGCGAGCGCGCCCTGTTCGCGCTGCCCGCAAAGGACCCGCCCGCCTCGTACCGCGCCCGCTTCCGCGACTTCATGTCCGGCGGCGGCGAGCGCGAGGTGGACGAGGCCCGCGTCGACGAGGTGCTGCGCTCGCAGCGCGTGTGGGACGCGACGATGGCGGAGTCGATCGTGCGCGCGCACGAACGGCTTCCCGCGCACGCCAAGGTCGTGCACCTCGTGGGGCAGTTCCACTCCGAGTACGACGGCGGGCTGGTGAGCGAGATCCAGGCACGCGCGCCGTTCGCGAAGGTGCTCACGGTCACCGTGCAGAAGGGGACCGCCCGGGCGCTCCGCGAGGAGGACCGGGGCAAGGCGGACGTGGTCGTCTACGGGGTGGCGCCGAGGCTCAGGTGGACCGGCTTCCAGGCGGGGCTCAAGCCCCCCGCGGAGGAACGTCCCGCGGAGGAAGAGGTGCCGGCGTGGGGCTTCGCGTATTGATCTCGGGCGGCCGCGGGCCGGGAACCGGGGCTCGCCGCCCGGGCCGGTTCACTTCCCGATGAGCTTCGCGAGGTCGGCCTGCGTGTCGACGACCTTGAAGAGCTTGTCCATCTTCATCATGGCCATCAGGCTCTTGAGGTCCTTGTTCAGGCCGTAGAGCACGGGCTGCGCGCCCGCGGCCGCGGCGGAGTTGCGCGCGCCGATGAACATCGAGAGCCCCATCGAGCTCATGAAGGACACGCTCGTGAGGTCCATCACCAGGAACTTGATCGTCTTGAGCTTCAGGTAGGGACCGATGTCCTCCTGGATGATCGGCGTCTCGCGCTGGCCGATGTTCGGGCCGGCGAACTTGATCTGCACGACCGGCCCGTCCCAGGCGACCTCGGCGAGCGGCGTCTTCTTCCTGTTGGGGGGGAGTTCCATGGGCCGGGGGTTATACCACCGCGGGCCGCGCCGAGGGGGCGCGCGGCGCGTCGGGCATCGACGTGCCCCTTCCCGCGCGGCACGCGGTCGCATCAATCGCGGCGGAGCATCCCCGGCACCAGCAGGCCCTCGAGCGCCATCGCGCCGGGCTCGCCCCTCATCCACGCGACCGCGCCCTTGCGCATGGCCACCCGCGCGGCGCCCCCGGAGCACAGCTCCGAGACCAGGAGCCCGAGCGCCGGCTCGTGCCCCACGAGCGCGATGCGCGCGTCGGCGGGCTGCTCGCGCACGAGCGCCACGATGCCCGCGACGGCGGACGGGCCGTCGGACTCGAGCAACTTCGTGCGCGCCGGCTTCGGCCAGCCCGCGTGCGCGCGCAGGATGCGCGCGGTGTCCCATGCGCGGGTCCACCCGCTCGCGAGCACGAGGTCGACGTCGGGGCGCCACCTGCCGATGCGGCGGGCAAGGCGCTCGAACGAGCGCGCGCCCTCGCGCGTGAGCGGCCGCAGCGCGTCGTCCGGCCACCTCTCGGCGTCGCGGTCCTCGGCGCGGGCGTGGCGGATGACGAAGAGCTCCATGGACGCATGGTACTGTCACGCCATGGTCGAAGGCTCGGTCGCGATCGAGAACGCGCGCGTCGTCACGTGCGTGCCGCCCGCGGAGGGGGGCGCGCTCCGCGGCGCCGCGATGCGCGCCCTGCGCGTCATCGAGCGCGGGCACGTCGTGATCGAGCGCGGCATGGTCGCGGCCGTCGGCGAGGGCCCGGTCGCCGACCGCGCGGTGGGCATGCGCATCGATGCGCGCGGCCGCGTCGCGATGCCGGCGCTCGTCGACTGCCACACGCACGCGTGCTGGGCCGGGGACCGCTTCGGCGAGTGGGAACTGAAGCGGGCGGGCGCCTCGTACCTCGAGATCCTGAAGGCCGGCGGCGGCATCCTGTCGACCGTCGAGGCCGTGCGAGCGGCGCCCGCGAAGGCGCTGGCCTCGCGGCTGGCGGAACGACTCGCCGAGATGCGGGCCACCGGCACGGGCGCGGTCGAGGTGAAGACCGGATACGGCCTCGACGCGGCGAACGAGCTCAAGATGCTCGAGGCGATCCTCGCGGTGCAGGCGGTGTGGCCGGCGCCCGTGGTGCCGACGCTCCTCCTCGGCCACGCGCTGGACGCGTCGAACCCGCGCCAGGTCGAGGACATGTGCGCCGCGCTCGAGCGCGCAGCCGACCTCGCGCCGGGCGCGGCGGTGGACGCCTACTGCGAGGACGGCGCGTGGAGCGTGGCGATGTGCCGCACGCTCCTCGAGAAGGCGCGCCGGCTCGGCGTGCCCGTGCGGCTCCACGTCGACCAGTTCAACGCGCTGGGCGGGCTCGGGCTCGCGCTCGAGTTCGGCGCGCGCAGCGTCGACCACCTCGAGGCGAGCGATCCCGCCGGGCTCGCCGCCCTCGCCGCGAGCCGCACGATCGGCGTGCTGCTGCCGGCGTGCGGCTTCGCGCTCGACGGCCGGTTCGCCGACGCGCGCGCCGTCATCGACCGTGGCGGCGCGGTCGCGGTGGCGAGCAACTGGAACCCCGGCAGCGCGCCCAGCCCGAGCGTGGCGTTCGCCGCGGCGCTCGCGTCGCGCCACCTTCGGATGACGGCCGAGGAGTGCATCGCCGCGGTCACGCACAACGCCGCATGCGTGCTGGGGCTCGAGCGGCAGTGCGGGTCGCTCGCACCGGGCATGCGCGGCGACGTGATCGTGCTGCCGCACCGCGACGAGCGCGCGCTGGTGCACGAGGTCGCGGGCCCGGGGCCCGACGTGTCCATCCTCGCGGGCGACGTGCAGGTCCGCGTGGCCTGAGTACGATCCCCGCCCCGTGATCGTCACCGACCCCAAGGACATCGCGCACGCCGAGGCCGCGGCCGGGCTCGTCGTCGAGACGCACCGGCGCCTGGTCGGCTTCCTGCGCGCGGGGCAGACCCTCGCCGAGATCGACGCGTTCGTCGGCGCGACGCTCAGGGACCTCGGGTGCGAGAGCTGCTTCCTCGGATACCAGGTGCGGGGCCACCCGCCCTACCCGAGCCACGCCTGCCTGAGCCCCAACGACTGCGTCGTCCACGGGACGCACCTCTCGACGCGCGAGCCGACGAAGGCGGGCGACCTGCTGTCGATCGACATCGGCGTGCGGCACAAGGGCTGGATCGGCGACGCGGCGTGGACGTACTCGTTCGGCGAGCCCGACAAGCTCGTGCGCGCGCTGATGGAGTGCGGCAAGGAGAGCCTGCGGCGCGGCATCGCCGCGATGCAGGCGCACCGGCCGCTCATCGACTGGGCGAAGGCCGTGCAGGGCCACGTCGAGAAGGAGTGCGGGTTCCACCTGGTGCGCGGGCTCGGCGGCCACGGCATCGGGCGCAGCCTGCACGGCGCGCCGTTCGTCTCGAACGTGGTCCCCACGTTCCCGGGCGAGTGGGCCGAGGCGTGGAAGCCGTGGAAGCCCGGGATGCTGGTCGCGGTCGAGCCGATGATCGCCGTCGGCACCACCGAGACGCGCACCAAGGGGCGCGAGTGGCCGATCTGGACCGCCGACCGTTCGCTGGCGGTGCACTACGAGGCCGACGTCCTCGTCACCGAGGAGGGGCCGCGCAACCTGACGGCGGGGCTGTTCGAGCTGCCGGACGTGATCGGGGCATAGGCACCCGGGCGCGGAGCCGGGCGTGCCGAAGGGCAGTTTTCCCCATGGTGCGGCACTATCCTGACGTCCCATGATCACGTCCATCGCGCTCGCCTCGCTCGCGCTCGCCGTCCCGCCCCAGACCCCGGCCCGGCCCGTCACCGACGACTACGCCGGCACGAAGGTCACCGACGACTACCGCTGGCTCGAGCCGCTCGAGAAGGACTCGCCGGAGGTGAAGTCGT
Source organism: uncultured Chitinophaga sp. (assembly GCA_964430235.1). Lineage (GTDB taxonomy): Bacteria > Planctomycetota > Phycisphaerae > Phycisphaerales > SM1A02 > UBA966. The sequence continues at coordinate 8,063 of CAYSFS010000029.1, read as the reverse complement.
GGACGGACGCGCAGCTGGCGCACCTGCGCGGCACGCTCGACCCGCTGCGCTGCCGCGAGGACCTGCGCGCGAAGCTCACCCCCCTCATGCAGATCACGAGCTGGGGCGTCCCGGTCATCCGCGGCCCCGGCTACTTCTACTCGCAGCGCGACGGCAAGATGAACCAGCCCGCGGTCTACGTGCGCGAGGGCGGCGCGAACGTGCCGGCGCGCGTCGTCATCGACATGAACGTGGTCGACACCACGGGCCTCACGAGCATCGACTGGTGGACGCCCTCGTGGCAGGGCTCGAAGTTCGCGTACGGCACCAGCAAGTCGGGCGACGAGATGAGCGTGCTCAAGGTGATGCACCTCGAGGAAGGCACGTGGTCGCACCTGAAGGACGAGATCCCGGGCAAGGTCAGCTTCGGGGGCTGGAACCAGTGGGGCGACGGCTTCGTCTACAGCCGGCTCGCGGACCCCAAGGATCCCTACAGCCGGGTCGTGGCGTTCCACAAGCTCGGCGAGCCGGTCGAGAAGGACCCCGTGATCATCAGGCAGACGAAGCCCTCGGAGGTGCCCTTCGCCGGGCTCACGGGCGAGGACCGCTGGGTGGTGATCGGCATGACGCGCGGCTGGTCAGAGAACGACCTGTGGGCCGCGAAGCTCGACGACGTGCGCAACGGGCGCGAAGCTCGCGTGGCGGTCGCGGTGGGGCGCGGCGCGCAGTTCACGCCGGTCGAGGTGGTGGGCGACACGCTCTACATGACGACCACGCTCGGCTCGCCGAACGTGCGGCTCGTGGCGGTCGACCTCAACAACCCGTCCGAGGCGTCGTGGAGGACGGTCATCGCCGAGCGGCCGGACGCCGTGATGAGCGAGGTGGAGTTCGGCAAGGACGAGGTGGTCGTGGTGTGGCAGAAGGACGCGCACGACTCGGTCCACACGTACCGCTACGACGGCACGAAGGTGGCCGAGGTGCCGCTGCCCGGGATCGGAAGCGCCTCGGTCGCGTGCGACCGCAAGCACACCGAGATGTTCCTGAGCTTCGCGAGCTACAACAGCCCGCGCACCGTCTACCGGTGCGACCTCTTCTGGAAGCCCTACAAGCCCGAGGTGTGGGCGAGGCCCGACGTGCCCGCCAAGCTCGACGAGATCGAGGTGACGCAGGTCCGCGCCGCGAGCAAGGACGGGACGCAGGTGCCCGCGTTCGTGGTGATGAAGCGTGGCACGAGGCTCGACGGCAACAACCCGTGCGTGCTGTACGGCTACGGCGGATTCGACGTGTCGCTGACGCCGGAGTTCATGCCCGACATCGTGCCATTCATCGAGAAGGGCGGCGTCTACGTGGTCGCGAACCTGCGCGGCGGCGGCGAGTACGGCGACTCGTGGCACAAGGCCGGCATGCTGCAGAACAAGCAGAACGTGTTCGACGACCTGTACGCGGTGGCCGAGCGGCTGGTCGCGGACAAGTACACCTCGAGCGCGCGCCTGGCGGTGATGGGCGGCTCGAACGGCGGGCTGCTGACGGCCGTCGCCGTCACGCAACGGCCGGAGCTCTGGTCCGCGGCCGTCAGCGCGGTGCCGCTCTGCGACATGCTCAGGTACCAGGACTTCCTGCTCGCGCGGTACTGGGTGCCCGAGTACGGGTCGAGCGAGGACGCCTCGGCGTTCAAGTGGCTCAGCGCGTACTCGCCGTACCACAACGCGAGGAAGGGGACGAAGTACCCGGCCGTGATGTTCACCGCGGGCGAGAACGACTCGCGCGTGCATCCGTTGCACGCGCGCAAGATGGCCGCGATGCTCCAGGCGTGCTCGGCGAGCGACATGGCGGCGGAGCCGATCCTCCTCTATGTCGACCGCGACGCGGGGCACGGCGCGGGCAAGCCGCTCGCCAAGCGAATCGACGAGCGCGTCGACCAGTGGTCGTTCCTCATGTGGCAGACGGGCGCGTGCAACTGAGCGGCGAGGCCGCGGGCGCAACGGGCGCGGAATCCGCGCGTCGGGCGCGCGTCGGGGCGCTCGCCTCCGGCGGCGGGCGGACGGTCGCGAACCTCGCGGACGCGTGCGCGCGCGGCGAGGTGCCGGCGGAGGTGGTGGCGTGCGTGGTGACGCGTGCGGACGCGGGCGCGGCGGCGCGCTGCCGAGAACGGGGCATCGCGGTGGAGGTGGTCGCCCCCGAGCCGGCCGCGACGTTCGATGACCGGGTGGACGCGGCGCTGCGGGCGCACGGAGTCGAGTGGGTGTGCCTGTGCGGGTACCTGCGCCGGTTCCGCGTGGACGCGTGGCGGGGCCGCGCGCTCAACATCCACCCCGCCCTGTTGCCCGAGTTCGGCGGCCCGGGCATGTGGGGCGACCGGGTGCACGAGGCGGTCCTGGCCGCCGGCCGGGCGGAGTCCGGCTGCACCGTGCACTGGGTGGACGAGGAGTACGACCGGGGGGCCCCGATCGTGCAGCGCAGATGCCCGGTGCTGCCCGGAGACACCGCCAAGTCGTTGGCCGAGCGCGTGTTCCGGGAGGAGTGCAGGGCGTATCCGGAAGCGCTGCGGCAAGCGGTTGGAAAATGATCCGGGATATCTTTTCCCATTTCGTGAACCGAATTCCGGCCGCGGCGTAACTTCCGGTGAGGTTCCGATGCGCTCGTCGGTCGCATTCCTTGCGGTCCTTGCGCTCGCCGGCCCCGCGCCGGCGTGGTGGTCGGCACCCCAACCGCCGCCCGACGCGCCCGCCGACCCCGGCGAGGACGTCGCGCCCGGCATCCGCGAAGCCCCGAAGCCACCGCCCTCGGGCCCCGGCCGCAAGGGCGCGACTCCGCCCGCGCCGCCGCCCCGCGGTCGCGCGCGCCCCGAGGACCGTTCGCCCGACGTCCCGGGAGGCGACCTCCGCGCGCGCCGCCAGCAAGAGGCGTGGCGCGACTCGCACCCGGGCGACGTCTACCGCTACCTCGACGACCCCGTGCACCGCTTGGTGTTCGCGACGTGCCTCGACGAGACCAGCCATGCGGACATGGCCCTGACGCTCGCCCGCCAGGCCGACCAGCAGGCCGCGATGCTCTTCGGCGGCATGCCCGAGGCCGAGGTCTTCATCGCCGTCGCCACGCCCGCGGACATCCGTCGCACGTTCGACAACGACCCGCGCACGGCCGGCATGTACGAGCACAAGCTCCGGCGCATCGTCACCGGGGACATCGGCACCGTGCTTCGCCACGAGTTCACGCACGCGATGCACTTCGGCCACATGGAGCGCACCGGCCAGCCGCACGCCATGTGGGTGCAGGAGGGGCTCGCCGCGCTCTACGAGCGCTACGACCTCTCGGAATCGGGCGAGATCACGTTCCTCCCGACCGCGCGCCACAACGACGTGCGCCGCCTCGTCGCGCAGCGCAGCGGCCCCGTGGTGGCGCCCATGATGGCGATGAAGCCGTCGCAGTTCATGGCCGCCAGCGACGACCTCTACCCCGTCGCGCGCTCGTTCTTCGAGTACCTCGCCGACCAAGGCAAGCTGCGCCGCTGGTACCGCGCCTACGTCGACGGGTTCGCGGACGACCGCACCGGGCGGGCCGCCGCGGAGTCCGCGCTCGGCAAGCCCGTCGCCGAGATCGAGCGCGACTGGCGCGCGTGGGTGAAGGCACGCCCCGCGGTCGACGTCACCGTCGGCAAGGGCGACCGCGCGGTGGGCGTCACGGTCACGGACGCGACCGACGGCGTGCGCGTCACGGCGATCGCACGCGGCTCGGCCGCGCACCGCGCCGGCCTGCGCGTCGGCGACGTCATCGTGTCGGTCGCCGGCATCGAGGTCCGCTCCTCACGCGAGTGGACCGAGGCCTCGGCGTCCCTGCGCGTGCCGGAGGCGCCGATCGCGGTGCGCCGCGGCGCCGAGCGCATCGAGTTCACGCTCCGCTGGGAGGGCCAGGCGTCCGCCGCCCGCCCCGGCCGGCACGCACGACGTCTCCCCGCCGGGACCGATCGGCCCGGATCCCGCGCGGGTCTCCTTGACCGGGCCTCGCACGCAACGGAGAGTCGAGCATCATGCACGTGACCATCAGCGCCAAGCACATGGACCTCACGCAGCCCGTCCGCGAGTACGTCGAGCGGAAGATGGCGAAGCTGCCGCACTTCTTCGACCGCCTCCAGGAGATCCGCGTCGTCATCGAGCGCATCCCCAACGGGTTCCACGTCGAGGTGATGAGCGACGTCGAGCGCCACCGCGACTTCGTCGCCAACTGCAACCACCGCAACCTGTACGCGTGCGTCGACCTCGTCACCGACCGCGCGGTGCGCCAGCTGCACGAGTGGAAGGACCGCATCCGCGGCGCCAAGAAGCACGTGAAGGGCCTGCGCCGGCGCACCTGACGGGGCCGCCCGCCAACCTGTACGCTGTGCGGCCGTCGGACCCGAGCGGTCCGACGGCCGCTTGCGCCTGGCCCCTCCCCGCCCGGTGCCCCCGTGCGGCCCCCGACCCGGACACTCCATGAAGCTCCGCGACATCGTCGTCGAGAAGGCCATCATCGCCCCCCTGAAGTCGACCAAGCGCGACGACGCGATCAAGGAACTGGTGGACACGCTCTCGAAGGCCGGCGCGGTCGACGCGTCGCTCGTGGACGAGCTCGCCAAGGCCGTGATCAAGCGCGAGAAGAAGGGCTCGACCGGCTTCGGCCACGGCGTGGCCGCGCCCCACGTCAAGACGCTCGACGTCCAGCGCGTGCACGCCGCCGTCGGCATCGCGCCCGCGGGCCTCGAGTTCCAGGCGCTCGACCGCCAGCCGGTGCACGTGGTGTTCCTGCTGCTCTCGCCGGAGGAGCGCCCGGAGGAGCACATCGACGCGATGGAGTGCATCTTCGGCGTCCTGACGCAGGACCGCTTCCGGCGCTTCCTGCGCCAGGCGAAGTCGGCCCCGGAGGTGTGGACGCTGCTCGAGGAGGCGGACGCCGCCTCCGAGGGCTCGTGACCCCGGGGACCACCCGCACGTGACGCGCGCACGCACCGTCATCCGCAACTCGCTCGGGCTGCACGCCCGGCCGGCGATGGCGTTCGTCGAGCTCGCCAACGCCCATGCGTGCGACGTGACCGTCCGCCGCGCGGACGGCGACGAGGAGGTGGACGGCAAGAGCATCATGCAGATGCTGCTGCTCGCGGCGACCGCGGGCACCGAGCTCGAGATCTCGTGCGACGGCGCGGACGAGGGCGCGGCGGCCGCCGCGCTCAAGGCACTCGTGGACTCGGGGTTCGACGAGGAATGAGCGACGCCCCGACCGGCGAGCGGGTCGCGATCGTCGGCGACGGCCAGATGGGCGTCGTGATGGCGGCGATCCTCGCGTGGCGCGGGACCGACGCGTGCGTGTGGGGGCCGTTCCCCGCCCCGCTCGCCGAACTCGCGCGCACCCGGCGCACGACGCGCCTGCCCGGCCTCGAGCTGCCCGCATCGGTGCGGATCGAGCCCGACCCGGAGCGCGCGCTCGCGGGCGCCACGATGGTCGTCAACGCGATCCCCACGCAGTTCGTGCGCGCGGCGTGGCGCGACGCGGCGCGCCACGTGCCGGCCGGCGTCCCGGTCGTCAGCGTCACGAAGGGAATCGAGGACGCGACCCTCCTGCGCCCGAGCGAGATCCTCGCGCAGGCGGTTCCCTGCCCGTCGGGCGCGCCGCGCCCCGTGGCGGTACTCAGCGGACCGACCATCGCGGCGGAGCTCGCGCGGCGCCTTCCCGCGACCATGGTGAGCGCCGCGGCGGACCCCGCGCTGGCCGAGCGCGTGCAGCGCGCCTTCTCGATGCCGTGGCTGCGGATCTACACGAACGGCGACGTGGCCGGCGTCGAGGTCGCGGGGGCGGCGAAGAACGTGGTCGCGCTCGCCGCGGGCATGATCGACGGCCTCGGCATGGGCTCGAACGCCAAGAGCGCGCTGCTCGCGCGCGGCCTCGCCGAGATCGTGCGGCTGGGCGTCGCGCTCGGGGCGCGTGCCGAGACCTTCTTCGGGATCGCGGGCGTCGGCGACCTCGCCACCACCTGCTTCAGCCCCGAGGGACGCAACCGATCGTGCGGCGAGGCGATCGGCCGGGGCGAGCCCCTCGAGGCCTACCTTGCGCGCACCGACAGCGTGGTCGAGGGCGTGGCGACGTCGCGCGCGCTGCTCGCGCTCGCGGCTCGGCACGGCGTCGACATGCCGATCGTCGCGGCGGTCGAGTCGATCCTGTTCCGCGGCACGACGCCGAAGGACGCGATCCGCGGGCTCATGGGCCGCGAGGCCGGCGCCGAGCGCGTGGGCTGAGGCCGCGCGCCCCGCGCCGCCCGCATCGAGCACCGCGCGCCCCGCCCGGCGTACCATTCGTCCATGACCAGCGCCGCAGTCTCCGGCGCGGGGAACGCCCCCGCGCAGCACCGCAACGCACCGGCCGTCGAGGGCCTCGCCGCCGGCGGGAGCCGCCTCGAGCGGCGCCTCGTGATCGCCCTCTCGGGAGGCATGCTGCTCCTGGTGAGCTGGCTGGCGCGCGCGGCCTTCGGCTTCGCCGAGAACGTGACGCAGATCCCGGCGGCGCTCGGCGCGATCGTGGTCGCGACGCCGCTCTTCGCGGGCGCCGTGCGCGAGATGCGCGAGGGCCGCCCGGGCGGCAACGCGCTCGCGAGCCTTGCCGTGCTCGCGGCGATGGCGAACAACTTCTTCCTGCAGGCGGGGTTCCTCGCGTTCTTCCTGTGGCTTGCGGAGCTCGTGCTCAGCCGCACCGCGTGGGGCGCGCAGCGGGCCATCCGCGAGCTCGTCGAGCTCACGCCCGACGAGGCGCGCGTGGTCGGCGACGACGGCGCCGAGCGGCAGGTGCCGCTCGCGCAGGTGCGCGTCGGCATGCGCGTGCGCGTGCGCCCCGGCGAGAACCTGCCGGTCGACGGCACGGTGCGCAGCGGCAACTCGAGCATCAACCAGGCGTCGTTGACGGGCGAGAGCGTCCCCGTCGAGGCGCAGCCCGGCACGCAGGTCTATGCAGGCACCGCGAACCTCACCGGGCAGATCGAGATCGACGTCACGGCGGTCGCCGGCCAGACGACGATCGGCAAGGTCGAGAACCTGATCCGCGAGGCGGAGAAGTCGAAGACCGCGCGCCAGGAGCTGATCGAGAAGCTCTCGAACTATTACGTCCCCGTGGTGCTGATGGTCGCGGGGCTCGTGTGGTTCTTCACCTCCAAGAGCGACGACCCGGCCGTGCGCGACGCCGCCGCGGTGCGCGCGATCACGGTGCTCGTGGTCACGACGCCGGGCGCGCTCCTGATCGCCTACCCCACCGCGATGGTGGCGGCCTTCGCCGCGGCCGCGCGGCTGGGCATCATGGTGAAGCAGACCAGCACGCTGGAGGCCGCGGGCTCGGTCGACACGGTGGTGATGGACAAGACCGGCACGCTCACGACCGGCAAGTTCGCGGTGAGCCGCCTGGTGCCCGCCGAGGGCGTCGACGGCGCCCTGCTCCTGCAGTCGGCGGCCGACGCCGAGCAGTCGTCCAACCACCCGCTCGCGCGCAGCATCATGGAGACCGCGCAGCGGGCGCGCATCGCGCCCGCCGCGACGAAGGGCTACCGCGAGGTGCCGGGGCGCGGCGTGCAGGCCGACGTCGCCGCGGGCACCGTGCACGCGGGGCGCGGCATGTGGATCGCCGAGCTCAACCCCGCCGCCGCCGCGCAGGTCGCGGCCGTCGAGGAGAAGCTCGAGGGAATGAGCGGCGTGCACGTGATGCTGGGCGACCGCTACCTCGGCGCCGTCGGGCTCGAGGACAAGCTGCGACGCAACGCGGCCGAGACCGTCACCGAGCTGCGCCGCCTGGGCGTGCGCAAGGTGGTGATCTTCACCGGCGACCGGCTGGGCGTCGCCAAGCGCGTCGGCCAGGCCGTGGGCGTCGACGCGATCGAGGCCGAGTGCCTGCCCGAGGAGAAGCACGAGGAGCTCAAGTACCTGATCCGCAAGGGCTGCCGGACGCTGGTGGTCGGGGACGGCATCAACGACGGGCCGATCCTGGCGAGCGCCGACGTCGGCGTGGCCATGGGGCTCTCGGGAAGCGACATCGCGACCAACAGCGCGGGCGTCGCGCTGATGAACGACGACCTGCGC
>CAYSFS010000028.1:4788-20548 GCA_964430235.1 uncultured Chitinophaga sp. | reverse complement strand
CCTGCTGAAGGCCGGCTTCGTGGACCGCATCGTGCACCGCTCGGCGCTGCGCACCGAGATCAGCCGCGTCATCGACTACTCGGGCAAGTGACCGGTGCGCCCCCGCGCCGCGACCGTCCCTCCGGCGATCGGCCCCTTCGCGCTCGCATGCGCGTCGGGCCTGCTCTCGTGCCTGGCGTTCCCGCCCGTGGGGCTGTGGCCGCTGGCGCTCCTCGCGCCGTGGCCCCTGGCGCTCGCCGTCGCGGGGACGGGGCGGGGCGCCGCGCCCGGTGCCTTCGCCGCCGTGCGCGCGGTGTTCGCGGCGTCGATCCTGAAGTGGGGCATCCTGCACGCATGGCTCGTGCAGGTCACCGCCGCGGGCACGCCCGCGCTGGTCGTCTACTGCTCGCTGCATGACGCGCTGGCCGCGTGGCTGCTGCTGCGCGCCATGAAGGCCGCGCCGCGCGCGCCGCTCGCCGTGCTGGTCCCGCTTGCCTTCGGCGCCTCCGAGGCGTTCCGGGCGATGGTGCTCTTCGACGGCTACCCGTGGTTCCGCTGGGGCCACCCGCTGGTCGAGTGGCCGGTCCTCGTGCAAGGGGCCGACACGCTGGGCGAGCTGCACGCGACGCTCGTGGCGCTCGTCGTCGCGGGCGGGCTGGCCGACGCGGTGCGCGGGCATCGCACGGCCGGGCCCGCCGTCGCGGGTGCGGCGCTCGCGGCGAGCCTCGGCTACGGCGCGTGGCGGCTGGCGGACGCGCCCACGGGCGAGGGGCCCGCGGTGCTTGCCGTCCAGACCAACCTTCCGACGAGCAACAAGGTCGCGTGGAGTCCCCAGGACCAGGTGCGCGACGTGCCGTCGTTCGCGCAGCTCACGCTCGAGGCGGCCCTCGCGGAGACCCGCGCCGGCCGCGGGTTCGACCTCGTCGCGTGGCCCGAGACCATGCTCCCGGGCTTCGGCCTCGAGAAAGCCACCATCGACCTCCAGGAGGCGAACGGCTGGTTTCCAGGCGACCGCTTCCGCCAGGTGGCCGCCGGCCTGCGCGCGCGCCTCGGCGTGCCGCTCCTCGTCGGCAGCCCCGCGTTCATCGGGCTGCGCGAGGGTGACGGGCGCTTCACGTGGGACCGGCAGTTCAACAGCGCGTACCTGGTCGACCGCGACGCGCCGCCCTTCGCCCGCTACGACAAGGTGTTCCTCGCGCCCTTCGGCGAGACGATGCCCTACATCTCGAACTGGGACTGGCTCGAGCGCACGCTGCTCGCCTTCGGCGCGCAGGGCATGACCTTCGACCTCGACGCCGGCACGGGCCCGGTGCGCTTCGACGTGCCGTGGTCGGGCGGCACCGCTCGCGTGGCGGTGCCCATCTGCTTCGAGGACGCGATGACCTGGGTCTGCCGGATGCTCTGCTTCGACGCGGGGCCGGCCGGGCGCGTGCGTCGCGCCGACCTCATGGTCTGCATCAGCAACGACGGCTGGTTCGGCTGGTTCGACGGCGGGCGCATGCAGCACCTGCAGCTCTCGCGCTTCCGCTGCATCGAGAACCGCACGCCCATGGTGCGCGTCGCCAACTCAGGCGCGTGCGCGGGCATCGATTCGTCGGGCCGCGTGACCGCGTCCCCGCCCGTCCCGCGCACGTCCGCATGGCTCCGTGCATCCCCGCCCCTGGACGCGCGCACGCCGCCCTTCGCGTCCATGGGCGAGGTAGCATCGATCGCACTCATGACCGCCTGCGCCCTCGCCGTGGTTGCGTCGTTCCGCATTCGCCGGCCGCCGGCCGTGGCGACGCTCGTCGCGGCCGGTGCCGCGGGCCTCATGCTGCCCGGCTGCGGCGACTCGACCGTGGCCGACCAGCCGTGGTCGAGCCGCTCGCAGAGCATCGAGCCCACGGGCCAGGCGCGCCTGTCCGATTCGGGCCGCCCGGTGCAGGTGGCCCTCCCGGTCGAGTCCAGCGGCAGCGCGCACATGGCCGCCGTGACGCTCCTTCGCCAGGCGTGCGCGTCGCAGGTGCCCATGTACCGGGCCAACGCGGTCGAGGCGCTGGTCGCGTCGCCCGAGGACCTGCGCGCGGTGGTGACCCCGCTCCTCTCGGACCCGAATCGCGGCGTGCGGTTCGTCGCCGCGATGAGCGTCGGCCGGGCCGGGCTCGTCGACCTCGCCGACCGGGTGCAGCCGCTTCTCCTCGACGAGAGCGCCTCGGTGCGCGCCGCCGCGATCTGCGCGCTGTCGCGGCTCGGGCGACCGGTCGACCCGACGCCGCTCGCGGCCATGGTGCGCTCGGACGACCCCGAGGTGCGCTCGAACGCGTACTTGGTGCTCGGCGAGATGGGCCACCGTTCCGCGATCGCGATGATCCGCGACTCGCTGGGCAAGGGCATGCGCCAGGTGAACCCCGCGCGCGTGCGGATCACCGAGCTGCAGGCCGCCGAGGCGTTGGTCCGCCTGGGCGAGGAGGACGGGATCGAGCCGATCCGCGCCGCACTCTTCGCGCCGGGCGAGCAGGCCGAGTACACGGCGCTCGCCGCCCAGCAGGTGGCGCGCCTCAAGGACGACGGGTCGCGCGCCATCCTCATGCGGTTGATCGACGGCACCGGGATCTCGGCGCGCCCCACCGAGGTTCGGATCGGGTGCGCGCTGGCGCTCGCCCAGGCGTCCCCGCAGGACTCCCAGGCGGTCATCCGCTTCGCACGCACCCTTGCCAAGGACCGCGAGCCCGTGGTCCGGGCGCAGGCGGCCCTGGCCCTGGCCTATGCCGGCGGGGCGGCCGCGGTTCCGGAAATCGAGCCGATGCTGCTCGATCCGGACCCCACCGTGCAACTTGCCGTGGCAAAGGGCCTGATCTTCGCAACCTCCGGGCGTTGACAGTCCGTACAGGTTCCGTGTAGGTTGATAACAGCCGCGGGTCTTCCCGCGGACGTTCGTTGCGCATCTGAAGATCGATCGAACCGTGCGTTCGCTGGCCCGTCGCCCGCGCCCGCCCGGCCCTGAGGCACCCTCCCGTGCACATCCTCACCAAGATCCTCGTCGTCGTCGTCGTCCTGCTCGTGACCGCGATGGTCCCGCTCGCCGCCGTGTCGAGCACCAACCAGGGCGTCTACAAGAAGGCGGCCGAGGACGCGAAGGCGTCGCTGAAGCTCCGTGAGTCCGAGGGCGCGGTCGCCAAGGACGCGTACAACGCGAGCCTCGCGTCTCTGCAGGCGAAGACCGCCGGCCTCGAGGCCCAGCTGCGCGCCGCCCGCATGGAGGCCGACAAGGAGAAGGAGCTCCGCGCCTCGAAGGAGACCGAGCTCGAGCAGTCGCGCCTCGACAACGCGCTCCTCAAGGGCGTGACCGCCGAGATGACCGCGAACGACAAGACGCAGTCGCAGCTCATCGACGCGATGCGCCAGGACATCGAGAACGCCCGCACGCAGTACCTCGCCGCCGAGAAGGCGCGCATGGAGCTGCAGGACTCGCTCGCCCGCATGCAGGGCGACCTCGACAGCGAGGTGGCCGCCCGCCGCCAGCTGCAGGAGCAGCTGCAGCGCGTCAGCGAGGACAAGGAGCGCGCGATGGCCGACGTGCAGCGCTACGCGGCCCTCCACGGCTCGATGGCGCCGCGCGCCGGTGCCGCCCGCGAGGCGGGCCTGCCCGTCGTCGCCGACCGCTCGCTCAGCGCCACCGTCATCGACGTGAAGCGCGAGCCCGACGCCACCCTCGCCGAGATCAACGCGGGCAGCCGCGACGGCGTCAAGGAAGGCTGGGTCATGACCCTCGCCGACGGCTCGAACTTCGTCGGGAACCTCCGCATCGTGCAGGTCGACGTCAACCGCTCGGTCGGCGTCGTCGAGCTCGAGGACGTGGACGCCCGCGGCGAGGTCAAGGCCGGCCACCGCGCCATCGCCCGCAAGGGCGAGTGACCGCACGGACCACCCTCCACCGAGGAACGCCCCATGGCCACCACCGCACCCGCCTCCGACGTCAAGCGCGCCAAGCCGCAGCTCAACGTCTACACCAGCCTGCTGCTGATCGCGCTCCTCATGGGCATCCTCGGCGCCACGGTCGTGGCCATGATGAACATGGACGCGACCGGGCAGGGCCCGTTCGACACCGCGTCCGTCCGCTGACGGCCGACGCCCGACCGCGAACCCCCGCCGCCGTGCCGACCCCGGCACGGCGGCTTTCGCTATCCTCCGCGCGATGGGCCTCCGGGCCCCCCGGCGCGGCGGAGTCCGCTCCGGGCGACCGGCTTCAGGAAGGAGCACCGCCTTGGCTCTCGAGTTCGACTGGCTCTCGCGCCTCTTCAGCGTCGACATGGGGATCGACCTGGGGACCTGCAACACCCTGGTGTGCGTCCGCGGCGAGGGCATCGTGCTGAACGAGCCCTCGGTGGTGGCGGTCCGCAAGGGCACCAACATCGTCCTGAACGACGGAGACGCCGTGGGCTTCGCCGCGAAGGACATGCTGGGCAAGACGCCCGGCTCCATCAGCGCCATCCGCCCCCTGAAGGACGGCGTCATCAGCGACTTCGCCGTCACCGAGGCGATGCTCGGCTACTTCATCAAGAAGGTGAACGGCAAGGGCGCCCGCATGTTCGGGCCGCGCGTCGTCATCGCGATCCCCAGCGGCATCACCAGCGTCGAGAAGCAGGCCGTGCTCGAGAGCGCGCAGCGTGCCGGCGCGCGCCGCGTGTTCCTGATCGCCGAGCCGATGGCGGCCGCGATCGGTGCGGCGCTTCCCGTGGCCGAGCCCACCGCGAGCATGATCGTCGACATCGGCGGCGGAACCAGCGAGATCGCCATCATCTCGCTCGCCGCCATCGCCGAGTTCGACAGCCTGCGCGTGGCCGGCGACGACTTCGACGACGCCATCGTGAACCACATGAAGCGGGCGCACGGCCTGCTGATCGGCGAGCAGACCGCCGAGAAGATCAAGATCGAGATCGGCTCCGCGGCCCCCACCGGGCCCGAGATGAAGATGGACGTGCGCGGCCGCGACATGAAGAGCGGCCTGCCGCGCAAGGTCGAGATCACGAGCCAGGAGATCCGCGAGGCGCTCTCGGAGCCCGTGAACCTCATCGCCGAGGCGGTGGTGCGGGTGCTCGAGCGCGCCAAGCCCGAGCTCGCGGCCGACCTCGTCGACAACGGCATCACCCTCGCGGGCGGCGGAGCGCTGCTGCGCGGCATCGACAAGGTGCTGCACGCGGCCACGGGCCTGGACGTCAAGATCGCGGACGACCCGCTCACGTGCGTCGCCCGCGGCACGGCCAACTACCTCGAGAACCTGGACGTCTTCAAGGACACCCTGGAGTCCGACGCCGACGCCGTCTGAGGCTGAGCGCGCCGGGCGGCCGCCGCGCGCACGCGCGTCCCCATGCCGCCTCCCCTGAGCCATCGCCTGCTGTCCGGCGCCGTGGTCGGCGCGGTGCTGCTGTCGGCGTTGCCGCAGCGATCGTTCACCGGCTGGTCGGGCGCGTTGGCGACCGCCATGTGGGCGCCGCTCTGGCCCGTGACGGCGCTCCTGGCCATCGCGCGCGACCGCGTGCGCGCGCCCGACGAGCCGCACCCCGGGCTTCCGGGCGAGCTTCGCCGGTCGCTCGAGGACCGTGATCGCGTACAGGGCGAGCTCGACGCGGCGCGCCTCAGGGTGCGCCAGCTCGAGGCCGAGCTGGGCGAGATCGCCGCCTACCGCCCGGCCCGCGACTCCGGGTGGCGGCCGCTTGCCGCCACCGTCGTCGAACGCTCCGCGGGCCGCCCTCCGGGGCTCTTTGCGATCGACGCCGGCAGTCACCAGGGCGTGCAGCCCGGCGACCCGGTGGTGGTGGGCGGCAACCGACTGCTCGGGATCGTCGCCGCGGGCGGCGCGGGCGACCGGTCGTTGGTGGTTCCCCTGGATGACCGTCGGGCGGGACGGATCGACGCCATCGCGCAGCCGAGCCCGCCTGCGGGGGCGCCGATCCCGGCGGGCGTGTTCGTGCAGCTGGTGCCGGCCGGCAACGGCCGGCTCGTCGGGGAACTCGAGTCGGACGCCGCGGTGCGACCGGGCGACCCGGTGCTCCTCTCGGACGCCGCGTGGAAGCCCTCGGCGCAGGGCATGCGCGTGGGCGTGGTCGAGCGCGTCGGGAAGCTCGACGCCAACCCGCTCCGGACCCGCATCGACGTCCGGATGGAGACCGAGCCCGCGCGCGTCGGGCGCGTGATCGTCAAGGTGGCAGCCGGGCAGGGGGCGCCGCCATGAGGTGGTGGATCTTCGCTCCCGCGATGGCGTTGGCGCTCTCCATGGACATGACCGTGATGCAGGTGCTCGCAGTCAACGGCTGCGCGCCGCGGCTCTGGCCGACGTTGCTCGCCTTCGTCGCGATGTACGCCTCGCGCGCCTCGGCCCTGGGCGCGGCGCTCGTCACGGGCCTGTGGCTCGACGCCGCGCATCCGGCGCTCGCCGCGACCGGCGCGGTGCCCGTGGCCGTCCCCGTGTTCGGGCCGCATGCGCTTTCGTGCCTGGCGGGTGCGTGGGCCATCCTCGAGCTGCGCGGCATCCTGTATCGGCGCAACACGTTCACCGTGGCCCTGGCCGCCGGGACGTGCGCGGCGGCCGGCGCCGTGGCATTCGTGGCCATTGCCGGCATCCGCGCGGCCTACGCCGATCCGGCGCCGCTCTGGGGTGCCGGCAGCGGCGCGGCCGCCATCGGCGCCGACCTGCTCTCGGCCCTCTACACGGCGCTGGTCGCGCTCCTGCCGGCCCGTTGGCTGCACGCCAGCCTGGGCGCGTGGGACTTCGCCACCGCGGGCCCGCGCTTCGCGCCGGGCGTCCGCGTCGGGCGCGACCCGTGACGGCGAGCGGCCCTGTGCACCGCGCGCCCACCGCATGCCCGCGGCGCGGACTACGCTGAACCCATGCCGACGCACTTCGTGCCCTTCGACGACGGACTGGCCGATCTCGGCCCGCTCTCGGACCTGCGCGCGAGCTTCGAGCAGCGCGCCGGCGGGCTCTCCGTCCTCGAGCGCTGCGCGCTCGCGGGCGCCGTGCCCGAGGTCGCCGTTCCCGCCGCGCGCGCCGCGCTGGCCGCCGAGCGCCTGGGACTTCCCGCCAACGGCACGGCCGAGGGCGCGGTCCTCGTCAACGGCCGGCTGCACGCGCCCCTCACGGGCTCCGTGCGCGTCGCCGTCGAGTCGCTCGCCCCGGGTTGCGCGCTGGTCGCCTCGGGCGGCGCGGTGCTCGCCCTTCGCCCGCACGCGGGCGGCTCGGGTGCCGCGGTGCGCGCCGTGGCCGAGGGACGCCTCGCGGAGTTCGCGGCGACGCTCACCGCGATCCCCTCGGACCTCTTCGCCTGGTCGCGCCCGTGGCACCTCCTCGATGGTGCGCGCTTCGGCGCCGCGATCGCGGGCGACGTCGCGCTCGCCGTCGACGGCTGGCACGCCGCGTGGCTCGAATCCGTGCCCGCGCATGCCGCGCGCACGGGCGACCACGCGCTCCACGTGCACCCGACCGCCAAGGTCGGCGTCGGCGTGGTGTTTGACTGCACCCAGGGACCGGTGTTCGTCGACGCCCACGCCGAGGTGCGCCACGGCACCGTCGTCAACGGCCCGGCGTTCATCGGTGCGCGCTGCATCGTGGCCGAGCGCACGCTCGTGAAGCCGTTCGCCGCGTTCGGGCCGCAGTGCCGCGTCGCGGGCGAGGTGGGCTCGGTCATCTTCCAGGCCTGCTCGAACAAGGCGCACGACGGCCACCTCGGCGATGCGTTGGTCGGCGAGTGGGTGAACCTCGGCGCGGGGACGGTGAACTCGAACCTCCTGAACACCTACGGCGAGGTGGTCATGCGCCTGCGCCCCGAGGGCGCGCTCGAGCGCACGGGCCGCCAGTTCATGGGGTGCGTCCTCGGCGACCACGCGAAGCTCGCCATCGGCACGCGCATCATGACCGGGAGCTCCGTCGGCACCGGCGCCATGTGGGCCGCCGGCCGCGCGATCTCGGGCGCGGTGGCGCCGTTCGCGTGGGTCACCGACGACGGCGAGCGCCGGTTCCTCGTGCGCAAGTTCATGGACGTCGCGCGCACCGTGATGGCGCGCCGGTCGGTCGTGCCGGGCGCCGCGTACGTGGCCCGGCTCGAGGAGCTCCACGGGCCCGACTGACCCGCGCCCCGGAACCCGCGCCCATGCCGACCCTCTACCTCGTCGACGGCCACGCGCAGTTCTTCCGCGCGTACCACGCGATCCGGCCGGGCATGAAGAGCCCGGTGACGGACGAGCCCACGAACATGACGTTCGGGTTCCTGGGCATGATCCTCAAGGTGCTGCGCCAGGACCGGCCCGACTTCCTCGCCGTCGTGATCGACGCGTCCGGCGACCAGGGCACGTTCCGTTCGCGGATCTACCCCGAGTACAAGGCGCACCGGAAGCCGCCCCCGGAGGACATGGACCCGCAGGTCGACCGCTGCGTCGCGCTGCTGGGGCAGATGGGGATCCCGGTGCTCGCGGTCAAGGGCGTCGAGGCCGACGACACCATCGCCACCGTGGTGCGCCGCATGCGCCGCGAGCGCCCGGAGCTCGAGGTCCGCATCGTGAGCCGGGACAAGGACCTCGGGCAGCTCGTCGACGAGAAGGTGCACCTCTTCGACCCGCAGTCGGACGCGGTGCTCGGCGTCGAGCAGCTCTTCGAGTCCAAGGGCGTGCGCCCCTCGCAGGTGGTCGACATGCTGGCCCTCATGGGCGACCCGGTCGACAACGTGCCGGGGGTGAAGGGCATCGGCATCAAGACCGCGGCGAAGCTGATCGGCGAGTTCGGCTCGCTCGACGCGCTGCTTGCGAACCTCGACAAGGTCAAGGGCAAGACCGGCGAGGCCATCGCCGCCCAGCGCTCGGTGCTGCCGCTCTCCAGGAGCCTGGTGGCGCTGAAGGACGACGTCGAGGTGGCGTTCGACCTCGAGTCGGCGCGCGTCGAGCCGGGCCGTGCGCAGGCGGGCGCCCTGATGGACGAGCTGCACGCGCTCGGCTTCAACCGCCACCAGTCGGACATGCGCGCGTGGCTCGGCGCGAACGCGCCGCCCAAGGGCGGGGCGGGGACCCCGGCGGGGGCGCCCGCATCCGGTGCTCCCGGGAAATCCGTGCCCCCACGCGTCGCGCCGGCCGCGCCCGCCGAGTTCGACCTCTTCAACCCCGCGCCCGACGAGGCGCCCTCCGCGGCCCCCTCGGACGGTCCCGCGATGCAGGCCTTCGCGCGCGGCGACTACCGCCTGCTGCGCACGGCCGACGAGCTGGACGCGTGGGTGGCGGCCGCCCGCGCCGCCTGCGCCGCGGGCGCGATGCTTGCCTTCGACGTGGAGACCACCTCGCTCAGCCCGGTGTCCGCGAAGCTCTGCGGCATCAGCCTGGCCCACGAGCCGGGGCGCGCCGCGTACGTGCCCATTCGCAGCCCCGAGCCGGAGTCCCACCTCGACGAGTCCGCGGTGATCGCGCGCGTGCGCCCGCTCCTCGAGGACGCGACCGTCCGCAAGACCGCGCACAACGCGAAGTTCGACCTCGTGGCGCTGCGCGCGGCGGGCGTGCGCGTGCGCGGGCTCGCCGGCGACAGCATGGTGGCGAGCTACGTGGTCGACGCCACGCGCGGCACGCACCGCATGGACGCCTTGGCCGAGGCGGTGCTCGGGCATCGCACGATCCCCATCACCGACCTCATCGGGATCGGGCGTCACCAGCGCCGGTTCGACGAGGCGCCCCTCGCCCTCGCGGGCCCGTACGCGGCCGAGGACGCCGACGTCGCGCTGCGGCTTTCCGCGGCGCTCGAGGCGCAGGTCGACGCGGCGGGCCTCGGGAACCTGTACCGGTCGGTCGAGGTGCCGCTCGTCGAGGTGCTCGCCGAGCTCGAGTTCAACGGGATCCGCGTCGACCCGGACGAGCTCGAGGGGCAGCGCCGCGCGCTCGAGGCGCGCATCGCGCGCATCAAGGAGGAGATCGAGGCCGCCGCCCCGCACCCCTTCAACGTCGATTCGCCGAAGCAGCTCGCCGAGGCGCTCTTCAACGCGCCCGACGCGCCGCTCCCGGGCCTGGGGCTCAAGGTGGTGAAGCGCACGAAGACGGGCGCGTCGACCGACGTCGAGGTGCTCGAGCGCCTGGCGCAGGACCCGGACGTCGACTCGCCCATCCCGTCGCAGATCCTGGCCTACCGGCAGCTCAGCAAGCTCGTGGGCACGTACCTCGTCGCGCTGCGCGAGGCGATCGACCCGGCCACGGGGCGCATCCACGCGAGCTTCCACCAGACGGTGACTGCGACGGGGCGGCTGAGTTCGAGCGACCCGAACCTCCAGAACATCCCGATCCGCACCGAGGTCGGGCGCGAGATCCGCCGCGCGTTCGTCGCCGAGCCTGGGCACGTGCTGCTCTCGGCCGACTACTCGCAGATCGAGCTCCGCGTGCTCGCGCACCTCTCCGAGGACCCGAACCTGATCGCCGCGTTCCGCTCGGGCGCCGACATCCACCGCGCGGTGGCCGCCGAGGTCTGCGGCGTGGCCGCGGCGGACGTCACGGACGAGCAGCGGAGCGCCGCGAAGATGGTGAACTTCGGCATCATCTACGGCATCACGCCGTGGGGGCTCGCGCGGCGGCTCGGGGGCGGCACGTCGAACGAGCGCGCGCGCCAGATCATCGAGGACTACAAGCGCCGGTTCGCGCGGATCGACGCGTTCCTGCAGCGGTGCGTGCAGGAGGCGCGCGACCAGGGCTTCGTCGCGACCATCCTCGGCCGCCGGCGCCCGGTTCCGCAGGTGCACAGCCGCAACCCGGCCGAGCGCGCGCTCGGCGAGCGCATCGCGATCAACACGGTGGTGCAGGGGAGCGCGGCGGACCTCATCAAGCTCGCGATGCTCGCCATCCACCGCGACCTGCCCGCCGCCGTGCCCGGGGCGCGCATGCTGCTCCAGATCCACGATGAGCTGGTCTTCGAGGTCGCCGCGCCGGGTGCCGATGCGCTGGACGCCTTCGTCCGCGACCGCATGGCCCACGCCATGGACCTGCGCGTCCCGCTCGAGGTGAGCACCGGACGGGGGGCGACGTGGGCGGAGGCGTGAACCCAAAAGCGACCGACCCTGCCCGAGTTCGGGCAGGGTCGCGAAGCGAGGCGGACGGGAATCGAACCCGCAACCACCGGCGTGACAAGCCGGTACTCTAACCAATTGAGCTACCGCCCCTTCGGGCCCTCACGGGGCCGGGAAGGCCGCGTGCGGACGGGAAATGATAGCGAATCCGACCGGGCGCGCAAGGGCGGCCGTTTTCAGGCCTTCCACTTGATGGAGCAGCCGATGCTCGGCTTCTGCGGGCCGGGCACCGGGCGGCCGGCCAGCACCGCGTCGATCGCCGCGCGCAGGCTGGCACCCGTCACGGGAACGCCGTTGCCAGGCCGGCTGTCGTCGAGCTGCCCCGCGTAGGCCAGCCGGTGGGCGGCGTCGAAGAGGAAGAAGTCCGGCGTGCACGCGGCATCGAACCGCCGCGCGACGTCCTGCGTGGCGTCATGCAGGTAGGGGCACCGGTAGCCGGCGTCCGCGGCCTCGAGCTTCATCGCGTCGGGGGCGTCGGTCGGATGCTTCACGGGGTCGTTCGAGCAGACGAACACGCACGCCCACCCGCGCGCCTCGGCGTCGCGGCTCAGGGCCGCGAGCTCGGCGCGGATGTGCTTCACGAACGGGCAGTGGTTGCAGATGAACGCCACCAGGAGCGGCTTCCCCGCGAAGTCCGCGGGGCCGAACCGGCGGCCCGTGACGACGTCGGGCAGGACGAACGCCGGGCAGGGCGAACCCGTCTTCATGCGCATGGTGCTTTCGAGCGGAGGCATGGGCGCAGGATAGGCGCGCCCCGGCGGTAGGCTCGTGCCGTGCCGCGCCGTGCCGACCCTGACGAAGGCCCTTCCGACGACGACCTCGACCGCTTCGGGGAGGATTCCCCGGTGGCCGACGCCCGTTGCCCCGATTGCGGGGCCGCCGTCTGGAGCGAGGCCGACGTGTGCCCGAAGTGCTACGCGTTCCTCGGCGGCGACGCGCCGCGGCCGGCCCGCGGGTTCTTCGCCCGGCGCTGGCGGACGCTGGTCGTGGTGCTGCTGATCGTGGCGATGCTCACGCTTGCGGGCATCCCCTTGGTGCAGGCGCTGGTGCGCCCATGACGGCCTGAGCGCATGCCCCGGAACGACCACGCCCCGTCCGCAAGGGACGGGGCGTGTGCAGTGCCTCGGCAAGGATTCGAACCTTGGACCCGCTGATTAAGAGTCAGCTGCTCTACCAGCTGAGCTACCGAGGCGCGCGGTCGAGCGGGAAATCATAGCAACTTCGCCGGACCGTGCGGGGCGCGCGCGGCGTGCGGGCCGCCCGCGCCCCGCACGGGGTTCATTGCGGGGCGCCGTGGCAGGACTTGTACTTCTTGCCGCTGCCGCAGGGGCATGGCTCGTTGCGACCCACGGCCTTCATGGCCTTCTCGGAGAGCTCCTTCTTCGGCTCGGCCCCGCCCGTCCCGGCGCGGTCGGCCTGGTCGATCTGGGCCTGCTGGTCGGCGCTCGGGGGCGCATCATCGGCGGCGAGCACCCCGACTCCCGCACCCGGCACGGCGGCCCGCGGCGCCTGCCGCACCTGCGGCTGGAACCGACCCTTCAGCAGGATGTCGCTGGCGCGCTCGCGCACCTGCTCGAGCATCTCGTTGAAGGCCTCGGCCGCGCCGCGCTTGAACTCGATGCGCGGGTCCTTCTGCGCGATGCCGCGGAACCCGATCGAGTCGCGCAGCTGGTCCATGGCGTGGAGGTTGTTCTTCCACGCCTCGTCGTAGATCTGCAGGAGCACCCAGCGCTCGAACTGCTCGAGCTCCTGCCGCATGAACGACCGCAGCCGCCGGCGCACGAAGGCCTGCGGGTCGGCCGCGCACTGCTCGCGCTCGAACTCCCCGAGGAGCAGCATGCACTCGCGCTCGAACCACGCCGCGACCTGGTCGACCCCGGTGCCCGCCGCCAGGCACGCGGCGGCGCGGCGCTCGATCGCCGCGTCGTCCACCGTGCGCGCGGCGTCCAGGAGCAGCTTCGCCAGGTCCGCCGGGTTCTGCGAGGGGAGGGCGTCGGGGCTCCAGTCGAGCCCGTACCGCGCCTTCGCCCACAGGCAGAACTCGCGGAGCGCGGCCTGGCCCATGGCCGGCCCGTTCTCCGAGTCCTGCTGCGCCTGCGCCAGGCGGGCGGACGTGTGCTCCATCACGAACTCGATCGGATACCGCAGCTCGCGCTCGTGGAAGACCTCGCGTGCCCGCGCCGCCAGGCGCTCGCCGGCCTCCTCGGGCGTCTTGCACCCGCGGAACGCGTCGGCGCTCACCTCGGCCCCGAACTTCGCGGTGGCCCATCGGGCCAGCTCGTCCGCGCCGTAGTTGCGCACCATGAACGCCTCGACGGGCGCGTTGTCGATCCGCGCGAACTTCGCCGCCGCGGCGGCCTCGATCAGCCGCTTCACCGGCTCGGGATCGCCGGCGAGCACCAGCTCCTTGGGCAGCTCCGCCTCGAAGTTCGTGCGCGCCCAGGCCTGCAGCTCCTCGACGTGCCACTCCGACGGGTCGACCTCGGCGTCCATGTACTCGCCCACGGTGTTGCCGATGGTGATCGAGGCCTCCTCGAGGGTCTCGATGTCGATCATCCGCTTCACCTTGTCCGCATCGCGCCCGACGAACCGATGCGGGTCGAGCGACACGTTGTAGCGCTGGCGCACCCACTCGGCGATCTCCTTGGCCACGTAGTCGGGCCCGAGGTGCCGCGTCGCCGCGTCCATCGAGGACTCCTCGAGGTACTGCAGCGCGATCTTCCGCACGTCCCGGTGCTCGAGCACCGGCTGGCGGAGCCCGTAGAAGGTGCGACGCTGGTACTCCATCGGCTCGTCGTACTCGAGGATGGTCTTGCGCATCTGGAAGTTGCGCTCCTCGACCTTGCGCTGCGCCTTCTCGATGCTTCGGGTGAGCATCCCCGCCTCGATGGCGTCGCCCTCCTTCATGCCCACCTTCGACAGCACCGCGAGCGTGGTCTTGCCCGCGAAGATGCGCATCAGGTCGTCGTCGAGGGCGAGGAAGAACCGGCTCGAGCCGCGATCGCCCTGGCGGCCGGAGCGGCCGCGCAGCTGGTTGTCGATGCGGCGGCTCTCGTGGCGCTCGGTGCCGATGATGTGCAGGCCGCCCATCTCCTCCACCGACGGGTGGAAGCGCAGCCGGTGCATCATGAAGTTGCCGGCCGAGTCCAGGGTGTCCTCGAGGTCCGCGGCCGGCGCCGACATCACCTTCTGCTCCGAGAGCCCGGGCACGGCCTCGAGCGTCCAGTGGCGCAGGAGCGCCAGGCGCACGTCGTCGTCGCCCATGGCGTCGATCTCGGCGGGCGGCAGCGGCCGGCCGTCGCGCCGGAGCATCCGCTTCGCCATGTGGCGGTGCATCGCCTTGAGCACCCGTTCCTCGCCCCACGAGGCGTCGGCCTCCTTGGGGCAGAGGTCGCGCCGCTTCCAGTGCTCGACGAGCATGGCCGGGTCGCACTTGCCGAGCTTGATGTCGGTGCCGCGGCCGGCCATGTTGGTGGCGATCATCACCGCGCCGAGCCTGCCGGCCCCCGCGACGATCTCGGCCTCGCGCTCGTGCTGCTTGGCGTTGAGCACCTCGTGCGGGATGCCGTGCTTCTGCTTCAGCAGCCGGCTGAGCATCTCGCTCTTCTCGACGCTGGTGGTTCCCACCAGCACCGGCCGGCCGGCGTCGTGGAAGCGCTTGATCTCGTCGACGATGGCCGGCCACTTGTCCTTCTGCGAGAGGAACACGAGGTCGTTGCGGTCGGTGCGCACCACGGGGCGGTTGGTGGGGATGCTGACGACGCCGAGCCGGTAGATCTCGTGGAACTCGGTGGCCTCGGTGTCGGCGGTGCCGGTCATGCCCGCGAGGCGCTTGTACAGCTTGAAGTAGTTCTGGATGGTGATCGTGGCCATGGTCTGCGTCTCCTCCTTGATGGGGACGCCTTCCTTCGCCTCGACCGCCTGGTGCAGGCCGTCGGACCACTGCCGGCCGACCATCTTGCGGCCGGTGTTCTGGTCGACGATCACGACGCCGGGCTGGCCGTGCTCGTCGGGGGCGATCACGTAGTCGCGGTCGCGCACGTAGACGGTGTGCGCGCGCACGGCCTGCTCCAGGAGGTGCGGCATGTCCACGTTCTCGCCGACGTAGAAGCTGCCGATCTTCGCCTCGCGCTGCGCCTCGGCGATGCCGTCGTTGGTGAGCGTGGCGCGCTTCTTGTCGAGCTCCACCTCGTAGAGCTGCTGGAAGCGGTCGCGCGACTTCTCGAGCCCCTTGAGCTCGGCCTGCGCGGCCTTCAGCTCCTCGCGCAGCCGCGGGACGGCGGCCTTGTCGCGCACGCTGCGGATGTCCCCCTCGAGGCCCGCGCACCGGGCCTTGCAGGCCTTCACGGCCTCGTCGGCCTCGTCCCACGGCCGCTGGCGCTCGACGAGCACCTTCGCCAGCCGGTCGGCCAGGTCGTAGCGCGGCTTCGACGCGTGCGCGAGCCCGCTGATGATGAGCGGCGTGCGCGCCTCGTCGATGAGGATCGAGTCCACCTCGTCGACGATCGCGAAGTCGCGGCGGCGCTGGACCTGGTCCTCGGGACGCGTCTTCATGTTGTCGCGCAGGTAGTCGAACCCGAACTCGGCGGTGGTGCCGTAGACCACGTCGCAGGAGTACGCGGCGCGCTTCTCCTCGTGCGACTGCATGTGCATCGGGTGGATGGCGCCCACGGTGAGGCCCAGCGCGCGGTAGAACGGGAACGTCCAGTCGCGGTCGCGCT
>CAYSFS010000028.1:0-4778 GCA_964430235.1 uncultured Chitinophaga sp. | reverse complement strand
CCAGGTAGTCGTTCACGGTCACGACGTGGACCTGCATCCTCTCGAGGCAGGCCAGGTAGCACGCCAGCGGCCCGACGATGGTCTTGCCCTCGCCGGTCTTCATCTCGGCGATCTGGCCCTCGCTGAGCACCACGCCGCCGATGATCTGGACGTCGAAGGGGCGCGCACGGAAGGGCGGGCGGCTCTCGGGGTACAGCTCGCGGACGGCCTGGTAGAGCGCCGGGTCGAGGTCCACGAACACCCAGCTCGGGACGGGCTCGGTGCAGCCGGCGAACGGCCCGACGGGCTCGGCCGCGGGCGTGGCGGCGATGCGCGCGGCGGCCTCGTCGTAGAGGGCGCGCGCGGCCGCGGGCAGGCGCGCGGGGTCGAAGCGCTGGTCCTCGGGGAGCGCCGGATTGAAGATGTTCCGGATGCCCACGGCGCGGTCCATGGCCTCGCGCGCGGCGGCGAAGATCTCCGGGCGCAGGTCGAAGGGCTTCTCGCCCTTGGCGATGCGCTCGCGGAACTCGGCGGTCTTGGCCATGAGCTGCGCATCGGTGAGGGCGCGCATCTCGGCCTCGCGGCGGCTGACGAGCTCCACCTGCTTGAGGTAGCGCTTGACCATGCGCTGGTTCTGCGTGCCGAGGGTGCTGCGGACGATCCAGTCGAGGATCGGGATGCCCTTGAGGAGCTGGTTGCTGGACATGGGGTGCTTTCGGGCCCGTGGGGCCTGGGGGGTGTTCGATGGATGCAGGCGACGCGGCGAACGTCGGCCTGCGCGGATGGCGATTCGGGTGGGGGAACGTCGACGCGGCTCACGCCCGGGCGGGCGGAGGCATCGACGTGTGGCGCACGAGCACGGCGGCCCGGCGGGCGAGCAGGGCGCTCGCGGGTGCATGCGGGGCACGGTCCGAGCGGACCGACGCGCGGCGGCGGGCCGCCTCACGGCACGGGCCGGCCTCATGCTGCGGCGCGGCATCGGCGCAGGTCAGGAGCACGCAGGTGGCGCGCGCCGCGGCGTGATGGCCCGGCGCGGACGCGAGCGTCGCGATCGACAGCAGGAGCGCGGCGACCGCGGCCATGGCCGACGCGATGCGTCCCCGGCCCGCGGGGGCAGCCGGGTGTGCGGGGTCTCGGTCGGGATGGGCGTGGCAGGCCGGCACGGCCCTCAAGTATGCGCGGCCTGGGCGCCGTCGGCAAGGGGCGCCTCGCAGGCAAGTGCCTGGAGGTCGATCTGTGCGCCCGCGAAGTCGCCGAGAACGTGCTTTCGGACCCTGCCGCCCGCCACCAGGAACGCCCCGGGCAGGAAGAAGGGGTCGCCGACGGGGAAGCCCACCCCGTGGCCGCGCAGGAGCGACCGGGTGGCCCGGAACCAGTTGCGGGGCCCGAGGAGCTCGAGGAAGGTCCCGTGACGCAGCCCGAGGGCGCGCGCGATCGACCCGTCCGGGTCGGCGAAGGCGGGCATGTCCGCGATGCCCGCGGCCGCGAGGTAGCGCTCGGCCTCCGCGTGCGTTCCGCGGTGCAGCACCGCGACGCGCGTGCCGTCGCGCTCGAGTCCGGCGCGGTGGCGGGCCAGCTCGGACAGGTCCTCGCGGCAGAAGGTGCACCCGAAGTGCCGCACCGCGACGAGGAGCACGGGTCGTTCCTGGCTCATGTTCGACAGCGTGCGGCCCGACTGGTCCCGCGCGATGCAGAGCGCCGAACCCACCGAGCGCACCTCGCCGTCCCCGTGGACGGCATGCATCCACGAGGCGCGCAGCATCAGGAAGAACGGGATCCACCACAGCAGGTCGTTCGTGGGGATGGTGAGCCCGAAGCGCCAGTCGATCTCGCCGTGGGCGGCGCACCACACGAACCCGACGGGCCCGAAGATCTTCCCGAGGAAGCCGACCAGGACGATGGGCCAGTGGCGGACCGGGTCGAGGCTCGCGCAGAGGTAGCCGATCCCGTAGACGCCGATCACCATGCCCAGGCACTGCCATATGGCGCGTCCGGTGCCCACCAGCGGCTCGACCCCGAAGAGCGAGAGCGGCAGGTCGGGCAGGACGACGACGGCGGCGCCCCAGGCAAGGTTGTAGAGGCCGGCCGCGAGCAGCCACCGTCGCGCCCATCGCATGGGGTCGGACGACGTCGAGGACTCGGCGGGGAAACCCATCCCGGAGCGCGTTCGCCCGCGCCCGGCGGCGGATTCAGCGCGTTTGCAGTAGCCCCGCTCGGATTCGAACCGAGGTCGTATCGATTATGAGTCGACTGCTCTGGGCCGCTGAGCTACGGGGCCGGGGCCGCAAGCATAGTGCGACCCGAATCGGTCCTCTCCGTTGCTTACGATTCCTCGATGGCCCTGGAAACGCCCGCCCGCACGCTTCGCTCGGCATTGCTCGCGCCCGGGCATCGGTCGGGGGCCAACGTCCTCCCCTTCGTCACCGGCGGGTTCCCCTCCCTCGACTCGACGCGCGCGCTGCTGCCGCGCCTGGCGCAGGCAGGGGCGGCCGCCATCGAGGTGGGCATTCCCTTCAGTGACCCGATCGCCGACGGGCCCGTCATCGCGGAATCGATGCACGAGGCGCTGGTCGCCGGCTGCACTCCGGCGGGCGTGTTCGACGCCCTGCGCGCCGTGCGCGCGCAGGTGACGTGCCCCGTGGTCGCGATGGTCAGCGTGTCGATCGTCGACCGCATCGGTCCCGAACGCTTCGCCCGCGACGCGGCGGCCGCGGGGTTCGACGGGCTCATCGTGCCGGACATCGACCTTGAGGACGCACCCGCCCTGCGCGCGGCCTGCGACGCGGCCGGCCTCGCGCTCACGCTGCTGGTCTCGCCGACGTCCGGCGACGAACGCATCGCGCGCATCACGTCGCTGTGCTCGGGCTTCGTCTACGCGCTCGCCCGGCTCGGCATCACCGGCGAGCGCGCGGAGGCGCCCGACGTCCGGCCGATCGTGGAGCGCATCCGTCGGCACACCGACCTGCCGATCGCCGCGGGCTTCGGGATCTCCACCCCCGAGCACGTGAGGGCCGTGGCGGCACACGCCGACGGCGCGATCGTGGGAAGCGCCATCGTCCGCCGCATGCGCGAGGCGATGGGGGACGGAGCCTCGCCCGAGGACGCGGCCGTCGAGCTCGTGCGGAGCCTCGTCTCGGACGCCGGCCGGGCAGGGCACTGACGCGCGGTCAGTACCTGCGCATCACGCCGACCACGACCCCCTGGATCTCGCAGCGATCGACGATGATCGGCTCGAACTCCGGGTTCGCGGGCTGCAGCCGGATGCGGCCGTCACGCTCCTTGAAGAACGTCTTGAGCGTGGTCTCGCCGTCCGGAAGCAGGGCCACCACGCGCTCGCCGTTGCGGGCGGTCTGGCGCCGCTCGACGATCACGTAGTCGCCGTCGAAGATGCCCTCGTCGCGCATCGACCAACCGTCGACCTGCAGCGCGAACATGGGCGACGTCTGCCCGCGCCGCGGGCCGAAGAGCTCCTCGAGGCGCAGCGTCTCGTCCTGCGCGCACTTCTCGATGGGGCGGCCCGCCGCGATCCGTCCCACCAGCGGGAATTGCAGCGGCATCGGGATCGGGCCGTCGGACTCGACCTGGCCATCGGCCGATTCGTTCGGCAGCTGCGCGTCATCGGCAATCGACAAAGAGCGACTCTTGTTCGGGTCGCGCACCAGCGCGCCCTTGCGCACGAGCGCCTCGACGTGCTCGAACACCGTCACCTTGGTCACGCCGAGCGTGTCGGCGATCTCCTGCATCGTGGGCGAGAAGCCCTTCGTGGCGCGGTGCGAGCGGATGAACTCGAAGATTCGCAGTTGCTTCGGCGTCAGGTTCATGGCGGTGGGTCCGGGGTTCGGTGCGGGCCGACGTACGTGCCGGGGCTTCGGCCGTGTCGGCGAGGAATCGGTTGAGGCGATGGCGGCGGCAGCGGGGGGCAGGGACTTCCTGCAGGGTGTGGCCCTCGACGTGCGGTCGATCGGGGCGTTCGAGGCGGAGCACGCCGTTGCGCTCGACGAGGTGGTCGGTGAAGTCGCCGCCGGGGCCGAGCACCACGAGTGGTTCGGAGGCGGGAGCGAGCAGGCTGCGGAGGTTGGCAAGGAGCTTCATGGTGGGTCTCGTGGGGTTGCGGCCGGGCGTCGTGCCGGGCGTTTCGTGCGGTGCTTGTTCGGTCTTCGGCAGGGGTCCTTGCGTCCCTGCAGAATCCGTACGGGAAATGTTAGCGCGAACGGACTCCGAATCAACGGCAATCCGGCGCTTCCGCCTGCACTTTTTATGGGCAGGCGTCCCGGTATGGTTCCGGGCATGCCGTTCGGGCCTGCCTCCGTGCCGTTCCCGCCGTCGCCCCTGCCGCGTTCGGAGCGGTCCCGTTGGCTTCTTGAGCCGGGCATCACGTTCCTGAACCACGGCAGCTACGGCGCCGTGATGCGCTCGGTGCGCCAGCAGCACATCGCGATGCAGGACCGGATCGAGGCGCGGCCCATCGAGATGCTCGGCCGTCGGTGGCGCGCGTTGCTTGCGCCCGCGCGCGAGCGCGTCGGCGCGTTCCTCGGCATGTCCCCGGACTCGTTCGGCTTCGTGACCAACGCCACCGAAGGCGTGAACGCGGTCCTTCATTCCACGCGGCTCGGCCCCGGCGACGAACTCCTCGCGACGAGCCACGTCTACAACGCCGTGCGCAACGCGATGCGCCGTCGTGCGCGCGACTGCGACGGGCGCTACGTCGAGGTGGCCTTGGACCTGCCGATCACGGGCGCCGGCGCCGTCGTCGACGCGATCGCGGGCGCGATCACCCCGCGCACGCGCCTCGTGGTGGT
>CAYSFS010000027.1:10873-20571 GCA_964430235.1 uncultured Chitinophaga sp. | reverse complement strand
GCCTTCAGCGCGCGGATCGCGGTCGGCGAGTTCGCGAGCATCTCGCGGCACCACTGCACCGTGACCTCCTCGAGCTCGGCGACGCCGACCACCGTGTTCACGAGCCCCATGTCGCGCGCCTCCTCCGCCGAGTAGCTGCGGCAGAGGAACCACATCTCGCGTGCGCGCTTCTGGCCGATGATCCGGGCCATGTAGCTGGCGCCGTAGCCGCCGTCGAAGCTGCCCATGCGCGGGCCGACCTGCCCGAACCGCGCGTTCGACGCCGCGATGGTGAGGTCGCACATCATGTGGAGCACGTGCCCGCCGCCGATGGCCCAGCCGGCCACCATGGCCACGACGGGCTTCGGGCAGGTGCGGATCTCGCGCTGGAGCTCGAGCACGTTCAGCATCTCCGTGCCGCCCTCGGAGCGGTAGCCCGAGTGGCCGCGGATGCGCTGGTCGCCGCCGGCGCAGAACGCGCGCTCTCCCTCGCCGGCGAGGATCACGACGCCCACGCCCTGGTCCTGCCTCGCGTCGAGCAGCGCCGCGCGCATCTCCTCGACCGTGCGCGGCGTGAACGCGTTGCGCACCTCGGGGCGGTTGATCGTGATCTTGGCGATTCCCTCCGCCTTGTGGTAGCGGACCTCCCCGAACGCCTTCCCGGCGTCGCGCCATTCGAGGGCGGGGCGGATGCGTTCCGTGGTCTCGGTGGTCGGCTTGGCCGCGGGGGTCTTGGTGGTCATGGTCGTGTTCGGAGTGCGTGCTCGACGATCGCGGCGCACGCGGCCGGCGCCTCGATGGGCAGCGCATGGCCCGCGCCCGAGATCCGCTCGATGCGCAGGCCCGGCGCGGTGCGACCGGCGCGATCGGCGCTCGGAGCATAGCGGTCGTCCTCGGTGCCGACCGCGAACGCGGAGCCCGGAGCGAGCCCCACGAGCAGGTCCCATCGCGGTGTCGATCGCCCCGGCGAGCACCCGGCGACGCATTGCGCCCAGAACTCGCCGTCGCCCGACGCGCGACGCGCACGGACGCGGTCGAACCCCGGCGATGCGCGCAGCGCCGCGAACATCGGCATCCGGTACCACGCGTCGACGAAGGCCGCGAGCCCGTCGCGGCGGATCGCCTCGGCGCGCGCGTCGTCCTCGGCGGCGCGCGCCGCGCGCTGCGCCTCGTCCTCGACCCCGGGACCCGTCGAGAGCAGCACGAGCGGCACGTGCGCCGGGAGGTGCTCCATGGCCGCGAGCGCGATGCGCCCGCCGAGCGAGTACCCGACCAGCACGCCGGAACCGAACGCCGCGACCCTCGTCGCCAGCGCGCGGGCGGCCTGGTCCACCGATTCGCACCCGAGTTCCCTTAGGGGGGCGGGGTCCGCGTCGACGCCCGCACCGAGCGCCCGCACCACGCCGTCCCAGTCCGCGGGCGACCCGAGGAACCCGTGCACCAGCGTGACCCGGCGCACCCCCGCGGTCACGCGAACGCCCGCCTCAGCGCCGCGTCCGCCGCGGACACGGCGCGCGCGCGCGCCGCCTCGCTCGCCTCGCGCGTGCACGTGACCTCGATGAGCGTCGCGCCGCCCCTTCGCATCGCGCGCGTCACCGCGGCCCGCAGCGCCTCGCGCGATCGGGGCGACTCGGACGGCAGTCCGAACGCCCTCGCGAACGCGGCGAACGAACGTCCGTGCGGCGTCGCGAAGAGCCGCTCGAACACGTCGGCGTGCCTCGCGATCGGCAGGTACCGGAAGATGCCGCCGCCGTCGTTGTTCAGGACGACCACCACCAGCGGCGACTCGACCTGCGAGGCCAGCTGAAGCCCGTTGAGGTCGTGCAGCGCGCTCACGTCACCGACGAACGCGAGCACCGGCCGGCCCGTTGCCGCCGCGTGGCCGGCCGCGGTCGACACCAGGCCGTCGATCCCGCTCGCGCCGCGGTTCGCGCCCGCCGACCATCCCGCGGGCGGCGCGATCGCCAGGAAGTCGGCGTCCCGCACGGGCATCGACGAGCCGAGGAACACGGTCCCGCGTCGCACGGATGACGCCGCATCCAGCGCGGACGCGATGGCCGCGGGCTCGCTCAGCGCGCGCTCGGCGTCGAGCGCGCGGGCGGCGGCGCGCTCGGCCGTCCGCAGCGCGCGCGCCCAGCCCGCATGCGGTGCGAGCGCGCGGCCCGGCGCGAGCGTCGCGGGTCCCGCGGTCGCCTCGTGCGCACGGTGGTGCGGGTCGTTGCGGGGGTCTCCAGGGCCCACGGTGACGACGGGGCATGCCTGGCGCGAGACCCACTCGGCGAGCCGCTTCGACGCGATGCCTCCCCCGACGACGGTGATGCGCCCCGGCGCCAGCGCGTCGGCCAGCGGTGGGTGCGCGGGCGCGCTCCGGAGCACGAGGTCCGCGCCCGCACGGCCCGGTGCGGCTCGCCCGCTCGAGGCATCGGCGAGCAGCGTCCCTCGCCACGCGGCGGGAAGCGCCCGGTGCGCGCCGAGGCCCGCGACGACGATGCCCGCGTCCACGCGGACGGGCTCGGTGCGCACGGCGACCGTGCGCCGCCACGGCGCGCGACCGCGACGCCACCGCGCCACGGAGTCGAGCCATGCACGGTCCCACGCCCGTTCCTCCGGGGCCAGCGGCTCGCGGAACTGCCAGTTCAGGTGCACCGCGCCCGCGAGCCCGCTGCCGACGCCGCACGCGCGCGCGAACGCCTCGTCGACGGTGGAGAGCACGAACTCCGCGGGGACCTCGGGGCCCGGGCAGGGGAGGTCCACCGACCAGCGCACGGCGCCGTCGAGGAGCCCCGCCTGGGGAATCGACTGGTTCGCGCCGCAGTCGCGCAGCTCCGGCGGCCGGTCGGCCGCGAACACCAGCATCGGGACGCGCGCCATGCGCGCCTCGACCGTGGCCGCAAGCGCGTTCGCGACGGCGGTGCCGCTGGTCATGACCGTGACGGCCGGCACGCCCGTCGACTGCGCGATGCCCAACGCCATGAACGCGCCGCCCCGCTCGTCGTGCGCCACGTGCACCCGGATGCCCCCGTGGCGCGCGAAGGCCACCGCCAGCGGCGCGCTTCGCGAGCCCGGGCTGACCACCGCGTGCCGGACGCCCAGCCGCCAGCACTCCTCGGCGGCCAGCGACGTCCACGCAAGGTTGAGGTTGGGTGCGTCGCGCATGCCGTCAGCTCGCCAGCCGCTCGAAGGCGAGCAGTTTGTGCCCGGTCTCGCGCCATTCCTCGGCGGGGTCGGAGCCCTCGACGATGCCGGCGCCCGCGAACGCGGTGAGCCGGTCGCCCTCGACGAGCGCCGACCGGATGGCGACCGCGACCTCGGCGCCGTCGGCCGACATGACGCCGAGCGGCCCGGCGTACAGCCCGCGGTCGAACGTCTCGAGCTCGCGCAGCGCGTCGATCGCGCGCGTGACCGGCGCACCCGCCACCGCGGGCGTCGGGTGCAGCGCGTCGACGAGGTCCACGTCGCCGGTGCCCGCGCGCAGGTCGGCATGCACCCGGGTCAGCAGGTGCTGCACGTAGGCCAGCCGCAGGAGGCGCGGCTCGGCGTCGGCGCGGACGCTCTCGGCGTGGCATGCGAGCGCGTCGCGCACTCGCTCGACCACGAGGTCGTGCTCGGTGCGGTCCTTCGCGCTGGCGAGGAGCGACTCCCCGAGCAGCCGGTCGGCGACGGCATCGACGCCCCGCGGGCGCGTCCCGGCTACGGCTTCGCTCCGTGCGGCGGTGCCCGTGCGCGACACCAGCCGTTCGGGAGTCACGCCGACGAACGCGCGGCCCTCCGCGACCTCGACGAGGAAGCGGAACCCGCGCGACTCCCTCGCGGCCAGCCGCGTCAGCACCGCCACGGGGTCGAGCGGCGCGCTTGCGCGGTATCGGCGGCGGCGCGCGAGCACCACCTTGCGCATCGCTCCCGCGCGGATGCGCGCGAGCGCCGCGTCCACCGAGTGCATCCAGCCGGCCTCGTCGCACGGGTCGTCCTCGCGCACGAGCGCGGGCTCGACCGCGCACGCGCCCGGCGGCCCGGCGAGCCGCACGAGCAGCTCGCGCAGCCGCCCGCGGTCGGTCGACGCGGTCACGTTGACGGCCAGCGTCGCGTGCTCGCCCGCGCGGCGCAGTTCGACCATCGGCAGCACGCACGGCAGCTCGCCGAACCCGCGCCATGCCGCGTCGCGGGGGCGCTCGCGGTCGAACGGCAGGGCCATGAACCAGGCGGACGCCGTGCCCGTGCGGCCCCGCACCGGGAGCTGTCGCCACTCGGCGTGCGGTCCCGGTTCCTCGCGCGCGGCGACCCCGATTCCCGCGATCTCGATCTTGCCTTGGCGGTCCCGGAAGTAGCGACGGGTGCCCGCCGGCGCCGCGCGGAGCCAGCGGAGGAAATCCACGTCCTCCACGTGCACCTCGGCGCGCACGAAGCCCCGCTCGCGGGGGCGCGGGAGGCCGTCGAGCCTCGCCGCCAGCGCCAACGCCGCCGCGCCCGCCGAGGCAGGAGCGTCGTCGAGGGTCGCCGGGCGGGTCGGGCGGACCGTGGGCATTCCGGGGATGGTAGGCCGCGAAAGGCCGACCCGTGCCACGCGGGGCACGGGTCGGCGATGCGTTCCGAGGAGGCGGTGTCCCGCGATTCGCGGTCCTCAGGCCGGGCAGGTGCCCCATCCCCCGAGCAGGATCCCGAGGTCAAGGCCGTTGGTCGCACCGTCGCCGTTCAGGTCCGAGACCGGGTTCGCCGTGTCCCAGTTGCCGAGGATGATCCCGAGGTCGACGCCGTTGACCGAGCCGTCGCCGTCGAGGTCTCCGGGGCAGGCCGGCACCTGCGGCGGTCCGTCGATCACCACGTCCCCGCTCGTCGGCTGGGTGGTCGAGCTGTACCCGCCGATGAGCACGTAGTACGTCTGCCCGGCGATCAGCGGCTGGTTGAGGGGGATGCCCGAGTTCGACGCGAACAGGCGGCTCGAGAAGTTGGACTGGGTGGGCGAACCGCAGCCGGACGAGCACGCGCACGCGTCGTCGTTGTACGCGAGCGACTCGAATCGGGTCCCCGCGCCGGGGCACTGCGTGCCGATCGCGATGCGCGTGTCGTTGACCGACCCGCAGAGCGAGAACGTGTAGTCGCCGGTGACGGTGGGGACGAAGCGGAACCACGACCCCTTGTAGATGGTCGTCGTGCCGTTCGTGATGCTGTTCCGGACCGTCTGGTCCTGGAGGGAGGCCGCATTGTTGAACGAATTGCTCCCGAACGCGAGCGCGGGCGCCTCCACGCACCCGGGAAGCGGCGGCGGGCTGACCACGACCGTGGTGGGCGACGCGAGCGAGGCGTCCGGCGACGCGCTTCCCACCGCGAGGAAGACCTGTTCGTTCGCGGCCAGCGAGCGGGCGACGGTCGATCCGTTGCCGCCCGGGCAGTTGTCGTTGCACGCGTACGTGGTCCCGCCTTGGCAGGCGGACATCAGGGCCATGCGCGTGTCCTGCGTCCCGGCGCAGGTGCTGAACGTGTACTCACCCGCGACGACCGCCGTGAAGCGGAACACGTTCGCCTTGTGGACCACGAGCCCGCACCCCGCGTCGAGGTCCGCCGCGGTGAGCTGGTTGAACTGCAGCGGATTGCTCCCGACGGCGAGCGACTGGTTCGTCGACGCGCAGGGGTCGTACGGCGGCGGCGGGCCGAGCGGCGCGACCGTGATGGGGTCGCCAGAGGTCTCCCAGTGGATGCTCACGAGCTTGCGGTCCGTCACGGTGGCCCCGACCTCGACCACCGCGTATCCGTATCGCACGGTTCCCGCGGTCGTGCCCGGGTTGAATCGGAAGCCGACGACGTGCCTCGCGTTGAGCGTCCAGCCGTTCGACCCGACTCCGGCCGCGGTGATGACCGCCGTGGTGCTGTTGGCGAACGTGCTCGACGAACCGATCACCGTCCCCTCGGGCAGGCTGCTCGGCCCGCCGGAGGCCTGGGTCCGGACGTAGGTCGTCGCGGGGTTCGGGGAGGTGGACACCGCGAAGAAGTTCAGCGTGCTCGTCCCGTACGGATTGATGTCCCACCCGGGAAGCGCCGTCCCCGCGCTCGTGGTCGTGGCCTGCGTGTCGATGCGCACGTACAGCCCGTCCAGCGTCAGCGGCACGTTCTGGTCGATGTTCCAGGTGACGACCTCCGCCCCTGCCGGGGCGACGCAGGCGGCGGCCACGGTCGCGGCGCGGGTGAGGTGCGCGAGAATGCGCCCGGAGCGGCATGAGCTGGTCATGTCCGCAGTGTGTTCCCGAAACGGCGCAGTACAAGCAAGCTTCGCTGCGATTATGCGCAAAAAGCGCGCCGCCCGCACCCAAGGGGTGCGGGCGGCGGAAGGTGCGTGAAGGTTCAGGCCTTTCGGCCCGGCCTCAGATCGGGCAGGCGCCCCAGGCGCCGAGCAGCACGCCCAGGTCCTGGCCGTTCACGAAGCCGTCGCCCGTGAAGTCGCCCTGGCACGGCGTGCTGGTGCATGCGCCCCAGTTGCCGAGCAGGATGCCGAGGTCCTGGCCGTTGACGAATCCGTCGTCGTTCAGGTCCTCGACGCAGCCCTGCGGCTCCGGACCCGAGACGATGATGTTGAACGGACCGGTCTGCGCCGCGCTGTAGCCGCCCACCACCAGGTAGTAGGTCTGGCCCGCCGTCAGCTCGATCTCGAACTTCGACGTGTACGGGGCGGCACCCGCGGTGCAGCCGTCGTCGTCGCAGATGAGGAACGTGCTGGCGTCGCCGCAGCTGGTCATGATGCCCATGCGGCAGTCAACGGTGGTCCCGGTGTCGCCGCACTGCTCGAACAGGTGCAGGCCGGTGGCGCCGGGGACGAACGTGAAGTACTTCGCCGAGGCGATCGCCTGCGGCAAGAAGGGGAACGTGCAGGACGAGCCCGACACGTCGAGCGCGGGGTAGGCCGAGCTCGGGATCACCTGGTTCTCGCCGATCTGCGCCACGCCGATGTTGGCGGGGTCGCAGGGGTTGAGCGGCGTGAAGATCTCGACGTCCATCGTCGCGGGCACCGTCTCCTCGAAGCCGGGCTCGATGTAGCCGCCGATGGCGATGAAGTACGTCGTGCCGGCCACCGCGTCGAACGTCACGCTCGACGAGAAGCAGTCGTCACCGCACCCATCGTCATCGGCCGCGACGAAGTTGCCCGCGTCGGCCGTGCCGCACGAGGTCAGCACCGCGAGGCGCGCGTCGACGCACTGCGAGCACGTGTTCACGGTCACGGGACCGCTGGCAGGTGCCACGTAGCGCATGAAGTTCGCCTTCGAGATGGCGGGGTCGCCGAACTCGGGCGTCCAGCAGCAGGACAGGTCGAGGTTCGGGGCGCCGCAGTCGACGGGCACCGAGTTCATCCCTGCCTGGACCGTGGTGACATTGCCTGCGGCGCAGGGGTCGAAGCCCTGCGTGCAGTACTGCGCCGAGAGCTCGATCTCGAGCTGCGGCGGGAGGATGACCGACGCGTCGTACCCGCCGACGGCGATGTAGTACGTGGTGCCGGCGGTGCCGGCCCACGTGACCGTCGACGGCCCGAACTCCTCGCCGCAGTTGTCGTCGGCGCCGATGAACGCCGAGTCGCCCACGCCGCACTCGGTCATGATGAACACGACCGTGTCGACGCCCGAGTTCGCGCAGGCGCTGGCGGTGAACGTGCCGTCCACCTTCGGGGTGAAGCGGAGGTAGTTCACCGTCGAGATGGTGATCGGCACCCACGGCACCGTGAGCGGGGCCGCGTCCGGGTTCACGTTCAGCGTGTTGGCGCCGACGACCGCGTCCGCGGTCTCGCCGCACACGTCGGCCGCCTCGGCGATGACGAGCTCGAAGGTCGCCGGGGGGGGCGTGGTGTCGTCGAACATGCCGATCGCGATGAAGTACTCGACGCCGGCGTCGGCGGTGAAGATCACCTGCGAGGGGCCCGCGAGGGTGCCGCAGCCGTCGTCGTCGCATGCGATGCTGGACGACGCGTCGCCGCAGATCGTGAGCACGCCCATGGCGACGTCCTCGGGGTTGCC
Source organism: uncultured Chitinophaga sp. (assembly GCA_964430235.1). Classification (GTDB taxonomy): domain Bacteria; phylum Planctomycetota; class Phycisphaerae; order Phycisphaerales; family SM1A02; genus UBA966. The sequence continues at coordinate 12,601 of CAYSFS010000027.1, read as the reverse complement.
GCAGACGCCCGCGACGTACGTGCCGGCCGCCGGCGCCGTGAAGCGCACGTAGGTCGGGTTGTTGGCGTCGGCGAAGTACTCGCCGCAGCCGAGCGCGCACACCGGGCCACCGGGGGTGGAGGTCACGGTGTTCGATCCGACGACGACCTCCGCCGTCTTGAGGCAGGGGTCGATCGGGGGCGTCGCCTCGGCGATGTTGACCAGGAAGTTCGCCGGCGGGGCCGCGGTGGTGCTCCACATGCCGACGGCGATGTAGTAGACGCTGCCGGCCGTCGCGTCGAAGGTCACCTGCGAGCGCAGGCCGCAGGTGTCGTCGTTGCAGGCGATCTCGGTGGCCGCGTCACCGCACGTGGTGAGCACGGCGAGGATGGTGTCGGCGGTGCCCGCGCAGGTGTCGACCGTGTACGACGCCGAGTTCGGCGCGGTGAACTTCAGGTAGCTCGCCTTGCTGGCGGCCGTGGCACCCGACGTGCCGCAGGACACGGGCAGGTTCGGGTTGGTGGCGTTGCTCGGCAGCGAGTTCGCGCCGACCACCGCCACGAGCGGGTTGAGGCACGGATCCGACGGCGGCGGCGGCGGGGCCGACGGGCTGATCACGAGATCGCCGCTCGGGACGCTGGTGGCGCCGAAGCCGCCGATGACCACGTAGTACGTCGTGCCCGCGGTGAGCGTGCCGGTCAGCGGAAGGCCCGTGTTCGACGCGTTGAGGCGGCTGGAGTACGAGAGGTTGCCCGCGGTGCCGCAGCCCGACGCGCAGGGGCAGGAGTCGTCGTTGTAGGCCAGCGAGAGGAAGTTGCCCGTGGGGCACGCGGTGCCGATGGCGAGCTTGGTGTCGCCCGCCGAGCCGCATGCGGAGAACTCGTAGTTCCCGGTGGTGGCAGGCGTGAACGCGAACCACCGAGCATGGTTGATCGTCGTCGTGGTCGTGCCGGCGGCGTTGGTCGTCACGACCTGGTTGCCGGTGCCGGCGACCGTCGCGAACGCGTTGCTGCCGATGACCGCCGGGGTCGCGCCGGCACACGTCGTGCTCTGGGCGAGCGTCGTCGCCGTGCAGAGCCCGGTGGCGAACGTGGCCGCGGCCACGAACGTTCCCAGGCGGTTGAAGTGGTGAACCATGGTGCTCAGTGCTCCGTAAAGTGTGGAAATGGATTCGGGCATCAACTGCCGGCCCGCACGAATGGCACGTCCCAACGTCCCCTCGAACGCCGATCTCCGGCGCCCGAGGGGCGTGAGGACACCGTCGGAATGTAACCCCGGTTCCTGAAGCGACAAGATTCGATTATCTGAATGTTTCCGGATGGGGACCGTCACGGACCTGCGTTGCCGCGCCCCGTGAGCGTGATAACGGATGGATGGGCGCGATGGTCCGGCGCTTTCAGAATGGGTTGAAAGTTCGAGGCATCGGGCGCGGGGGGCGGCCGGGATATCGGTACGATGCGCAGCCCGCGATTCGCGGGACCGCGTCAGCGGGGTGTAGCTCAGCTTGGCTAGAGCGCTTGCTTCGGGAGCAAGAGGCCGCAGGTTCAAATCCTGTCACCCCGACTCCTCACTCGAAAGCCCAAGGCCTCCGGCCTTGGGTTTCTCGTTCCGGTGTCGGTGTGCGCGTCCCGGCTTTGCCGGTCCGCTGCGTCCGCCTTCGGCGTCCGCGCGGTCTTCTGCGCCGCTGCGCGGCGTCAAATCCTGTCACCCCGACTCCTCACTCGAAAGCCCAAGGCCTCCGGCCTTGGG
>CAYSFS010000027.1:0-10773 GCA_964430235.1 uncultured Chitinophaga sp. | reverse complement strand
TCAAATCCTGTCACCCCGACTCCTCACTCGAAAGCCCAAGGCCTCCGGCCTTGGGTTTCTCGTTCCGGTGTCGGTGTGCGCGTCCCGGCTTTGCCGGTCCGCCGCGTCCGCCTTCGGCGTCCGCGCGGTCTTCTGCGCCGCTGCGCGGCGTCCAATCCTGTCACCCCGCGACCGTGGACTGCCATGCGTGGCGCAGGGCGGCGCGGAACCGTGCGCCATAGGCCGCGGCGTCGAGCAAGGGCGACGCCCGAAGCTGCTCCCGCAACGAACGACGCGCCTCGGCCAGTCGCCCGCGATCACGTGCGAGGCCTGCCGCCAGGCCGACGTACGCGGGCTCCGTGCCCGCGATCCACTCGGGGTGGCCCGCCGCACGCAGCAGGCTCTCGGAAACGCGGGCCGCGTGCCGGTCTCCCGACAACGCGATCACCGGGACGCCCATCCAGAGGGCCTCGCACGTGGTGGTCGTGCCGTTGTACGGCACCGTGTCGAGCGCCACGTGCACCCGCGAGTAGAGGGCAAGGTGCTCGGCCCGGCTCGCCGTGGCGCCGACCAGCTCGATGCGCTCGGCCGCGATTCCCGCGTCGATGAGCCGCCCTTCGACCGCGGCGCGCACGTCGGGATCCGCAAGCGTCATCGACTTCAGCAGGATCCGCGACCCGGGGCACGCCGCGAGCACCCCCGACCAGAGACGCGCCGTGCGCGGGCTCACCTTCGAGCTGTTGTTGAACGACCCGAACGTGATCGGCGCGCCTTCCGCCGGCATCGACGGCTCGGGCGCGTCGTCGGGCGGCCGGTAGCAGAGGAAGCACGGGTCGAGCCGCAGCAGGCGCTCGGTGCACGCGGCCTCGCTGCCCGGCGGGTCGGTGACCGAGTCCGCCACCCGCCAGCCGACCGCGGGCAGCCCGGTCGTGTTCGGATAGCCGATGGCCGTCACGATGACGGGCGCCGGCCGCGACGCCAGCGCGGTCAGCCGGTTGCCGCCCGAGTGGCCCATGAGCTCGACGAGGACGTCGATCCCCCGTGCCCTGATCGCCGCGTCGAGCGCCGCGTCATCGAGCGACCACGCGTCGACCCACTCGTCGAAGAGCGGCCGGAGCCGCGCTTGCATCGCGTCGCCCGCCTTCGGCGGCGCGCACGAGAAGGCGACCATCCGCTCGCCCTCGCCACGCGCGCGCAGGATCGATTCCACGAAGAACGCCACCGAGTGGTCCTTGAGGTCGGCCGAGAGGAACCCCATGCGCAGCGGCCTGTCCTCTCCCGGCGACGCCGCGGCCGGCGCCGACCGCGGCGCGCACGCCGCCCCGAAGGCCCGGTGCGCGGCCGCCACCTGCGCCACCGGCGCGTCGACGTAGTTCAGGAGCATCAGGTGCGACGAGCGGAGCCGGGGCTCGCCGGGGGCGACCTCGACCGCGCGCGCGGCCGACTCGCATGCCTCCTCGGTTCGGCCCGCGTGCTGCAGCGCGAACGCGAGGTTCGCGTGCGCCGCGGGCGCGTCCGGCGCCACCTCGACGGCGCGCCGGCCGGCCTCGACGGCGTGCGCGGACCGCCCGGCGCGCGCGTAGCCGGACGCGAGCGAGATCCACGGGAGCGCGTAGCGCGGGGCGAGCGCGGTCGATCGCTCCCACTGCGCGATGGCCTCGGCCTCGCGCCCGGCGTAGTGCAGCGTCACGCCGAGGTTGTTCGCGTAGGCGGGGTTGCGCGGGTCGATCTCGGCCGCCCGCCGCAGCATGCGCTCGGACTCGTCGTAGCGGCCCTCGCCCTGGAGCAGCACGCCCATCAGGTTGAGGGCGTCGCCGTCGCGCGGCTTGAGCCGCAGGTGCACGCGCACCGTCGCCATCGCCTCCTCGGCGCGGCCCGCGGCGCGGAGCGCCATCGCGCGGTCCCAGAGCGCGTCAGCCACGGCCGTCGCCCCCGCCCGAACGGTTCCGGTGCAGGCTCGGGTCGACCGCCGCGCGCATGCGTGCCTCGTCGAGCGTCCCTCCGAGGAACGCGTTCACGGCGGCCGCGTGAGCCGCGGGGTCCGCGACCATCCGCGCGTACGGCACCCGCAGCACCCCGAAGTTCGGGCGCGCGGCGAGCCACGCGTCGACCGCGGCGAGCTGCTGCGAATACACCGCCATCAGCCGCTCGGGCGCCAGCTGCCCGCCAGCGCGGCCGCTTCGCGCCAGCATGGTGGCCTGGCTCCGCACCACCTCGCCGAGGTCGCGCTGCATGAACACCACGCGGTACGGCCGGTCGTCGGGAAGCTCCGCCAGCAGCAGGTGGATCACCTTGACCACCTTGCCCTCGGCGCCGTCGAGCCATGACTTGTCCGACCGCAGCTGCTTCACGCGCTCGAACTCGAAGTACCCGCGCGGGTTGTCCTCGTCGCTCGCGCGCCGGCCGTCGGTGACGGCCTCGATCCCGCCCGCGTGGATCATCTGCATCGCGAGGCTCGTGCCCGAGCGGGGCAGTCCGGAGACGACGATCACGGGTCGGCGCATGGGTGGCATGAATGTACGCCCCCGGCCATACTGCCCGCATGGAGCACCCCGACGCCGCGCCCCGCGGCATGTGGAACCGCGGGTTCATCTCGCTGCTCCTCACCCAGTTCTTCGAGGCCGCGAGCGACAACGTCATCAAGGGGACGCTCTCGTTCGCGGTGGCGGCCGGCGCGCCGTGGGAGTCGTCCTTCGGCACGGGCGGCAACGGCGTCGTCGGGCTCGTGTTCACCGCGCCGTTCGTCCTGCTCTCGGCGTTCGGCGGCCGCATCGCCGACCGGCACTCGAAGTCGCGCGTCACGGTCGTGCTGAAGGCCGTGTCGCTCGGCGTCGCGGCGTTCACCGCGGTCGAGTTCGCGCGCGGCTCGGCGTGGGGCGCGCTGGCGGCGCTCGCCGCGTTCTCGACCGTGAGCGCGTTCTTCGGGCCCGTGAAGTACGGGATGATCGCCGAGCTGGTCGACGCGCGGTCGATCGCCCGCGCCAACGGCATCGTGAACATGGCGACCAACGTGGCGGTGATCGTGGGGATGCTCGTCGCCGGCGTCGTGTCGGCGCGCTGGAAGGCCGGGTTCGCGGACGGCGCGCCGTCGGGCGACGCGGCGTGGCTGCCGGGAATGGCGATGGCCGTGGCGGTGACGCTCGGGTTCCTCACGTGCCTGACGCTGCCCCGGCTGCGGCCGCAGTGCCCCGGCCTTCCCGTCGACCTGAACCCGTTCTCGACGTACGCGGGGACCCTCGCGCAGATGGCGCGCGGCCCGCTGCTGGCGGTCGCGCTCGCGTGGACGTTCTTCTACTTCGTGGCGGCGGTGGTGCTCCTGGTGCTGCCCGACTACTCCTCGTTCCTCGGCGTGGCCGACGACGAGACGTCGCTCCTGATGGCCGCGCTCGCGGTGGCGATCGGCGCGGGGTGCGTGGCGGCCGCGTACCTCGACCGCCCGGCGCGGCGCCCGGCGTTCATCGCCTTCGGTGCCGGCGGGCTGGCGCTCGGCTTCGCGGCGCTGGGGCTGGCGCCCCCTCACTTCGGCCTGACCATGGGGCTCCTGGCGGCGTCCGGGCTCGTCGCGGGCTTCTACATCATCCCGCTGCAGTCGATGCTGCAGTCGCTGGCGCCGGACGAGTCGCGCGGGCGCGTGCTCGGCACGGCGAACGGCATGAGCTTCGTCATGGGCGGCGCGGGGTCGCTCCTCTTCCTGGCGCTGCGGCAGCTCGGCATGCCGAGCAACCGCGTCTTCCTGGTGCTCGCGTGCGCGTGCGCCGCGATGGCCTTCGTCGCGGCGCGCCGGGCGCGGCCTCAGCCGTCCTGGGACAGCGCGTCGCCGTAGGCCTGCATCAGGCGCTCGCGGGTGAGCACCCCGAGCAGGCGCCGCGACCCCGGCTCGACCACCGCGATCGCGTCGACCTCGCGCACCGAGAGCTTCTGGAACGCCGTGTCCATGGTCTCGTCCTCGTGCGTCACGGGGACGTCGGTGCGCATGAGGTCCGCGGCCAGCATGGCCGAGAGCGCCTCGCGCGAGAGCAGCGCCGACTGCAGCTCGCGCGCGGTGATCATGCCGCGGTAACGGCCCGAGGAGTCGACGACGACCGCGTCGAGCGCGCCGTGGCGCTCGGCGAGCTCGACGAGCGCGGTGCCCGGCGCGTCCTCGACGACGACGGCGCCCGGCAGGTGCCCCGCCGAGCGCACGGTGATGCGCCGCATGATGGCGAGGTCGCCCATCACGCCCTGGCGCACGCCGAGCGCGGCCAGGCCCGACGTGTAGATGCTGAGCGGGTGCATCGCGCGGCAGGCGAGGGTCGCCACCACGGTCGCGAGCAGCACCGGCAGGATCACCGTCTCCTCGCCGCAGGCCTCGTACACGAGCATGGCGCCGGCGAGCGGCGCGTGCGTCGTGGCGGCCACCATGCAACCCATGCCCGCGAGCACCAGTTCGGTGGTGGGCGCGTCCCGGACGCCGGCCGCGCCGAGCGCCTCGGCCGCGGCGCCGCCGAGCATGGCGCCGGTCACCAGCGCGGGCGCGAACAGGCCGCCCGCACTTCCCGAGCCCAGCGTGGTTCCCGTGGCGAAGGTCTTGCTGACGAACCACACCAGGAGGATCGCCGCGCCCCCGAACGTGGGCGCCGTGGAGCCCGCGTGCTCGATGAGGTCGCGCACGTTCCAGTAGCCGCTGCCGAAGAAGGGGGGCAGGGGGTCCTCGGGGTGCGTCCACACCCACGCCGCGCCGCCCGCGCCGAGGATCGCCGCACCCAGCACCGGCTTGAGGAGGCGCGGAACCGGGAGGACGGCGAACGTGCGCTCGATGACCTCGAGGCTGCGCATGAAGAAGACCGCGCCCACCGCGCACGCCACCGCCAGGGCGATGAAGTACGGGGTGAGCCCGACCGTGAGCCCCGAGAGGCTCGGCCCGATCACGCGCGCCGAGGGCCCGAAGAGCGAGTCGACCGGCCCGAGCACCGACTGCACCGTGGCGAAGGAGATCACCGACGCCACCACGATGGGCGCGAACGTGCGAGCCGAGAAGTCGCGCAGCAGCACCTCGACGACGAAGAAGATCCCCGTGAGCGGCGCCGCGAACACCGCCGACAGCCCCGCGGCGGCGCCGCAGCCGAGGAGCGTCGAGGTCGATGCTGGCCCGCGCGCGCCGAGGAGTCGCGACGCGTTCGACCCGAACGTGGCGCCGATCGTGACGATCGGTCCCTCGGGCCCGGCGCTGCCGCCGCTGGCGATGGTGAACGTGGACGCGAGCCACTGGCGCACCCCCAGGCGAGGCGGGATGCGCCCCTGCGACCGGTGCACGGCGTAGAGCACCTGGGTGACGCCGTGGCCGCGGCTGCGCATCGGCAGCAGCGCGAACGTGGCGACGGTCAGGAGCGCGCCGGCCACGGGCAGCAGCGCCGCGGTGACGGCCGCCGTCTCGCGCCCTCCGCGCAGCGCGGACTCGAGCGCGTGCTCGGCCCACTTGATGGGCAGGATGAAGCCGAGCGCCATGAAGGCGACCGCCACGCCGAGCACCGCCGCCGACGCCACGAGCGCCCAGTCGTCCTCGAGCCGCAGCAGCGACAGCGCGCGCTGCGCGGGCGTGGCGACCCCCGCGAGGAACGGGTTGCGCGCGCGGTCGCCTCCGGGTGCGGTCATCGGGTCATTGGCCCTGCGCCATCGAGAAGCCGCGGACGCCGTCGAAGGTGCGGAGCAGCGCGTACTCGGTCACGACGTGCCGCTGCGTCACCTTCGCCATGAGCGCGACCGCATCGGGCTGTCCCGCCGAGGCACCGTCGCGGAGCTCGAACCGGGCGCGCCAGTAGTCGACGCACTCGGTGAAGACGCTTCCGCGCGGCCAGACCTGCGTGCCGCGGCACGAGATGAGCGAGAGCCTGAAGGGGCTTCCCTCGCACAGGCGCTCGAGGTCGACGGCGGTCTCCTTGGCCGGCATCTTCCCGTCGAGGTACATGTCGACGCCGACGACCTCCTTGCGGAGCCCGGTGAAGGTGTGCATCACGACGGGCTCGGAGGGGCGCACCGGCGGCCGCGCGGTGACGGCGTCGGCGCCCGCGGCGGGGACCGCGGCCGGCTTCACGGTGCGAGGCTCCGAGCCGAGTCGGCGGATGATGCCCTGCGTGAACTCCGCGGTGCCGACCGCGGGCACGGCCGGGTCGCCGAAGTCGCCGGTGTGCACCCCGGACTCGAGCGCCGCGAGCAGCGCGTTCTCGATGGTCGCCGCGTGGCGCACCAGCCCGACGTGCCGCAGCATCATGAGGCCCGAGAGGACCAGCGCGGTCGGGTTCGCGAGCCCCTTCCCGGCGATGTCCGGCGCGGTGCCGTGCACGGCCTCGAAGATCGAGATGTTGCTGCCGATGTTCGCGCTCGGCGCGAAGCCGAGGCCGCCGACGAGCCCCGCCGCGAGGTCGCTCACGATGTCGCCCTGGAGGTTGGGCAGCACCACCATGCGGTACTGCTGCGGCTTCATCACCAGGTTCATGCACAGCGCGTCGACGATCACGTCGCCGGTGGCGATCTCGGGGTAGCCGGCCGCGATCGCCTTGAAGCGCTCGAGGAACATCCCGTCCGTGAGCTTCATGATGTTGGCCTTGTGGCCGCAGTGCACCGTGCCGAAGCCCATGCGCCGCGCGGTCTCGAAGGCGAACCGCATCACCTCGTCGCTTCCGGGCGCCGAGATGACGCGCTTGCAGACGGTGACGTCGTCGGAGACGCGGTGCTCGATGCCGCCGTAGGTGTCCTCGACGTTCTCGCGGACGATGGCGAAGTCGAGGTCGAGGTGCGAGAACGGCGTGCGCACGCCGGGCAGCGAGCGGAAGTGCCGGTAGTTGGCGTAGGCGCTCCACATCTTGCGCGCGGTGACGTTGATGCTCTTGCCGCCGCCGCCCTTGGGCGTCTCCATGGGGCCCTTGAAGAGGATGCCGCACTCCTCGACCGTGCGCACGGCGTCGTCGGTCATGCCGCGCGTGTTGCCCTGCTCGAAGACATGGCGGCCCATCTCCACCGGCACGAACTCGAGCATCCGGTCCACGCCCGCGGCGCGGAAGAGTTCGAGCGTGGCGGCCATGATCTCGGGTCCGATGCCGTCGCCGGAGGCGAGCGCGATGCGCATGTGCGTGTTCCTGTGAGGGGTGCGGGGTGCGGCGCGCGGGTGGTCCGCGCGGGCGGAACAGGATAGGCGGCGCCCGGCCCGCGCCGTTCGCCCGGCGCCGCGCGGTAGCCTTGCGCGCCCGTGACCGAAGCCGTTCGCCAGCCAGACGAGCCGCATGACCCGTACGCGGCGCTCCGGCTGCCCGATTACCGACGCTTCGCCGCCGGGTTCCTCCTCGGCTCGACCGGCCTCCAGGTGATGAACACGGCCGTCGCGTGGGAGGTGTGGGAGCGCACGCACGACCCGCTCGCGCTCGGCGTCATGGGGCTCTGCCGCGCGCTGCCCGTGGTGCTGCTCGCGCTGCCGGCGGGGCACCTCGCCGACGCGCGCGACCGGCGCTCGATCGTGGTCGCCACGCAGGCCGGGTTCGCGGCCGTCGCGGCGGCGTTCGCGCTGCTCTCGGCGAACGAAGCGCCCGTGTGGGCGTTCTACGCGCTGCTCGCGGTGAGCGCGGTGGTGCGCGCGTTCAACGGACCGGCGCGCCAGGGGTACCTGCCCCTCATCGCGCCCCCCGAGATCTTCCAGAACGTGGTCACGTACCAGAGCGGCATCTTCCAGGCCGCGGCCATCGCCGGCCCGATCGGGGCGGGGATCCTCATCGCGTCCATGCCCGCGACGTGGCCCGTCTACCTCGTCACCGCCGCGGGGTGCGCGGTGTTCGCCGTGGCCGTCGCCGCCACTCGCCCGCGCGCGGCGCCGCGCTCCGCGGGCGCGCTCACGCCGTCGGCGATGCTCGCGGGGCTCTCCCACATGTGGCGCGAGCGCCCCGTGTTCGGCGCGATCCTCCTGGACATGCTCGCCGTGATCTTCGGCGGCGCCACGGCGCTCCTGCCGCAGTACGCGGACGAGATCCTCGGCGGCGGGCCGCAGCTGCACGGCATCCTGCGCGCCTCGCCCTACGTGGGCGCGCTGCTCATGGCCGCGTGGCTCGCGTTCCGCCCCCGGTTCCGCAACGCGGGCCCCGCGCTCCTCTGGAGCGTGGTGGCCTTCGCCGCGGCCACGATCGTGTTCGGCGTGTCGACGGCGCCGTGGCTCTCGGTGCTGGCGCTCGCGGTCGCGGGCGCCGCCGACAACGTGAGCGTGGTGATCCGGCACGTCCTCGTCCAGATGCGCACCCCGAACGCGCTCCGGGGGCGCGTGGGTGCGGTCAACACCATGTTCATCGAGTGCTCGAACGAGCTCGGGGGCTTCGAGAGCGGCCTGGTCGCGAAGTTCTTCGGGCCGGTGGCGAGCGTCGTGAGCGGCGGGATCGGCACCGTCGTCGTGGTCGCCGGCATCGCATGGGGGCTGCCGCAGCTGCGGAGGCTGCGCAGGATCGAGCCGATCCATGAGCCCGAGCCGGGCTGAGCGGGGCTGCGGGCGCCGGTCGCATCCCCTTCGTCCGGCAGCGGGCTACGATCGTCCCATGCACACGTCGCGCGCCATCACCGCGTCGCTCGCCCTCGGCGTCCTCCTCCTCGCCGGATGCCCGGCTCCCTCCGCGCCGCCGAGGCCCCAAGGGGCGTCCCGGAGCGCCTACCTCGCGTCGCTGCCGCTTCAGGCCGTGGGAGGGGTCGTGAAGTTCGGGGCCGTCAGGCCGTGCGGCGACTCGATGGCGCGCACCATCCAGGTCCGCAACCAGTCCACGGAGCCGATCGAGATCAAGGCCTACGCATCGAACTGCGGATGCCTCACCGCGGATTTCGTCGGCGACCGCACCATGGCGCCCGGCGACCTCCGCGACCTCGTGCTCACGGTGCATCCCTCGGGCATCGGCGAGCGGTCGGTGGCGGTCGAGTTCGCGGGCCCGACCGGGTTCCTCGGTTCCGTGCGCGCCGACTACTCGCTCAACGGCGGCGTCTCCGCCATCCCCGCGGGCCACGACCTCCTGGTGCAGGGCGCGCCCGAGGTCTTCGAGGTCGCGGTCCGCGCCAACGACGGGCGCGCCGTGAAGGTGCTCTCGCTGGAACCGCCGCTCGGCTCGCTGGGCATCGGCACGGGGGAGCCCGGGGTCTCCATCAGCACCGCCGAGATCCTCGAGTTCCTCGCCACCCCCGCCGGGCGCGCGCACCCCGGGGTGACGACGGGTGCCGGCGGCGAGCCGATCCGCCTTCGCATCGACGTGGTCACCGACCACCCGGATTGCCCGCTCGCGCCGTTCGAGGTGAACATCAGGAAGTGACGGGCTCCGCCCGCGGGGCGCACGCGACGGCCGCTCCGCGGCCGAGCGGCGTCAGGCCCGCGCCTTGCGCAGCGGATTGGCCTTCGCCACCTTCGTCGCGAACCCCGCGAGCCAGCGCATCGGCGCGCGCGGCGGACGGTGCTTGCTGCGGCGGCGCGAGATCATCACGTGCACGATGCCCATGAGCGCCACCACCGCGAGCGTGGCGCCGACGTAGAGCATCCACCGGTGCGCGGCGCTCTCGAACTGGCTTCCGATCTTGGCGACGCCCACGCCGATCCCGATCTGGAGCGGCGCCGTGACCAGCACCCCCGCCGCCTCGACCGCCAGGATCTTCCACCACGGCAGCTGCATCAGCCCGCTCATGGTCACCATGGGCGTGCGCGCGCCCGGGATGAAGCGGGCGATCAGGAGCGCCCACGCCCCGCGGCGGTCCATCTCGTACTTGAACTCCAGCAGCGTGCGCGGCCCGATGAGGCGCCGGAACTTCTTCCAGCCGAGGAGCTTCCCGCCGAAGTGCCGGCAGATCCAGATCCATCCCGCGTCGCCGGCGACGATGCCGAGCCACGCGGCCAGCGACGCCTGGATGAACCACTCCCACGACCCGGTCTGCACGTACTGCTCGTACGCGAAGATCCCCGCGGGCACCAGGATGAAGTCCTCGCTCAGGTGCAGCCCGATGCCGCTGATCACGAACGCGACGAAGATGGCGACCGGGCCGTACTCGACGAGCCGCGTGCCCCACTCGCGCAGGGCGCCGGTCGCCTCGGGCGCGGCCTGTGCCGCGCCGTCGCCCGCCTGCACCGCGCCGTCCACCGCCGCCTGCGCCGCCGCGTGGTCCGCCAGCGCGAGGGCCAGGACGGCGAGCAGGGCGATCGCGGCGCGGGGGCTCATCGGCGGGCGAGTATAGGCCGCGAAGCGACGCGGCCCGCTCCGGGGAGCGGGCCGCGCGGGGGTTCGGGATTCGTGAAGGTGCGTCAGTCCTTCGCGTCGACCGGGATGCGCATCTTGTAGAAGCTGCCCCAGACGAAGACGAGGGCCGTGCCCAGCAGCGCCAGGCCGATCCACGTCTCGAGGCCGGGGTACTTCTGCATCACGATGAGCGCGATCTCGACGGCCAGCAGGCCGAAGAGCGTCGTGAACTTGATCACCGGGTTGAGGCTGACCGAGGACGTGTCCTTGAAGGGATCGCCCACGGTGTCGCCCACGACGGTGGCCGCGTGGATGTCCGTGCCCTTCGCGCGCATGTCGACCTCGACGATCTTCTTCGCGTTGTCCCAGGCGCCGCCGGCGTTCGCCATGAAGATGGCCTGGAAGAGCCCGAAGAACGCGATGCCGATCAGGTACCCGATGAAGAACACCGGGCTGAAGAAGGGCAGTCCCAGCGAGAAGCAGAAGACCGCGATGAAGATCCACCACATCCCCTTCTGCGCGTAGACGGTGCAGATGCGCACCACCTCCTTGCTGTCCTGGATGCTGGCCTCGGCCTTGT
>CAYSFS010000026.1:0-20895 GCA_964430235.1 uncultured Chitinophaga sp. | reverse complement strand
CATCAACTTCATGAACGTGCTGGACAACCTGCGCTCGCGCGCGGGGGCGTGACCGGGCAGGCCACGCGCGGGCGCCCCGCGGGAGGCCCGCACGCACGGTGCCTCAGGACACCGTTTCGCGCGGCTCGGCCGAGATGCGGCGCGGGTTCGGGCGCCGGTCTGAGATGGCGCCCACCGGCCCGGCGACGTGCGCGCCCAGGTCCTGCGCGGCGAGCGCCATCGCGCCCACGGCGTTGCGGCGGCGGTCCGAGAGCACGCCGAGCAGCGTGACGGCGGCGGCGCCGACGAACCACATGGCAGCGGCGCCGTACACCACCTCGCGCGCGCCGAACGCGCGCTCGTAGCGCACCGTGGGCGCCATGTCGACACGGAACATCGCGGACGCAGGGTTGAGGTTGCGGGCCGCGAGCGAGTTCAGGATGAAGCGCGCGCGGTCGGAGTACGACGCCAGCTGGTTGGTGAGCCCGGCCAGGCGCTCGGAGGTCCCCGCCGCCGCGGCCGGGTCGATCACCCGCTCCTGCACGGTCTTCTCGAGCCACGCCTCGAACTGCGACTGGGCCGACTTGGCCACCACGTCGAGCTCCGCCTGCACGCTGCGGTCCGTGAGCTCGCGGCGGTACTCCACGTCGCGGCTCTTGACCGCCTGCTCGATCACGCGGTCGATGAAGGTGCCGTCGACGTTGGCCAGGACGCCGGCACGGCTCGGGTCGTCGCCGCGGGCGTCGAACGTGCGCCGCGTCAGGCGGGTCTCGTCGGCGTACGCGGTGAACGCCTCGCGCAGCACGCGCGCCCGCTCCTTCGCGCTCTCGAGCTCGGACTCGAGCAGCTTCTGGCGGGTTGAGCGGATGGCCGCGTACCCGGAAGGATCGTTCTTGCGGGCCTGCGCGAGGGTGTCGAGGTACGCGGGGATCACCAGGTTCCGGCGCGCCGACGTGAGCTCCTGGCTGAGATCGATCACCGACCCGCCGGCCGCATCCTTGACCCCTGCCGAACCCGGGAGCAATGCCATCGCATCGATCGACTTTTGAAGTGCGTCGGTGAAGTCCTTCAGCCGTTCGGCATGCACCACGGCGGCGGAGGCGGCGCCGCCCGCGCTGAGCGCCGCACCGGAGGCGCGCAATTCACTGCCGAGCGGAATCGGGTAGTCGTAGGCATTTCCCCCCACCGCATCGGTCGCCCTCGCCCACTCCACCGGAATCGCCGACAGCAGCCGCAGCATCTGGTCAGGGCTCATGACCCCGTCCATGCCGCTCAGCGAAATGGTGAGCGACGCCGCGTTCATGGCCTTCATGCGCGCCGCGAACTCCGACTCGAGCGCATCGCGCTCCGCGGCCGTGAGCTTCGAGTTCGAGAGCTTCTGCACGAACTCGGTGCGGACCTGGTCGATCTCGCGCCCGCCCGACACGATCTGCAGGTTGCGGCACACCTGCGCCAGGGGCACGGTCGACTCCAGGCCCTGCGACTTCCACACCGGCTCGATGATGGCGTTGGCCACGATGTCCTGCGGGCTGTACGGGGCGCGGTTCGGGTACCGGCCTTCGCGCGCGCCCGGGAAGGTGGGCGTCATGTCCATGGTGGCCACGACGTCCACCGGCGGAAGCGCGCGGCTCGCGAAGAACCCGGCCGCCGCGAGCAGGCCCGTCACCGCCGTCACGGCCACGAAGCCGCGCCGATGCCTATGGACGAAGCCGAGCAGGTCGATCGAGCCGCCCCCGTCCTCCTCCGCATGGATGTCCACCGGCCCCAGGTCCGAACGGCGCATGTCTTGGCTCATGGAGGAAGTGTAACGCTGCCCACCCGCGTCAACCGCGATCCGTCGATGCCCTCGCGCTCGAACCAGCGGCTCACCACGCACGCCGCCCACGCGCGTTGCGCGGCGCCCTCGTCGCCCGCGCGCGCGCGCGCCAGGGCGTGGGCCACCGCACGGCCGTCCAGGATGCCCTGCGCGTCGATGCGGCGCGGGTCGAGCACGCCGTCTGCCCAGCGCGAAAGCGGCCCGCAGAGCCACGCGCGCATGGGCACGCCGAACCCCTGCTTCGGGCGCGCGGCGAGCGCCGCCGCGGCCGCGGGAACGCGCGCCGCCAGCGAACGGCGCAGGAGCGCCTTGCCGAGCGACCCCTGCGTCCGCCACGCGGGCGGGATGCGCCACGCGAGCTCGAAGAGCCGCATGTCCAGCAGCGGTTCGCGCGCCTCGAGCCCGCACTCCATCGAGCACCGGTCGAGCTTCGCCAGGAGGTCGTTCGGCAGGTAGTCGCACTGGTCGCGCAGCAGCATCTCGTCGAAGAAGCCCTCGGCGTCGTCGGGGAACGCGCCGCCCATCGCGCGCGCGTCGCGGCGCTCGGTGGCGGCCCACAGGTCCGACGGCAGGCGCGGGATCGCCGCGGACGCGTCGGGCCACACGCGGAAGAACGAGCGCCACAGCGCCTCGTCGTCCTCGGCGCGCAGGATGCCCGCCAGCTTGTGCACCAAGCGCCCGCGCTGCGTGCGCTGCAGTCCCGCGGGCAACGCGAACTCCACCGGCGCCAGCGTGCGTTCCCATGCGTCCGCACCCACCGCCTCGAGCGCGTCGGCGATGCGGTCACGCGCCGCGGCGGGCACGCGACGCGACCACTGCCGGACGGTCCACGCCCGAAACTGCCGGTCGTAGCCGCCGAAGAGCTCGTCTCCGCCCTCGCCCGAGAGCACCGCGCCCACGCGTCCGCGCGCCGCGCGCGAGACGGCGAGCGTGGCCACGGCGCTGGAGTCGGCGAACGGTTCGTCGAAGCAGGCGATCGCGTCCTCGACCAGCGCGGGAAGGTCGGCGTCCGCCACCGCCACCTCGTGGTGCTCGGTGCCGAGGTGCTCCGCCAAGGCGCGCGCGTACGGGCGTTCGTCGTACCCCGCGTCCTCGAACCCCACGGTGAACGTGGCAAGCGGCGCCACGCCCGCGCGATGCATGGAGGCCACCACCAGCGAGCTGTCGATGCCGCCCGAGAGGAACGCGCCCACGGGCACGTCGCCCTGCAGGCGCCGGCGCACCGCGGCATCGAGCAGGCCATCGAACGCACCGAGCATCGCGGCCCGGTCCGTGAGCAGTCCGCGTGCGCGTGCGGAACGTGCCGCCGCGCGAAGGTCGAACCACCGGTGCTGCCATGATCGGCCCGTGGCGAGGTCGAGCCCCACCAACCCGCCGGGCTCGACCGGGTGAACGCCCTCGTACACGGTGCGCGTGCCGCGCGCCGTGAGCGAGGCCAGCACCTGCGCCACTGCGAACGGCGACACGGCGTTGCGGAACGTGGGGCACGCGGCGAGCGCGCGGATCTCGCTCGCGAACACGAACACGCCGGGGCCGCGGCCGTCCTCGGCCCACCCCCAGAAGCAGGGCTTCACGCCGAAGCGGTCGCGCGCCAGCCAGAGCGTGCGCTCGTGGAGGTCCACGGCGACGAACGCGAACATGCCGTCGAGCGCGGCCAGCGTGGCGTCGAGCCCGCGCGCGGCCAGCATGGCGGCAAGGACCGCCGTGTCGCCGGTGGATGCGCCCACGGGGTGGCCGGCCGCCACGAGTTCGTGACGCAGCGCGGCGTGGTTCCAGAGCTCGCCGTTGTAGGCCACCACCCAGCGCCCGTCCGGCGAGTGCATGGGCTGCGACGCGGCCTCGGTGCGGTCGAGGATGGCCAAGCGCCGATGCGCGATCCCGAGCCCCAGGCGCGGCTCGATGAACGCCCCGTGGCCGTCGGGCCCGCGGTGCGCGACGGCGCGCGACATCGCGGTCAGCACCGCCGCATGGTCGGTGATCCGGGAGGCGCGGTCGACGAAGCCGGCAAGCCCGCACATGGGGTCGATGCTAGCGGTCTCCGTAGACTTTCCCGCGTGAGCCGCGCCCTCGAGATCGCCCGCCGCGCCGAGCGCCTCGACGAGGTCGAGCGCGCCGACCCGCTGATGGCGTTCGTGCACCTGGTGGCCGCGTGCGCGTGGATGGCCACGCTGAGCGTCGCGCGCGCGCCGGAGGGAATCGCGTTCGGCATCCTGATGGCGGTGGCCGCGGTGCGGGTACCTCGGACGGCCCGCCTGTACCCGGCGCTCCTCGGCAGCTCGGCGTTCGTGCTGTTCCTGGCGTTCGTCGAGTGGCAGGCGCTGTCGGTGCTGTGGTCGAGCGCGCCGAACCTTGGCGTGCGCGACTGGCTGCCGCGGTTCGTGTTCGTGCCGCTTGCGCTGTGGCCGGTCATGCATCGGTGGCCGGCCATGATGGTGGCGCTGGTGGCAGGCGCCGCGGTGCATGCCGGCGTGCTGACGGGCGTGGCCGTGGCACGCACCGGGTGGCGGCCGGGGCAGGCGAACGGCCTCCTCACGAAGGACATCTGCATGACCGGCGTGGCCTTCGCCGCGGCCGTGGGCGCGGTCGCGGGCCGTCCGTGGGGCCGGGGCTGGTCCGGGCGTGCGGCGCGCGCCGCCGTCACGGTGCCGTTGGTGCTTGGGCAAATGATCCTGGGGCAGCGCATGCCGGTCATCGCCTCCGCCGCGGGCGGCGCCCTCGCGGTCGCGCGGCCGCGGCCGGGCCGGCGACGCGCGCCCTGGGCGTGGATCGGGGTCGGGGCGGTGGCCATCGCCATGGCCGGCGGGTTCCTTGCGGCCAGCCCCAGGAATCGTGCGTGGATTTCGCGCGCGTGGACGGTGGTCGCGACCGACGCGGACACGGTGACGGACGACCAACTGATGCAGGTCACGAGCGCACGCATCCCGCTGTACCGCCTTGCGTTCGAGCTTTGGTCCGAGCAACCCGTCTTCGGCCATGGCGCGCGCTGCTACGCCGTCGAGTCGAAGGACCGCTTCACCTGCGCGCCCGCGGACTACGGCATTGCGCCGAAGCAGGCAGGCGTCATGTCCACCCTCGTCTGCGCCCACAACGCCTTCCTCGACGAGGCCTCCGAACGCGGCATCGTCGGCGTCGGCCTGCTCGTGGCGCTGCTCGCCGCGTGCTGGTGGCGGGCGTGGCGGCTCGACCCGTGGTCCGGCACCGCGGGCATGCTGGGCGTGTGGACCGTCGCGTGCCTCACGCAGTCGATGACCGTGCGCGGCGTGGCGGTCCTGGTGCTTGCGGTGCTCGTCACCCGCTGCGCCTTCGTCGAGCGCGACCCATGACCCCGCCCCCCGGACCCGCCCTCGACCCCGCCAACCCGCTCGACCGCGGGCATCGTCGCCTCTACCGGCGCGCGGGCACCGTGGTCGGGCTTGCGCTGCTCGTCGCCGCGGTCGCGGGCGTGGTGCGCAACGAGGCGATCGGCGCGTCGCTCCAGGCCGCATGGCGTTCGCCGCACTGGGACGCGCTTGCGCTCCTCGTGGGCGCCGTGCTGGCGACGCAGCTCCTGACCTCGGCCACGTTCGCGCTGCTCATGCGGCGCCACGCGCGCGTGGGGTTCGTCGAGATGAACGCGCTGGTCGCCGCGAGCACCCTCGCCAACTACGTTCCCATGCAGGCCGGGAGCATCGGTCGCCTGGCGTACCACCGCACGGTGCACGGCATTCCCGTGCGGGCGAGCCTGGTCGCCATCCTGCAGGCCATGGCGGCCACGGCCGTGGCCACCTGCGCCGTCGGCGCCGCCGCGCTGCTCGGCGCCGCGGCCGACGCGCCGTGGTGGGCGCCCGCGCTGGTGCCCGCCCTGTGGCTTCCGCTCGCCATCGACCCCGGATGGCGCACCTTCGCGCTCGTGATGGTGGCGCGCACGGTCGAGGTGCTGGCCTGGGCCGTCCATGCGTGGGCGGCCTTCCGGCTCAGCGGCTGGGACATCGGGCCGCAGACCGCGGTAGGCGCCGCCGTGGTGGCGAGCGCCGCCAACCTGGTGCCGTTCGTCGGCAACGGGCTCGGCATCCGCGAATGGGCGGTCGCGCTCGCCGCGCCCGTGCTCGGCGGCTACGAGCGGGATGCCGGGCTCGCCGCGGAGCTCACCGGCCGCGCGGTGGACGTTGCGGTCGCGGTGCCGCTGGGGCTCGCGTCGTTCGCGATGCTCGTGCGACGACTGCACGCCGCGGCCGCGCCCACGGGCGAGCGGTAGACTCGACGCATGCCATCGAACGGCGGACGATTCGTGCGAGGGACCGTGTGTTCGGCCGCGTTGGCGCTCGCCCCGGGCGCGCTCGCGCAGGACCCCGCCGCGCCTGCGCCAGCCGCGGCCCCGGCCCCCGCGCAGGCATCCGCCGCCCCCGACGCCGACTTCGACCAGCGCATGTCGCGCATGCTCTCGGCCGCGTGGCTCGCGGACCTCTTCGTCTTCACGCTCGACCGCGACATCAGCGACGAGGGCTACGAGTCGGTGCTCCAGCTCGCGCGCCGCTGCGCGACGCTCGCGCCCGACCGCCGGCCCGCCTGGGACATGGTGCTGGTCCTCGCCGACCAGATCGAGAGCGGCAAGCCCGACCTCGCGCGCGAGGCGCGCCGCGAGGCATTGGCCGCGCTCGCGAAGCTCGACCCCGCCGACGACGTGGTTCGCCTGGCGCGCATCGGCGACGCCATCGACTCGCACGCCACGGCCGAGGCGCGCGTGCGCGCGTACGAGTCGGTGCTCGCCCCGCAGAACCGCCCGGCGATCGGCGCGCCCGCGGCGGCGCGCCTGGCCTACCAGCTCGCGTCGCTCGAGAGCCGCATCGGGAACACCGAGCTCTTCGCGCGCTGGCTCGGCGACGCGGTGAAGACCGACCCGTCGTTCCCCGCCGCGGCGCAGGCCGCGGCCGGGTTCTTCCGGATGCGCGTCAACGACCCCGCGGCCGACGTGGAGCTCCTGTCCATCGCGCTCGACGCCAACCCGCGCGACCTCTCGACGTGGAGCGCGATGCTCACGGTGCTGCTCGACGGCGGCGCGTTCCGGGGCGCCGAGCGCATCGCGCGACTGGCGATCGCGGTGGCCGACGCCGAGCGCCGGCCCGAGACCACGTACGCGCTCACCGGCGACCTCGCCACCGCGCTGTGGGGCAGCGGCCAGCGCGACGCCGCGCTCCGCGAGCTCGAGCTCAGGATGGGGCGCCTGACCGACGAATACCGCCGCAACATCTCGCTGCAGGACCCGAGCATCACGGTCGAGCGGCTGAACCGCGAGTTCCCGCCGCTGCCGTCGTCGCTCTCGATCGCGATGCTCGCGCTCAACCAGGCGAAGGGCCGCACCGCGGAGGTGGCATCGCTGGTGGAGCGCGCGAGCCGCGGCACCGACGCCGAGATCCGCCGCGCCGAGATGCAGGGTGCGCGCCCCGAGGAGATCGGCGCCCTCGAACTGCAGCGTGCGACCACCGCGCTCCTCTTCGCGAAGGACGTCTCGGCCGTGCCCGCGATGCTCGAGAAGGCCGAGAAGGCCGGCGCGCTCGGCGCGGACGCCAAGGCGCGGTTCACCGCCATGGTCGACTGGCGCCAGGGCCGGGCCGACAAGGCGATGGCGGCGCTCGAGCCGATGCGGGCGTCGGACCCGCTGGCGCAGTTCGTCTACGCGTCGCTCCTGCAGGAGTCGAAGCGGCTTCCCGAGGCGGCCAAGGAGTTCCGCGCGCTGGCGCAGGGCGCGGTCGGCACGTCGCTCGGGCTGCTTTCGCTCGACCGGCTCGCCCAGTGCCTGGGCCAGGAGGCCATCCTGACGTCGCAGCTGGCCGCGCCGATCGCCGAGCGCGCGAAGGCGCTCGACGACTCGCTCGACCGCAGCCTGCCGCGCGCGATCGACGCCATCGTCGAGGCGCCGATGCGCGCGCTGGTGGTGGACCTCGAGCCGTCGGCCACGTCCATCGCGCCGTACCAGCCGCTCTCGTTCCGGCTGCGCCTGCGCAACGATTCGCGCCTGCCGCTGGCCATCGGCAGCGACGCGCCGATCGCGGGCAAGGTCACGCTGCGCGCGGCTGCATCCCGCGCGGGCCAGACCGACCCGCCGGACCTCCCGCCGCAGCCCATCCTCATCGATCGCCGGTTGCGCCTGGAGCCCGGCGCGTCCATCGACGTCACGGTGGACGCGGACCTCACCACGATCGGCCTGCTCCTCAACATCCACCCGCTCGACCCGCACCTCATCAACGTCGCGTTCGTCACGAATCCCGCGTCGGCCACGGGCGGGTACGCGCCGGGCTTCATGGGCACGGTCACCTCGTCGCCGCCCATCCAGAGCTCGGGCGTCAACGTCACCGAGGCCTGGGTACGCGAGAGCCTCGAGGCGATCAAGGTCCCGGGGAGCGTCGATTCCGTGCTGCGCGTGGCGCTGCTCGCGCACGCGGCCGCGGCGGAGGACCGCATCCCGGCGGCGATGAGGCCCGAGATCCCCGCGATCTGGGACGCCGTCCTCAAGGCCTGGACCGCCCTGCCCGACCGCGCGAAGGCGTGGGTCGTCGCGGTGCTCCCGAAGGAGACGCCCGCCATGGCGCCGCTCCTGGACGCCGTGCGCGCGAGTCCCGCGCGCGAGGTGCTCTCGAGCTGGGCCATCACGCGCGTCGTCGACCCTGCCGACCCCATGCTCGACGTCTGCCGCCGCAGCGGCGACGAGGCCCTCTCCACGTTCGCCGACGCCACGAAGTGGGTGCTCGAGCGCCGCGCCAAGCGCGCCATCGAGGAGGTCGGCATCGAGGCCGACCGCAAGCGCGCGGCCCCGCCGCCCGGGGGCGCGAAGCCGTGACGGGCTTCGTGCTGCGGCGCCTGCTGCAGCTGCCGTTCATCCTGCTCGCCATCTACACCATCGCGTTCGCGCTGGTGTGGGTGGTGCCCGGCAATCCCTTCGAGGCCGCCGAGGGGCGGCGCCCGCCGCCGGAGATGCAGGAGGCGATGCGCGCGCAGTACCGGCTCGACGACCCCGTGGGCTTCTACCTCGACTACCTGGGCAAGGCGAGCGGCGTGTCGTGGGCGCTCGGACGCGCCGACCGGCCGTTCGACCTCGGGCCGAGCCTGGCGCACCCGGACTGGACCGTCAATTCGATCATCGCCGACGGCGTGCCCGTGTCGCTCTCGATCGGGCTCGCGGCCATCGCGATCGCGGTCGCGGTCGGCACGGTCGCGGGGCTCGTGGGCGCGCTGCGGCCGGGTTCGCTCGCGGACGCGGCCACGCAGCTCGTGGCGGTGGTCGGCATCAGCGTGCCGAGCTTCGTGACGGGCGCCGTGCTGCTGGTGGTCTTCGCTGCGAAGCTCGGCCTCGCCCCCGTGGGCGGCTGGAGCGGCCTGCGCAGCATGGTGCTTCCGGCGTTCGCGCTGAGCCTGCCGTTCGCGGCGTACGTGGCGCGGCTCATGCGCAGCTCGATGATCGAGCAGATGTCCGCCGACTACGTGCGCACCGCCCGCGCCAAGGGCCTCGACCGCCGCGGCGCGGCGATGCGCCACGCGTTCCGCAACGCCTTCCTCCCGGTGCTCAGCTACCTCGGGCCGGCCACGGCGTTCGCCGTCACGGGGTCGTTCGTGGTCGAGCGCGTCTTCGCGGTGCCGGGCATCGGGCAGCACTTCGTGGCCGCGGTGCTGTCCAAGGACATCACGCTCCTCCTCGGCACCGTGCTGGTGTTCGGGACCACGGTGGTCCTCATGAACCTGGTGGTCGACGTGCTCTACGCGTGGGTGGACCCGCGCATCCAGGTCACGGGCTGACGGGCCGCACCAGCCGGATGTTCTGGAATCGCTGGTCGAGCGACGCATCGCGCGTGATCCCGCGCACGCGGCACGGGTCGTACATGTACATCGTCACCAGGTGCGAGAGCGGAAGGATGGGAAGGTCTCGCTCCACGAGCAGCAGCTCGGCGTCGCGCAGGATCGCCATGCGGCGGGCCGGGTCGGGCTCGTCGGCCGCGCGGTCGAGCAGCGCGTCGAACTCCGGGCACGAGTAGCCGCGGTCGTTGTTGCCGTCGCCCGTGCGGCTCAGCTCGAGGAAGGTGACGGGGTCGCCGTAGTCGCCGTACCAGCTGCCGCGCGCCACCATGAAGTTGCCCGTCTTCAGGTCCTCCTTGAAGAACTTGCCGTCCTTGCCGCGCACCTCCACCGCCACGCCGAGCGCGCCTCGCCACATGTCGGCCATCGCCAGGCTCAGGTCGCGGTAGCGGGGGCTCGCGGTCGAGTACAGCACCTCCACCGCGGGGAACGGGGCGCCCGTGGCGTCCTCGGGCGCGCCGTCGCCGTCGCGGTCGGACCAGCCCGCCGCGGCGAGCTCGCGGCGCGCCTCGGCCGCGTCGAACCCGAGCCCCGTGGGCGGCTCGTAGCCGCGGATGCTTCCGGGCGGCACCAGCGATCCCGCCACGCGCTCGCCCATGCGCACCACGCGCTCGGCGAGCGCGCGCTTGTCGACCGACCGCGCGAACGCGCGCCGCACGCCCGCGTGCGCGAACGGGTTCGGGCGCCCGTCGTTCAGCTTCGTGCGGCAGTTGAAGCTGTAGAAGTCCGTGCCGAACGAGGGCACCACGTGAACGTCGCGCGACTCGCCCGCCCCCGGCGCGGGCAACGCGGCCAGCGCCTCGTCCCACGTCTTCCCGGCGGCGCGCAGGCGGTCGAACTCCGCGCGGTGGCGCTCGAGGTACCGCATCGACTGCGCGGCGAGCTCGGGGCGGTACGGCGCCCGCACGTCGGCCAGCCAGTCGACGCCGCCCGCCTCGTAGGCGAGCACCGCGGTGTTCGGGTCCTCGATCGGGATGATCTCGACCGACCGCGGCATCCCGGCCGCGGCATCGCGGTGGTGGGGGTTGGGCTCGAGGCGCATCCCGCGGCGGTACCGCCAGTCCGCCAGCATGAGCGCCCCGTTCGAGACGATGTTGCCGGGCTTGGTCCACTCGACGTCCACGCGGCGCGCGCCGGTGGCGAGGTCGAACGAGGCGAAGCGGTCGAACGTGGGCCGGTGGATCGGCGACATCGGCGGGAACGCGACGAGCTCGGGCCAGTACGGCACGCGCCGACGCAGCGTCATCCGCAGCGTGCGGTCGTCGGGCGCCTCGAGCCGCACCAGCTCGCGGGCCGCGCGCTCGACGGCGGCCCAGGCCTCGGCCGCACGCGCCGCCGTGCGCTCGCCCGCGGGGAGCGCGGCGAACTCGCGGAGCATGCGCGCGCGCAGCGCCGCGAGCTCGCGCCCGCCCTCGATCTCGAGCATGAAGCCCGCGTAGTCGCTGCCGCAGTCCGGCAGCATGGCGCGGATCCACGCGGCACGGAAGTCCTCGGCCGTCACGCGATCGCCGTTCGACCAGCGCCCGTCCGCGCGCAGCGTGAACGTCCACGTGCGCCCGTCCGGCGCGCACTCCCAGCGCTCGGCGGCCGCGGGCACCAGGCCGCCGCGGTCGGCGTCGTTGGCCACCAGCGTCTCGTAGATCGACCGTCCCACCAGGATGTCGTGCTGCCAGCTCATCCGCTGCGGATCCAGCGTGAAGACGTCGGACCCCTGCACGCACGTGAACTCGGCGCGGTCGCGCCCGCCGTCGCACGTCCACAGCGCGGCGGCGAGCAGCCCGGCGGCGAGGAGCGGGACGGCGAGGCGCACCTCGGTTCATCGGGCCGTGAAGCGGTTGCCCTACACTCCGCGCGTGCGCGCCACTGCCGGACTCCTGGCCATCCTCGCCTGCGCCGGCCTCGCGGCCTGCGAGTCGCACGTGGAGGCGGTGCGCACGTTCGATCGCGCCGAGTACGACCGCGTGTTCGACGCCGCGCTGGAGAGCGCGCGTGAGGACGGGCTGGACCCGGTGGTGGCGGACCGCGAGCTCGGCGTCATCGAGACCGCCCCGCGCACGGCGGGCTCGTTGGTCGAACCCTGGCGGACGGACAACGCGGGCTTCGAGGACATGCTGGCGCACACGGTGAACTTCGAGCGGCGGAGGGCGCGGTTCGAGTTCATGCCCGAGGGCTTCGCGGCCCCGGTGCCCGAGCCGTCGCAGCCTTCGCGGGGCCCCGCCGTCCCCGGTTCGGACGCGGCCGAGGGACGATTCGGGCTGCTCGAGACGAAGGGCCGCATCGAGATGAGGACGTGGGTCTTCGTCGACCGCAGCTTCCGCCCGAACCAGTCGTTCGGGCGCTGGACGCTCGGCGAGACCCGGTACTCCGTCGACCCCACGCAGGCCCGCCAGCCCGGCGACGACGCCACGCAGGTCGCCACCGAGTGGACGCCGATCGGGCGCGATGTCCCATATGAACAGAGGCTGATGCGCCGCATCGGCGAGCTGCTTGCCACGCAGGCGTCTGCACCGCCGGCGGGCACGCCCGAGGGGAACCTCGAGGCGCCCGCCGCCGAACCATGACCCAGCGTGCCATTGACCGGGTTTCCGGGGCGAAGTACCGTTCCGGGCTCCCCCCTCTGCCACCGGCACCCCGCACGATGAACCCGCGCCACTTCGTCCTGAGCCTGGTCGCTTCGCTCGCGCTGTCCGCCGCCTCGTCGGCGCAGGTGCAGGCGATCTCGCAGCAGACGATCGCCGCACCCGGGCCCCTGACGCCCGCGCAGCAGGCCGAGATCGCCAAGGCGGTCGACGGCTGGGCCGAACGGGTGCTGGGAACCGATGCCGACGAGGTGATCGAGGCGCGCGGGGAGCTCGACAAGCTCGCCACGAAGACCCCGAGCGTGACCGTCCCGTTCCGCCGCGAGCTGGGACTCGCGTTCGCGAAGCGATTCGAGGACGCCGTCACGGCCGACAAGGCCGAACGCTCGGTGACCGTCTTCTACATGGCCCGCGCCATCGGCACCGTCGAGACCATCGACTTCATCGTCGACCACATGGACGCCGAGAAGACGGAGTCGCCCGCGATCCGGATCGCGGCGTCTGCCCAGCTTCCCCGGGCGGTCGAGTCGATGCAGCTCTCGGCCCCCCAGCTCGACGCCATCGCGAAGCGCCTGGTGCCGCTGGCCGGCAAGGAACGCGAATGGGTGGCGGCCTCGCACGCCTTCGAGGCGATGGGCGCGATGATCCGCCGCAAGGGCCTGTCCGCGGCGCAGGCCGACGCGATCGGTTCGAGCATGAGCGCGACCATCAACGACCTCACCGAGCGCGTGACGGACGGCTCCGCGCCCGAGATGGTGAACGCGCTGCAGCGAGCGCTGCTCGTGGTCCGCAACCAGCTGTCGGACGTGCCCGCGCCGGCACGGACCAAGCTGCTTGCCGCCATTGCGCCGTCGCTGAAGCAGCTGGCGGACAGCAAAGGCAAGACGCCGTCCGGAATCACGCAGGCGGGCCTCGGCGACACGTTCGAGGCGGTGGTGCGCACTGCCGGCCTGCTCCAGAAGGTGCGCTCGACCGACGGGGCCTGAGCCTGCGGGCCCGCCCCGCGGGCCTGCCGCAAAGTCCGAGAACTTGCCACCCCCAACCGGTGGCCCCAAAATGCCGCAGATCGACTTCACGAGTCCGTTGACTCGACCGATCCCCACTGGCACCCTGAGTCGTATGGTTGGGTGACGATCCCAGGATTCCCAGACCCGATGAACACGCGCCGCCGCATCACCGCCATCGCCCTGACCGCATCGTTCGGAGCCACCGTCGCGGTGGGCACCGTCAGCGCGTTCATGGGGGGAACTCCGCCGCAGCAGCAGTTGCCGACCACGCTCCAGGACTTCTTCCAGCCCGGCACGCAGCCGAACACGGTGCCCGAGCAGTTCGCGCCGATCATCCCATCGATCAACTGCACCTTCTGCCACAGCGACTACAGCGAGGAGTTCGCGCCGTTCGACACGTGGGTCGGCAGCATGATGGCGCAGTCCGCGCGCGACCCGGTGTGGCATGCCACGGTCGCGATCGCGAACCAGGACGCGCACAACGCTGGCGAGTTCTGCATCCGGTGCCACGCGCCGAGCGCCTGGCTCGGCGGGCGCAGCACGAGCGGGCGGATCGAGGACCTGCTGTTCGACGACCTCGACGGGATCAACTGCCACTTCTGCCACCGCGTCGTCAACCCCGAGCTCGGCCCGGACAGCGCCGTGGGCTACCCCGCGCCCGGCCAGGACCCCGATCCCGACCCCGAGGTGCTCTCGCCGCTCGCCGCGGCCGGGCTCATCCCGCAGGGGCACGGCAACGCGCGCTACGTGGTCGACCCGCGAGACGTGCGCCGCGGCCCGTTCGACGACGTCCCGCTGAACATCCACGGCACGTCCGACTGGGGCGAGAGCGTGTGGCTCATCGCGAGCCCGTTCCACTCCAAGAGCGAGTTCTGCGGCACGTGCCATGACGTGTCGAACCCCGTCTTCTCGAAGAACAAGGCCGGCCAGTACCAGCTGAACGCGCTGAACGCGCCCCACCCGACGCAGAACCAGTCGGACATGTTCCCCGAGCAGCGCACCTACAGCGAGTGGAAGAACAGCCAGTTCGCGACCACGGGCGTGGAGTTCGCCGACGGCCGCTTCGGCGGGACGCTGGAGGGCCCGATGAGGAGCTGCCAGGACTGCCACATGCCCGACCAGGCCGGCGGCGGCTGCGTCTTCTACGAGTTCGGCGCCCCGTGGTTCTCGCGGCCCAACATGCCGCAGCACTCGTTCGCTGGCAGCAACACGTGGGTCATCGACGCCGTGCGCGACCAGATGGGCGATGATGCGGAGTCGCTGGGGCTGACCGCCGCGCGCGCCGAGACCTCGAAGGCGCGGAACGTGCAGATGCTCCGCGACGCGAGCGACATGGAGCTCTCGGTGGTCGGCCAGCAGCTCAACGTGCGCGTCATCAACCAGAGCGGCCACAAGCTGCCGAGCGGCTACCCCGAGGGGCGCCGCATGTGGGTCAACGTGCGCTTCACCGACGCCGCGGGCGCGACGGTCGCCGAGCACGGTGCCTACGACCACGCCGCGGCCGAGCTCGCGGGCCTGCCGACGAAGGTCTACGAGGCCAAGCACGGCATCGACGAGGCGGTCTCCGCGGCCACGGGACTGCCGGCCGGCATCAACTTCCACCTCGCGCTGGCGAACACGAAGTACCTGGACAACCGCATCCCGCCGCGCGGGTTCACGAACGCCGCCTTCGAGGCGGACGGGTGCCAGCCGGTGAACTACTCGTACGCCGACGGCCAGCACTGGGACGACACCTCGTTCGCCATCCCCGCCGGCGCGCGGAACGCGGTCGTGACGCTGTACTACCAGACCACGACCAAGGAGTACATCGAGTTCCTGCGCGACGCGAACGTGACGAACGCGGCGGGACAGCTGGCCTACGACCTCTGGGCGAAGTTCGGCAAGAGCGCGCCGGTCGACATGGACACCGCCGCGATCGAGCTCGAGCCGGCGAACCCCGCCGACCTCAACGGCGACGGGTCGGTCGACGGCCAGGACCTGGGCGTGATGCTGGGCAACTGGGGCAACCCCGGGCTCGGCGACCTGAACCAGGACGGCGCGGTGGACGGCCAGGACCTGGGCATCCTGCTCGGTGCCTGGGGCTGATCGCGGGGCTACGCTCCCGCCATGAGCCTGGCCCGCTGGGCGTCGGACCTGGTGCCCACCAATCCCATCGTGCTCCGCATCGTCGCGAACGGGTCGCGGCGCGCGAGGCACCTGTGGATCCGCAGCGCGTTCCTGGCGGTGCTGATGGTGGCGCTGCTCTTCGGGATGATCGGCTCGAGCAGCTCGTTGCGCGACCTGGCGCAGCGGGGGGCGACGGCGTTCACGGCGCTCTCGTTCGTCGAGGTGACCATCATCTGCCTGCTGACGCCCCTCTTCATGGCGGGCGCCATCGCGCAGGAATCGAACCCGCGGACGTGGGAGATCCTGCTGACGACCCCGCTCAACCGGGCGCAGATCGTCGCGGGCAACCTTCTGGGGCGCCTCTTCTTCGTGCTGGCCTTGCTGGTGGCCGCGCTGCCGCTCATGCTGGGCACGCAGCTCTTCGGCGGCGTGCCGCCGTCCGCGGTCTGGGGCAGCTTCGCGATCTCGGCGTGCACGGCCACGTTCGTGGGCGCGGTGGCGGTCGCCCTGAGCGTCACGCGCACGGCGGGCAAGCGCAGCGTGTTCGTCTTCTACAGCACGGTGGTGCTGTACCTCTTCGCCACGTGGGCCGCGGACGGCGCGCTTCGGTCGCCCATCGGCGCCGGCAGCCTGGCCGAGACCACCACCGCGCTCACGCCGCTGAACCCGTTCCTGGCGCTTGAATCGCTCCTCATGCCTTCGACGTACGCCGCCCCGGCGGGCGGCACTGGAGGCATCCTCTCCACGCAGTGGATGGCGCATCCCGCGCGCACGTACTGCCTGATCACCGCGGGCGGCGCGGTGGCGCTGCTCGCCGCGTCCACCGTCACCGTGCGCAGCCTCGGCGCGCGCACCGTTCGCACCCCGTGGTGGCGGCGGCTGACGCGCAGGGCATCGGCCGCGAACCGCGAGGCCAAGCGCGTCTGGCACAACCCCATCGCCTGGCGCGAGAGCCAGCTGCGCGGGACCAGCGTCATGGCGCTCGCGGGGCGCTGGGGCTTCGTGCTCGCGGGCATCCTCGGCGGGCTGGCGTTGCCGGCGCTGCACCGCGCGGGCACGCTCGGCACCGCCGGGCTCCGCGTGGCGCTGCTCACGGTGGTGACCGCCGAGAGCGTGGTGATCGTGCTCACGGCCCTCAACATGAGCGCCACCGCGGTGAGCCGCGAGCGCGAGGACGGCTCGCTCGACATCATCCTGACGACGCCGATCCAGCCGGGGCCGTACCTCTCGGGAAAGCTGCGCGGCATCATCCAGTTCCTGGCGCCCATGATGCTGGTGCCGACGCTCACGCTCGCCTTCACGGCCGCGTACGTGCTCGCCGGCGGGTTCGGCGCGCCGGCCGGGGTGACCGTGAACGCGAGCGTGGGCACCGCGACGCTCGCGGTGCCGGCCATGCTGCCCGAGGGCGCGCTCGAGTACCCGCTGGTCATGCTGGCCTTCACCGCGTTCGCGGTCATGGTGGGGCTGCAGTGGTCCATCAAGAGCAAGGGGACCATCGGGAGCGCCGTGGGCGCGGTGTTCGCCACGGGCGTGGCGGGGCTGGTGCTCGGGCTCTGCGGCATGGCGGCGGGCGGCAGCATCCCGCTGGTGGGGGCGTTCATGAGCGCCTTCACGCCCGTGAACCTGGTGAGCGCGGTGGTCACGCCCGAGGTCACGGGCGGCAGCACCGTCGAGGCGGGCCTGGGGCCGTTCCGCGTGGCGCTGGCGATCGGGGCCGTGGCCGCGGCCGCCGCCGGCGTCGGCGTCGTCTGGGCGATGCGATCGGCGATGCAGCGGACCTTCATGTTCACGGTCCGCAAGCTGGCCGGGACCGCCTGACGCCCGCGGCCCGCCGGCCATTGACCCGCGCCCCCGGAACGCCGACAATGCGACCTTCTTCCCGCCGCCATCCGGCCGCGGGGTTCATCCGGCCGAGCGCGGGCCCTGCGGTCCGTTCCGACCGACCACCCGACGGGCGCATCCCCTTCCCAGGCCGCAGGCCACGGACCGGGCCCGCCCGGAGGCAGCCGACCCGGCCACGGGGCCGCGCGGCTGATAGATCCGACCGTGCATCTCGACCTGGACACCGACGTCCGCACCCCGCGCATCCGCAACGCCTCCGCATTGCACCCAAGGTCCTGATCCATCGTCCGTTCTGAGGTCGCCCGCGGCATGCCGCGGGACGGGACGTGCCGCCAGCCCGCTCGAGGCCGGTTCACCTGGAGGTGGCCGTGCAGATCGACGTCTGGCTCTTCATCGTGATCGTCCTCGCCCTGCCGCCCGCCGGCGCGGGCGTGATGTGGTGGCTGGTGCAGCGCTTCTCGACCCGCTCGGCCGCCAAGGCCACGCAGGAGGCCGAGCGCGTGGTGGCCGCGGCGCGGGCGCAGGCCGACGCGCGCGCGAAGACCATCGAGCTGGCCGCCGAGAAGGCCGCCACCGAGCGCCGGCAAGCCCTCGACCGCGAGATGCAGTCGGCGCTCGCCGAGGTCAAGGCCTCCCAGGCCCGGGCCGAGAAGCGCGAGGAGGCGCTCGACCGCAAGCTCGGGCAGATCGGCGACCGGGAGCAGAAGCTCGACGCCCGCGAGCAGCGGCTGGAGTCGCTCGAGCGCGCCGCCGAGGAGCAGCGCGCCGGCATCGAGGCCGACCGCGCCCAGCTCCGCCAGCGCCTGCAGGACGCGGCGCGCATGACGGTGGACGAGGCGCGCGAGCTGTTCCTGGCCGAGGTGCGCCGCGCGAGCGAGCACGACGCCGCGGCGCTCGCGCAGCGCATCGTGGAGGACGCCGAGCGCGACGCGCGCGAGAAGGCGCGGCAGATCACGCTCCTCGCGATCCAGCGCTACGCGTCGGAGAACGTGAGCGAGACCACGGTGCGGTCGGTGAAGATCGCCAACGAGGACGTGAAGGGGCGCATCATCGGGCGCGAGGGCCGCAACATCCGCGCCATCGAGCGGGCCACCGGCGCCGACATCCTGGTCGACGACACGCCCGGCATCATCAGCGTCAGCTGCTTCGACAAGGTTCGCCAGGCGATCGCGGCCGAGACCCTGCAGCGCCTGGTGGCCGACGGCCGCGTGCATCCCACGCGCATCGAGGAGCTTGTCTCGCAGGTGACGCGCGACGTCAACGAGCGCATCCAGAAGGACGGGCAGGCGGCGCTGCTCGAGACCAACATCCGAGGCCTGCACCCCAAGGTGGTGGAGGCGATGGGCAAGCTCTCGTTCCGCACCAGCTACGGGCAGAACGTGCTGCGTCACTCGGTGGAGGTCGCGTTCCTCTGCCAGATGATCGCGGACGAGCTCGGGCTCGACGGCAACGTCGCGCGCCGCGCCGGGTTCCTGCACGACATCGGCAAGGCCATGGACCACGAGATGGAGGGCGGCCACCCCGCGATCGGCGTCGAGTTCCTGCGCCGCCACGGCGAGCGCAGCGAGGAGGTGCTGAACGCGGTCGGCGGCCACCACGGCGACATCCCGTCCACCACGCCCTACACGCCCATCGTCATGGCGGCCGACGCCATCAGCGGCGCGCGCCCAGGTGCGCGCCGCGAGAGCATGGAGATGTACGTGAAGCGCCTGCAGCAGCTCGAGGGCATCGCCCGGCAGCACCGCTTCGTCGAGGAGGCCTACGCCATCCAGGCGGGCCGCGAGGTGCGCGTGGTGGTGGACGCGAAGAAGGCGGACGACGCCTACGCGTTCCAGATCGCCCAGGACATCGCCAAGCAGGTGGAGAAGGAGATGACCTTCCCCGGCGAGATCAAGGTCACGGTGCTGCGCGAGGTGCGCGCCGAGGCCACGGCGCGCTGATGGCGCAGACGCTGTCCGAGATCCGCGCCGAGCTGGCCGCGCGCGGCATCCGGCCCAAGCACCGCTTCGGCCAGAACTTCCTGCACGACCGCAACCAGCTGCGCAAGCTGCTTGCGGCCGCGCGCGTGGGGCCGGGCGACCTGGTCCTCGAGGTGGGCCCCGGCACCGGGACGCTCACCGAGGAGCTCCTCGACGCGGGGTGCCGCGTGGTGGCGTGCGAGCTGGATCCCGACATGGCCGCCATCGTGCGCGCGCGGAACCTGCACCGGATGGGACGCGAGCCCGGCCAACTCACGGTGGTCGAAGGCGATTGCCTTGACGGCAAGCACGCGGTGTCGGCCGCCGTGCTCGCGGAGCTCGGGGGCGAGCGCTTCTCGCTCGTCGCGAACCTGCCCTACCAGGCGGCGACCCCGCTCATGGCCACCCTCGTCGAGCGGCACCCCGAGTGCGTGGCGCAGTCGGTGACCATCCAGCGCGAGGTCGCCGACCGGCTTGCCGCGCCCGCGGGGGGGGAGCACTACGGGCCGATCAGCGTGACGATGGCACTGCTCGCCGAGGTCGAGCTGGTGAGCGTGCTCCCGCCCGGATGCTTCTGGCCGGCGCCGAAGGTGACGAGCGCGATGATCGCGATCCGCCCGCTCGGAGGGACGCGCCCCGTGGCGGACTGGGCCGCGTTCTCGGGATTCGTGCAGCGCACGTTCGGCCAGCGGCGCAAGCAGCTGGGATCGATCCTGGGGCGCGACGCCGTGGCCGCGGCCGGGTTCGACCCCGTGCGGCGCCCGGAGACGCTGTCGCCGCGGGAATGGGTGGCGCTGCACGCGGCGATGGGCGCAGGCGGCTGACCGATGCGCGGCCGGGCGGGTCGCTCAGCGCGTCGCGACCTTCGGCGTCGGCTTCGCCCGCTTCGCGGGATCCTGGTCGTACGGCACGCCGAGGTACTGGAGCGTCTCGTCGACCACGTCACGCACCACCGGACCGGCGATCGAGCCTCCGAAGTGCCCCTTGCGCTTGTCCGGGTCGTCGATGATGCAGAGGATCACGATCTTCGGGTCCGTGGCGGGTGCCGCCGCCAGGAAGCTCGCCGTGTAGCGATCGCGGTCGTAGCCGCGCTCGCCGGGAATCGAGAGTTCCGCGGTTCCGGTCTTGCCGAACATCCGGTAGCGCGCGCTCTGCGCCTTGCGGGCGGTGCCCTCCTCGACGACGCCCTGCATCGCCTCGCGCGCGACGCGGGCGAGGCCGGGGTCGATGAGCGAACGCGACGCGACCGGCGTGCCGTCCCCGGCGACCGGCAGCACGAGCCGCGGCGAGGCCATCGCGCCGTCGGGGCGCGCGAAGGCGCTGAAGGCACGCACCATCTGGATGGGCGTCGCGGCGATCTCGTGGCCCATCGCGACGGAGGTCTGCGTGTAGTTCGACCACTTCGCGGGCTTCGTCACGATGCCCGCGCTCTCGCCCGGGATGCCCATCGCCGTCTTCTGCCCGAAGCCGAAGTCGCGCACCATCTCCTGCAGCTGCGCATGCGTCATGCGCTGCGCCACGGTGGCCATGCCGCCGTTGAGGCTCTTCACGAGCACCGTCTTCCAGCTCACCGAGCCGGGGTACTTCACGTCGCGGATCACGCGGCCGAACGGCGTGACGTACGGGCCGCCCTCGGGCAGCGGGATGATCTCCTCGGGCCGTGCCGCGCCGAGCTGCGTGGCGCGGGCCCACACGAAGCTCTTGAACGTCGAGCCGGGCTCGTAGGGGTCCGTGAAGTTGCGGTTGCGGCCGAGCGAGGGATGGATGCGGCGCGCGGGGTCCCG
>CAYSFS010000025.1:0-21615 GCA_964430235.1 uncultured Chitinophaga sp. | reverse complement strand
CGTGGCCGATGCCGACCCAGAACACGAAGTTCGTGATGTCGAAGGCCCACATCACGGGGTTGTTGAGGCCCCAGACCCCGACGCCCGTGAAGATCAGGTAGTTGACGCAGAAGCCGAGGTTCAGCACCAGGAGCATGCACAGCACGAACATGACGTTCCACGCCATGGGAGGCCGGCGCGTCTCGTTCGGGCGGCAGACCGTGTTGGTCACCTGGTGGAACCGGTCGGTCGCCAGCACCAGCGGCGAGCGCTTGCCGGGCTCGTCGGCGGTGTTGTCGATCTCCGTGAAGCCACGCGTCGGGTGGCCGGGGTCGGACGGGATGCTCGTCATGCCTTGGCTCCGTTGGCGGCGGCGGCGTTGCCGTGCTTGTGACCGTGGCCGTGGTCATGGCCGTGGTCGTGCCCGTGGTCGTGCGCGCCGTGGTCGACGGCGGGGTTGTCCACGCGGGCGAGGTACTTGAGGCGGGGCTTCGTGTTCAGCTCCTCGAGGAGGTCGTAGCTGCGCTTGGTGCGCTGCAGCTGCTGCACGTCGCTGCCCTCGACGTTGAGGTCGCCGAAGACGATGGCGCCGGTCGGGCACGCCTGCTGGCAGGCGGTCTGCACGGCCCAGTCGGGCATCGCGCTTGCGCCAGCGCCCGCGGCGTTGCCGCCCGCGCGCACCCAGCGGTTCTTCGAGTCGATCTTCGCCTGGGCGATGCGCTGCGTGCAGAACGAGCACTTCTCCATCACGCCGCGCATGCGGACCGTGACCTCGGGGTTGAACTGCATCTTGCCCCAGTCGTTCGGACCGTCCTTCACGTAGTACTCCGGCTTCGTCATCAGCACCTCGCCCTCGCGGACCGGGTCGCGGCGGTGGAAGTCGAAGAAGTTGAAGCGGCGCACCTTGTAGGGGCAGTTGTTGCTGCAGTAGCGGGTGCCGATGCAGCGGTTGTAGACCATGTTGTTGAGGCCGTCCTCGTCATGGACGGTTGCGGCCACGGGGCACACCTGCTCGCAGGGGGCGTTCTCGCAGTGCACGCACGCCACGGGCTGCACGCGGTAGGCGTCGGGGCGCGCGGCGTCGCCGCCCTTGAAGTAGCGGTCGACGCGGATCCAGTGCATCTCGCGGCCGCGCGCCACCTGGTCCTTGCCGACGATCGGGATGTTGTTCTCCGCCTGGCAGGCGACCACGCAGGCGCTGCAGCCCGTGCACGCACCGAGGTCGATGGTCATCGCCCAGCGGTGCTTGGCTCCGTCGAGGTTGGACTCCTCCCACATCGAGAGGCGGTGCGCCACGTGCGTGGCGTGCTTCGCGAAGTCGGGGTGCTCGCGGTAGTGCGCCAGCGACGCCTCGCGGATGAGGGTCGGCAGTCGCTCCTGGATCGAGTCGGCGGGGATGGAGGGCACCACCGCGTCCGCGGTGCCGTGGTCCTGCGTGTGCGCGAACGCGTACGTCCCGCCGGCCTTCGCGGCCCTGGTGCCCGTGGCGATCCACGGCGCGGCCTGCGTGCGCAGCCCGGCGGTCGCGAAGCCCGCGCCCGCGGCGATGCCGCCCGCCTGCGCGCCGCGGCCGTAGCCGACCGCGAGTCCCAGCACTCCGTCAGCCATGCCGGGCACGACCCATGCGGCGGCCGACGAGGCGCCCGCGCCGCCGGGGACCGTGACCTCGACCATGTCGCCCGAGGCGACGCCGAGGCCCGAGGCGGTGGCGGCGGACATCAGGAGCGCGTTGTCCCACGTGACCTTCGTCACGGGGTCAGGAAGCTCCTGCAGCCAGCCGACGTTGCCGAACCGGCCGTCGAACACCTTGCAGTCGGCGAAGAACGCGAGCTCGAGGCCCTCGGACTCCTTCCGCGCGGAGACCCATTCCGCCATGGCGCGCTCGGCGAGCGCGGGCTTGGGCGTGGGCTCGGCCGGGGCCGACGTGCCCTCGCAGGCGCCGCGGTCGAGGCACGTGCGGAACATGGCCTCGAACTGGGCGCCGGACTTCCCGCCCATCGCCATGTGGCGGCGACGGACGAGGTCGCGGCCGGAGGTGACCTCGTCACCGGCGAGCGCCGCGAGGAGCTCGATGGCGCTGCGGCCGCCGTCGGCGGGGTCGAGCAGCGGGTCGATGAGCGGCTGCGTGAGGGCGACGGTGCCGTCGGAGGCGCGCGTGTCGCCCCAGCTCTCGAGGAAGTGCGTGAGCGGCAGGTGCCACGTGACGCACGGCTGCGAGCCCGTCTCGTCGGCGCGGTAGCCGCAGTGGACGACGTGCTTCGCCTTCGCCATCGCGGCGGCGAAGCCGAGGTCCGCGGGAGCGTCGAACGCCGGGTTGCAGCCCACGACGACCAGCGTGTCGACCGCCCCGCCCTGCAGCGCGGCCGCGGCCTTCGCGATCGAGTCGCCGCAGCGCGGCATGTCGGTCGCGCGCGTCTCGACGGTGGAACCGTACGCGCCGAGATGCGCGTTGATCGCGGCGGCGACGGCGTGCGTGATCGCGGGCTGGCGCGGACCGGCCACGACGAGCGCGGAGGTGCCGGCCTTCTTCAGGTCCTCGACGAGCGCGTCGACGATCTCCTGCTCGTGGTCGCCGAGCTTCGGGGCCATGGCGGCCATCTGGCGCGCGCCGGGCACGCCGACGCGGTCGGCCACCGCCGCGGCGAACGCGGCCACCTGCGACGGCCTCATCGCCAGGCGCTGGTCGGCGCTCATGCCGGTGACGGTGAGAAGGCCCTCGACCTGGTAGACGCGGCTCATCGCGGCGGTCGCGGCGTCCTTCGCCACGAGCCTGCCGTTCTCGCGGCGCACCAGCGTGCGGCCCGCGGCCCAGGCGCGCGCGTTGGCGACCGAGTTCGGGTCCTCCCCGAGGAAGTCGCAGTCCAGGCTGAGGACGACCTGCGCGCGGTCGAAGCGCGGGTGCACGGAGCGCGGCGCGCCGAACGCGGCGGCGGTGCCGGCGAGCGCGTTGTCGCCGTTCACGGCGCACCACGAGGCCCACGTCGCCTTCGGGAAGGCCGCGAGCACGCGGTCGCGCATGTCGAGCATGGTGGGCGAGGACGTCGGCTCGGCGACGATCACGAGCCCGGCGCCCCCGTCCTTCTGCCAGGCGGCGCGGCGCTCGCCGAGCCACTTCGCGAACGTCGCGGCGTCCGAGGGCTTGCCGCCCATGGTCGCGACGCGGCTGCGCTCGGGGTCGTAGAGCTCGAGCACGCGGGCCTGCAGCATGGCGGTCGAGGGACCGACCTGCGCGACGCCGCGCTTGGCGAGCTCCGCCGGGTCGACCGCGGCCGCGCCGCCCGCGAGCGGGGCGCTCGGGTGCGCGGGGTTGCCGTCGAGCTTGATCGGCCGTCCGTCGAAGGACGTGGCGAGCACGCCGAATCCGGTGCCGCACAGCTCGAAGCTGGTGGCGTACGTCACCGGGATGCCGGGCGCGCGGTTCGCGGGGCGCGACGCATACTCGGCGAACTTGGACTCGGGGTAGCGACGG
The DNA here is from genome assembly GCA_964430235.1 of uncultured Chitinophaga sp. Taxonomy (GTDB): domain Bacteria; phylum Planctomycetota; class Phycisphaerae; order Phycisphaerales; family SM1A02; genus UBA966. The sequence goes on along the minus strand of CAYSFS010000025.1, from coordinate 18,167 downwards.
CAGCCGGCTGCGGCAAGGCCGGCGAGCGCGAAGGACGCGCCCATCACCTTGATGAACGAGCGACGGTCGTCCTCGGACGCCTCGGAGGCGCCGGGCTGGAACTCGCGGTGCATGTACGCCTGGAACTGGGGCGTCTGCGAAAGCTCCTCGACCGAGCGCCAGTAGGCGCTGCGGCGTGCGGGGCCTCCCTGCGTGGCGGCGGCCGGCGCGGGGGCGGGCTCGGCGTGACCGTGGTTGCAACCGTCGTGCATGGTGTTCGGTTCCGTGTCTTCCGTGTCGATGTCGGTCGTGGACGCGTCCGCTCGCCGGCCGCTCAGCGGTGGCAGGTGGAGCAGTACTCGTTGGGATGGATGTCGTAGCGGTCGATGAGGCCCAGCCGCTCGTCCTTGCTCCACGTGTCCGTGGGCTTCCAGAGGGAGAAGACCTCCTCGGGCGGGCGCACGTGGTCCACGGGGTTGCGATGGCAGTTCAGGCACCAGCCCATGGAGAGCGGCTGCGCGCGGTGCACGACCTCCATCTGGTCGACGCGCCCGTGGCACTCGACGCAGCTCACGCCGCGCGTGACGTGCGCCGCGTGGTTGAAGTAGGCGTAGTCGCCGATCTTGTGCACCTTGATCCACTCGATGGGCATGCCCGTCTCGTAGCTGTCGCGCACCTCGGCGAGCTTCGGGCTGTCCTTGTGGATCTGCGTGTGGCAGTTCATGCACGTCTGCGTCGGCGGCACCGCGGCGTGCGCCGCATGCTCGACGGTCGTGTGGCAGTAGCGGCAGTCGAGGCCGAGCTTGCCGGCGTGCAACGCGTGGCTGAACGGCACCGGCTGGACCGGCTGGTACTGCCCTTCGAGCGTCTTCGGGCTGAACCCGTACGCGACGAGCAGCGTGACGTAGAGCGGTGCCACCGCGCCGACCACCAGCACGAATGGAAGCAGCGCGTTCGACCAGCGGGGGAACAGGAATCGGCTCATCTGGAGTGGGTGTCCAAGCGTGGATCTGCGGGCGTCGGCGAACGCCCGGAAACTTCGTGAAGTTTTTCACGAAGTACCGCTCCAAATCGTAGGTCCCACGCCATGAGACGGTCAAGACGCAGGGCGCAGCCGAGCCCCCCGCCCCTCGCCGTACCATGCCAACGTCACCGAAGGATGGCCACTTGAGCTACTTAGAACCGTCTCGAAATTGATATTATTGGTCACAATTGATCGACACCCACTGCCATCTCCTCGGCCCCGGCCTCCGGGAGCACGTCCCTCGAACGCTCGACGCCGCACGGGCCGCGGGCGTGCGCGCCCTGATCACCATCGGGACGACCACGAGCGACTCGCTTGCGAGCGCCGTGATCGCCGACGCCCACCCCGACGTGTGGTTCAGCGCCGGCGTCCACCCCCTGCACTCGGGCGACCCGCGCACGTGGGACGACATGCACGCCGCGGCGCGCCACCCCAAGTGCGTCGCCTGGGGAGAGCTCGGGCTCGACCGCCACTACGCGCAGCCCCCGCAGGACCTGCAGCGCGCGGTGCTCGAGGAGCAGCTCGCGCACATCCTCCGGTGGACCTCCGAGGGCCTCGCGAAGCCCGTGGTCGTCCACTGCCGCCGCGCCGTGCCCGACCTGCTGCCCGTCCTCCGCGCGAGCGGCCTGCCGGCCGATCGCTTCGTCTTCCACTGCTTCACCGAGACGCCCGCCGAGGCGCGCATGGTGCTCGACTTCGGTGCGATGATCAGCTTCACCGGCGTGGTGACCTTCCGCAACGCGCCCGAGGTCGCGGAGTCCGCGCGGCTCGTTCCCGACGACCGCATCATGTGCGAGACCGACGCCCCCTGGCTGTCGCCCGAGCCCGTGCGCAGCGAGAGGCCCTGCACGCCCGCGATGGTGATGCACACCGCGCGCTTCCTCGCCGCGCTGCGCGCGACGCCGTGGGACGACTTCGAGCGGACGGTCGACGCGAACGCCCGCCGGTTCTTCGGGCTGCCCGAGGGCACCGGGAGATAGGCTTGGGTCCCCCGCGATGCCCCTGGACCAGGACCATCTCCGTGACGCGGCCGGCGGCGTGATGCCGTTCGGCGCGCACCTCGACGAACTGCGGTCGCGCCTCATCAAGGCGCTCGTCGTCCCGGTGGCGCTGGCGCTCGCGGTGTTCATGGGCGCGTCGCACGTGCGCGGGTTCCTGGTGCGTCCGCTGATGGACGCGCTGGCGGCCGAGGGCCAGCCGACCAACCTGCAGGTGCTCAGCCCCACCGAGTCGCTGATGGTGGACCTGCAGATCTCGATCTGGGCGGCGGTGGTCGTGTCGCTGCCGTGGATCCTCTGGCAGCTCTGGAAGTTCGTCGCCCCGGGCCTCTACTCGCACGAACGCCGCTTCGCGCGCTTCCTGGTGCCGCTCTCCTCGATCCTCGCGATCGCGGGGCTCACCGGCCTGTACCTCGCGATGCCCTACATGCTGCGCGTGCTGATCTCGTTCGGCAACGAGGCGCCGCGCACCGTCGCGCTCGCGGCCGCGGATGCCCCGCCCGGCGGGCCCGCCGTCCCGGTGCTCGACGCCGACCCGCCCGCCGCGCGCCCGGGCGAGCTGTGGGTGGTCCGCGCCGACTCGCAGCTGCGCATCGCGCTCGACGCCGGGACCGGCGACGGGCGGCTCGAGGTGCACACGATCCCCACGCGCGTCGAGGGAAGCCTCGCGCAGCAGTACCGGCTGCAGGAGTACGTCGACTTCCTGCTGTTCTTCGCGGCGGCCATCGCGATCGCGTTCCAGATGCCCGTGGCGGTGCTGCTGCTCGGATGGGTCGGCATCCTCGACACGCGCATGCTGCGCACGTACCGCCGCCATGCGCTGCTCGCCTGCGCGATCATCGCCGCCGTCATCTCGCCCACGATCGACGCGTTCAGCATGGTGGCGCTGATGATCCCGCTCTACCTGCTCTACGAGCTCGGGATCATCCTGCTCTCGGTGGCGCCGACGCAGGCCGTGGCCGAGGGCGGCGTGATCCGCAACGCGCTCGGCAAGATGGTCGGGCGCCCGAGGTACCGGGACCGCCGCACCGACGCCGACGAGGGCGACGAGTGACGCGCGCCGCGCGGGCCCGCGGCGCCGCACGCGCCGCCGCGCGCACCGGACGACACGCGGTGCTCCGGATGGCGGGCCCCGCGGCGCTGCGCGCGGGCGCGCGCGCCAACGACGTCGGCATGATGCTCCGCGCGATGACGCTCGCGCGCCACGCGGCGCGCCGGGGCGAGGTGCCGGTCGGCGCGGTCGTCTACCGGGGGCGCACCGTCGTCAGCGAGCAGGCGAACGACCGCGAGGCGACCGGCGACCCCACCGGCCACGCCGAGCTCGCCGCCATGCGCGACGCCGGCCGCGCGCGCGGCGCGTGGAGGCTCTCGGACTGCTCGCTCGCGGTGACGCTCGAGCCGTGCGCGATGTGCGCCGGCGCGATCGTGAACGCGCGCATCGGCCGCGTCTTCTTCGGCGCCCACGACCCGAAGGCCGGCGCGTGCGGAAGCCTGTGGAGCATCCCCGCCGACGGGCGGCTGAACCACCGCCCGCCGATCGTCGCGGGCATCCTCGCGCGTCCGTGCGGGCGCCAGCTCACGTCGTTCTTCGCACGCCGGCGTCAGGAGCGCGCGGCGTCGCGCGACGCGTCCTCGAGCGCGTCCCCGAACGCCTCGCGCAGCGCCACCGTCGCGTAGGCGCCGGCCGGAAGGTCGAACGCCACGCGCACGTACGGGCCGTGCTCGTCGAACCCGGACTCCATCTCGGGGTTGCGGAGCGCGATGCGCAGCGGGCGCCGGTCGCCCGGGGGCTTCCGGGACGACCCTGGCCCGCCGGCCGCCACCAACGCCTCGCCGCCGCACTCCTCGATCGCCGCGCGCTCGATCGCGCCCGGCTCGCCCGACGCGAGGGGCGTCTCGCAGCCCGGCAGCGGGCCGGTCGCCGAGATCTCGAGCCGCCGCGCGCGGGCGTCGATCGACGCGTCGCCCTGCTCCGCCATCGCGGCCTCGTCGACCGTGAACCGCGCGCCGTTGGCATGCTTGCTCGCCACGTCCCCGGGCAGCACGCGGTCGAAGGTTCCCGCGGCGATGCGCGCGTCGAGCACCCGGTTGAACACCGCCGACTGCCAGGCGTCGGTCCACAGCTCCTGGATCGGCCGCGGCACGGCGCGCACCGCGTCGCGCGCCGTGCCGCCGCGCGCGAGCGAGCGCGTCGCGGCGCGCTCGGCGTCGAGCCCGCGCGGCCACGCGCGCGCGGACTCCTCGAACCGGCCGGCATCGAAGAGCGAGCGCGCCTCGCGCTCGGATTCGCGGAACGCGCTTCCTCCCGAGCCGCACAGCTCGCGGAGCAGCTCGTCGTGGCGCGCGCCCAGGAGCAACCGGCCCAGCGCGTGGTTGTTCGACCGCATCCCGAACCGCTGCGGGCCGAACCCGTTGGGCACGCCGCGCGCCTCGAGCGCGCGGATCGCGCGCCACGCCGCCGGTGCGCGGAACGGCTCGACGCCGCGCACGCGGACCGAGAACCGGTTGCCGGCGAGGTGCCCGCGGCGCAGCTTGTTGCCGTGCCACGTGGCCCACACCACCTGGATGCGCGGCTCCTGGATCGACCGGAGCTCGGGCCTGCGGGGCAGGTGCACGCTCACGGTCTGGCCGGTCACGGCCTGGCGGTCCTTCATGCCCGCGGTGCCGATCGCCTGCGCGTCGACGCCGAAGTGCGCGCACAGCGCGTCGACCATCTCGTGGTGCGACATGCCCTCCTTCACGATCCGGAGGTAGAGGTGCTCGCCCTCGCCCGACGGCTCGTAGAGCGGAAGCTCCTCGACGATGAAGTCGCCGGGGCGCTCCTTGATGCGGGCGCCCTCGATGGGTGCGGAGTCGAGGAGCCGGCGCGCGACGGGCGCATGACGGAGGTCGGCGTCGTTCATGCGAGCGTCCCCATGCCGCGGAGCGCGCCCAGCACCTGCGAGGCGGTGTCGCCCGAGTGGTTCACCTCGAACGCGGTCCACCCGCACGCGCGCGCGGCGGCGACGTTCTCGGGAAGGTCGTCGAAGAGCACGAGCGACGCGGCCGGCACGCCGGTCTCGCGCTCGAACGCACGGTAGATCGCGGCGTCGGGCTTCGCGAGCCCGAGCGCATGGCTCGCGTGGCGCGCGCCGATCCGCATGAACGCGGGGCTCGCGCGCAGCTGCTCCCAGTGCGTCGCGTTGGTGTTCGAGAGGCACGCCGTGGCCAGGCCCGCGCCGTGGATGCGGTCGATCGCGTCCGCGATCCCCGGGTAGTCGCCGAGGATCCACGCGCGGTGCACGCGCTCGACCTCGTCGGGCGAGTGCGCGCCCGAGGCCCCGGCAACCTCGCGGAAGAACGCGTCGCACGCCAGGCGCCCGCGCTGGTGGAGGTCGACCAACCCGCGCACGGCCGCGCCCGCGAGGGCCGCGTCGGCCTCGGCGCGGTGCGCGACGCCCGCGGCCATGCACCCTTCGCGCCACGAGCGGCAGATGCGGACCACGACGCCCCCGAGGTCGAACACGACGAGCGGCGCGCGGCTCACGTGCCTCCGCCCTTCGCGTCGCCGGCGTCGTCCGCGCCCTCGTCGCCCTCCTCCGGCGCGGCGCCCGGGTCCGCCTCCGGCGCCTGCGCCGAGACCGCCGCGAGCACGTCCTCCTCGACGAGCACCGGCACGCCGTCCGCGACGCCGAGCGCGATCGCGTCCGACGGCCGGGAGTCGACGCCGACGAGACGGCCCCCCTGCTCGATGACCAAGCTCGCGTAGAACGTGGAGCCCCGCAGCTCGCGCACGTGGATGGCGCGGAGCGTGCCGCCGAGCGCGCGGATCACCGACGCGAGCAGTTCGTGGGTCTGCGGGCGCGGGACGGGCATCCCCTTCAGCCGGCGGTCGATGGCGATCGCCTCGGGCAGCCCGATCGAGATCGGGAACGTGCGGTCCCCGCCCACCTCGGTGAGCTCGATGAGCTGCAGGTCGGAGTCCTCCCGGATCAGGATGCGCGACAGTTCCATCGCCACCGGCATGCGGCCTCCTTCCGGACGTTCGGCCGGGACCGATTCTAGGCCTGCGGGCGCGAGCTTCAGCCGCGCTCGGCGCTGCGGAAAAGTTCCAGGAGTTCCTCGGGCCCCGCCGCCGAGTACACGCGCTCGCGGAACTGCGGGTTGGTCATGAGGCGCGAGATGCGGCCGAGCGCCTGGATGTGGTCGCTGGTGCGCTCCGGAGGCGAGACCAGGAGCACGACGAGCCGCACGGGCTTGCGGTCGATCGAGTCGTAGTCGATCGGCTCCGCGAGCCGGGCCACGGCCAGGCAGAGCCCGTGCGCGGCGGGCGTCTTGCCGTGCGGGATGGCGAGCCCCTCGCCGATGCCGGTGGAGCGCTGCATTTCCCGGTCCCACACGGCCTTCTTCACGGCCGCCGCGTCGGAGACGCGGCCGCTCGCCGCCAGCGCGTCGACGAGCGCGTCGATGGCCTCGCGCTTCGTGCGCGCGGCGAGCGGCACGAGCACGCACTGCGGGTCGAGGATCTCGGTGACGGTCATCGGGACGGGCATCGGCGGACTCCGTGGCTCCGAAAGGCGAATCGCGGAATCGTACCAATGCCCGGGCGCCCGCTCAGCGCGGGGAAAGCAGCGCGCCGAACCCGCCGTCGCCGTAGCGGGCGTCCGGCTCCCCGGGCATGCCCTTGGGCTCGTGCCGTTCCTGCCGGACGACCGTCCGTCCCGTGCGGCCGGCGGCCCACGCCGCCTGCGCGTCGTTCTCGGTGGGCTCGAGGCTGCAGGTCGAGTAGAGGATCGACCCTTCCGGGGCCAGCATCAGGCGCTGGTCCTCGACGATCTCCTTCTGGAGCCGCACCACGGAGTCGAGCCGCGCCCGGTTGAACCGGTACTTGGCCTCCGGCCGGCGCGACAGCACGCCCGTGTTCGAGCACGGCACGTCGAGCACGAGGAGGTCGACCTTGCCGACCACGCGTCGCAGCCCCTCGGGCGTCGTCACCTTCACGCGCGGGTGCCCCTCGAAGGCGAGCGCCAGCGCGCGCAGGCGGTTCCCGTCGGTGTCGGTGGCGACGATCTCGGCCTGCGGGTGAAGCGCGGCGAGCTGCCGCGTCTTCGTCCCGCGCCCCGCGCACGCGTCGAGGATCACGGCGGGCCGCAGGCCGTCGGCGAGCCGCATGGGCCGGGCGCTCGCGGGGTCCTGCACGCGCGCCTCGGGGTGCGCGGCGAGCAGCGCCACGAGCGAGGCGTGGTCGCCCGCCCACACGTGCGCGTCCGGGTCGTCGTGCGGCGCGAGCATCGCGGCGAACGGCGCACCGGCGACGCACGCCGCGGCGGGAAGCCCGCACACCACCGTGGGCGCCGGGCGCAGCCCGTGCACGGTGCGCGCGAACGCGACGTCGCGCCCGGCGACGTTGATCCAGTGGAGCAGCAGGTCCTCGCCGACGCTCGCCTGCTCGGAGACCCGTGCCACGGCGTCGCGGCTGAACGCCGGCTGCGTGAGGCGCATGACGCGCCCGTCGCCGAGCGGCATCATGTCCTGCCGGTTGCGCCACTCGGCGGGCCCGCCCGCGGGCGCGTCCTCGATCCCGCCGCGCAGCGCGATCATCCTGCGCAGCACGGCGTTCACGAACCCCGCGGCGCCGCGCTGGCCCTTCTCCTTGGTCCACTCGACGGTGTCGTCGACCACGGCGTGGTCGGCCTGGTTCCCGAAGAGGAACAGCTGCGCGCCCGCCGCGAGGAGCGCCGCGCGGATGCGCGAATCGACGTTCTCCCAGCGGCGGTCGACGCACGCGCGCGCGAGCGCCGCGAGCGTCAGCCACCGGTGCGCGACCGCGTGCTCGATGGCGCGGGCGAGCGCCGCGTCGCGCGCGTCGAGCGCGGCGCCGCCGTGCGACGGCGCACCGCCCGAGTCGACGAACTCGAGGTCGGGAAAGCGGCTCGCCTGCCGCACGAGCCGCTCGAGGGCGGCCGCGCGGGCAGGCGAGACGTCGGTCATGCGTGGGGGCGTTGCGATGCGCGTTCCTGCGTCGGTGCGTCAGGCGGCGACGAGCCGGCGCCCGCCCTTCGCGGGCTTGGCGGCCTTCGCGGCGGGCTTGGGCTCGGTGCGCGCGGGCGACTTCAGGAGCCCTGCCTTCTCGGCGGCCTTGCGAAGCGCGGCGGCCTTGTCGGTCGCCTCCCACGTGAAGGTGCCGGGGCCGCCCTCGCCGGGCTTGCGGCCGAAGTGGCCGTGCGTCGCGGTGGCGCGGTAGATCGGGCGGCGAAGCCCGAGCGACGCGATGATGCCGCGGGGCGTGAGCTCGAAGTGCTTCTGGACCTGCTCGGCCAGCCATGCGTCGGGGACGAGGCCGGTGCCCTGCGTGTCGACGAGCACGCTGGTCGGCTTCGCCACGCCGATGGCGTAGCTCAGCTGCACCTCGCACACGTCCGCGAGGCCCGCGGCCACGATGTTCTTCGCGATGTAACGGGCCATGTAGGCGGCGCTGCGGTCGACCTTGGTCGGGTCCTTCCCGCTGAAGGCGCCGCCGCCGTGGCGGCCGCGGCCGCCGTAGGTGTCGACGATGATCTTGCGGCCGGTGAGGCCGCAGTCGCCGTGGGGACCGCCGATCTCGAACTGGCCGGTCGGGTTCACGTGCACGGTGATGCGGTCGTTCCACCACTTGCCGAGCACGGGCTTGATGATGTGCTTGATGACCTCGGCCTTGAGGCGCTTCTGGCCCGCGGCGCCGTTCCACATCGGGTCATGCTGCGTCGAGAGGACCACGGTGTCGATTCGGGTGGGCTTCAGGCCGACGTACTCCACGGTGACCTGGCTCTTCGCGTCCGGGCGCAGGCCCTTCACGATGCCCTTCTCGCGCACGACAGCCTGGCGCTTCACGAGGTCGTGCGAGAGCTGGATGGGGAGCGGCATGAGCTCGGGGGTCTCCTTGCACGCGAAGCCGAACATCATGCCCTGGTCGCCCGCGCCCTCGCGGTCGACGCCCATGGCGATGTCCTGGCTCTGGCGGCCGAGCACGACGCTGACGCCGCAGCTCTTCCAGTCGAAGCCCTTGTCGGCGTGGTCGTAGCCCGCGCGCCGCACGGCGTCGCGCACGATGTCGGGCACGTTCACCACGGCGTTGGTGGTCACCTCGCCCGCCACCACCGCGAGGCCGGTGGTGACGAGGGTCTCGCACGCCACGCGGCTCTTCGGGTCCTGCTCCAGCATGGCGTCGAGGACGGCGTCGCTGATCTGGTCGGCGAGCTTGTCGGGGTGGCCCATCGAGACGGACTCGCTGGTGAACAGGTAGCGCTTGTCGTGCATGTCGGCTCCGGTGGCGGGGAGGTGCGGGGTGATCGAGGCGGGAGGTTCATCCGCCCATCCGGATGGTCGGATGGAAGCGGGGAATGCTATCGGTCCGTCGCACGCGTCGCAAACCCGAGACGCCCGGCGATTCTCGGACGATCTGCGCGAATCCGCCCGATTCGGGTGGCCTCGGCACGCAGCGAAGATACGGTTCGGGAAACCCGCATTCTGCCGCTCCCGGACGCCCTCTCGCGCGTACAGGAAACGTCGTGATCGACACCCGCTTCCGCACCCCCGCCATGCTCGCCCTCGCCGCCTTCGCGTGCGCGGCGATGGGTGCCCCGTGCGCCGCACAGGCGCCGCGCGCGCGCATCGCGGGCGACGCGGCCGTGGCGGACGGCGCGGCGGTCGCACCCGTGGCGGCCGGTGCCGCGGCCGACCACCTGGTCATGATGAAGCTGCGCGAGGGCGCGCGCATCGCGATGCGCAACGACGGTTCGTTCGACGCGCGCGACGCGCGCGGACGCACGGACGCGCGGCTCTCGGCCTCGCTCGCGGCGCTCGGGGTCACGAACGTCACGCGCGGCGGCACGGTCACGCCGCTCGACGCCGCCGCCGCGCGCGCGGCGGGCCTCGACCGTTGGGTCGAGGCGTCGCTTCCCCCGGGCTCGGACGCGAGCGCGGTCGCGCGTGCGCTCGCGGCGCGCGCCGGCGCGGTCATCGAGCTCGCCGAGGCCGTCGGCATCGGCGGCGTCGCCGCGGACTCCGCGGCCCCGAATGACCCGCTCTGGGCGCAGCAGTACGGGCTCGAGAACACCGGCCAGTCGCTCAACGGCGTGGCGGGCGCACCCGGCGCGGATGTCAACGCGCGAGGTGCGTGGCACCTTTCGACGGGCGGCGCCGGGACGATCGTCGCGGTGCTCGACGCGGGCGTCGACCCGCACGCCGAGTTCGCCGCCCGCATGGTGCCCGGCTGGAACGTGCCCGCAGGCAACGCCCAGACGGGCAACCAATGCTCGGGCCACGGGACGCACTGCGCGGGAACCATCGCGGCCGCGGGCGACGACGGCATCGGAATGGCGGGCATCGCGTGGAACGTTCGCATCATGCCCGTGACGGTGCTGACCGGCTGCACGGGGCTCACGCGCGACCTCGCCGACGGGCTGGTCTGGGCGAGCGACCGAGGCGCGACCGTGATGAACGCGAGCCTGCAGTACACGGTCGAGAACCAATACCTGCGCGACGCGATCGCCTACGTCATGGCGCGCGGCGGCGTGGTGGTCGCCGCGGCGGGCAACGGCGGCGCCGCGGGCGTCGCGGTGCCCGCGCGGTGGCCCGAGGTGGTGGCCGTCGGCGCGCTCGACTCGATGGACCAGGTGCCGAGCTACTCCGCGATCGGCCCGCAAGTGGACTTCGCCGCGCCCGGCCACCGCGTGCTCTCGGCGGTCGGCACCTCGGGCTACGGCCTCAAGGACGGGACCAGCATGGCGGCGCCGTTCGTCGCGGGCACCATCGCGCTGATGCGCGACGCGGCCCCCGCGTTCGCGGCGCCGGACCTGGTGCCGTTCGTGACGCAGACCTGCGTCGACATCGACGTGATCGGCACCGATCCCCGCACCGGCGCGGGCCGCATCGACGCGGGCGCCGCGGTGCGCGCGGCCCGGCTCGCGGCGGGCCTGGGCGACCTCGACGGCGACGGCTCGGTGGACGGAATCGACCTGGGCGTCGTGCTCGGCAGCTGGGGCCCGTGCGGGTTCGCGTGCGCCGCCGACCTCAACGACGACGGCGCGGTCAACGGCATCGACCTCGGGATCCTGGTCGGCAACTGGGGCGCCGCGAACTGACGCTCAGCGCAGCGGAGCGGGAGGCGGCCCCGGCGCAGGCTCCGGGGCGGGCATCGGCGGAACCTCCGCGCCGGCCGCCTCCTCGGCCATCGCGCGGATCGCCTCGGACGCGGGCTCGAGCTCGAGCGCCCGCCGGAACTCCGCCATCGCCTCGTCGCGCAGGCCCAGCTTCATGAGCCCCCGCGCGAGCGCCGCGTGCGCGAATCCGTTCCCGGGCGCGATCTCGAGCGTGCGACGCACGAGCGCGACCCCCTCCTCGGCCTCCGCGCGCGACTCGCCTCGCTCGATGAGCGCAAGCGACAGCCGGCGCAGCGACGCAAGGTCCTCGGGCATCGCCGCGACCCCGGCGCGCGCGCTGGCGACGAGCCGTGCGGGCTCGTTCTCGAGGTCGAGCCACACGAGCTGCTCCTCGCGCAGCGAGCGCCACGCGGGGTGATCGGCAAGCGTCGCGTCGTACCACGCGAGCGCGTCGTCGCGCCGCTCGATCTGCATGCGCAGCACGCGGCCGATCACGATCGCCACGCCCTCGTCGGGGCCGTCGCGCTCCCATGACCGCCGCAGCAGCGCCTCGGCGCCCTCGGCGTCGCGCAGCACCGCCATGAGGTAGGCGCGCTCGAGGTCGGTGCGGCGCCACGCGGCGCGGAACGGCGACCATCCCTCGGGCCACGCCGCGCACCACCGGTACAGCGCGAGCGCCCGCTCGGCGTCGGCGCGCTGCGCGGGCGTCGGCTCCGTGCCGCTCGGCGAGAACACGGCCTCGGCGGGGATGGCGACCCGCGCGTCGAACGTCCGTGCGAGGAACGCGGCGGCGTTGAGCGACCCCGTCCACGCGAGGCCCGCGAGCACCACGGCGGTGCACGCGAGCCACGCCGCGCCCGCGGGCCGCAGCGCCCCGCGAAGGCGAAGCCGCGCCCCGTGGAAGGACGACGAGGGTTCGCGCAGCACGCGCCACGACTTCCACGCGAGGAACGCCGTGCACGCCGCGATGCCGGAGGCGAAGAGGAGCGGCACGCCCACGTAGGAGCCTCGCGCGGCGAACAGCGCGCCCACCGCGATCGCCGCGAAGGCGACCTCCTCGCCGAGCGAGAGGTCGTAGCGGCGCGCCGCGGCCTCGGACGCCTTGGTGCCCGCGCGCTCGACCTTGATCGCGGGCCCGCCCGCGCCGAACCGGAGCGCCTCGTTGGGGCACGTCGTGACGCAGTCCATGCACTTCATGCACCCCACGTCGACCACCATGCCGTAGTCGCGGACCTCCTCGTGGACGCGCACGTTGCTGGTGCAGACGGCGGTGCAGTGCCCGCACTGCTCGCAGCGGTCGTGGTCGACCACGATCCGCATCGGGGCGAGCTCGTCGAGCGGCGCGAAGAACCCGCCGTAGGGGCATGCGTACGTGCAGTAGCCCTTGGTCCCGAGGAGCCACACCACGAGCACGCCGCTCACCAGCACGAACGGGATGCCCATCATCCATCCCGGGAACGTGGCCCAGAAGTCCTGCGTCACCAGGTGCACGCTGAATCCGGGCCACCGCAGGTCTGGCTGCACCCACGGCGCCACGGCGAAGCGGTAGAAGAGCGGCCACACGAACATGTAGATCGCCAGGCACAGCGGCATCCACGCGAGGAGCCGCGAACGGAACGGCCTCGGGCGGATCCCGGCCTTCGCGAGCAGCCACGCCGTCCCGTCCTGGATCGCCACCCAGTGGCATCCCCACCCGCAGAACCAGCGCCCCAGCAGCGCCGTCGAGAGCAGCGCCGCGGCGAAGAAGATCGCGCCCACGGTGACGACGCCGTTCTTCACGGTCTCCATCGACTCGCTGGGCTCGATGGGCGCGAGCGTGGTGCCCATGGCCAGCCACTGCACCAGGTGCACGATCATGAACGCCCAGACGCCCGCGAGCACCGCCGCGCGCCTCCAGCCCGTTCGCGAGCCGAACTTCGCGCGCCTTGCGCCCGGCACCGCGTCGGGCAGCACGGGCAGCGAGACGCTCACGGGACGGGCTTCGCGGCGCGGCTCGCAGGACGGCATGCCCTTGATCGTAAGTCAACCGTCGATGCGGCCGCTCCTATACTCGACCGCGTGGAACGCGACCTGTACGACATCCTCGGCGTGCCCCGCACGGCATCGGCCGACGACCTGAAGAAGGCGCACCGCGGGCTGGTGCGGAAGTTCCACCCGGACGTCAACAAGGAGCCGGGCGCCGCGGAGCGCTTCAAGGAGATCCAGGACGCGTACGACATCCTCTCCGACCCGGAGAAGCGCAAGCTGTTCGACCAGTTCGGCATCGCCGGCGTGCGCGGCGCGGCGGCGGGCGGCGGTCCCGGCCGCGGGCCGGGGGCCGGCGCGGGCAACGGCCCCTTCGGCGGCGGGCAGGGGTGGCAGAACGTCGATCCCTCCACCTTCGAGGAGGTCTTCGGCTCGATGTTCGGCGGCGGGCGCGCCCGCGGGGGGCGCGCGGGTCGCGGCGGGTTCGGCGGATTCGGGGGCTTCGGCGGCGCCGAGGAGGAGGCGCCGCAGCAGGGGCGCAACCTCGACGTCGAGGAGACGGTCGACTTCACGACCGCGGCGCTCGGCGGCACGCGCAGCTTCCGCGTGCGCGGCGAGTCGATCGACGTGCGGATCCCCGCCGGCATCGCCGACGGCGCGAAGCTCGCGGTGCGCGGCAAGGGCGCCCCGGGCGAGCACGGCGGACCCGCGGGCGACCTCATCGTCACGGTCCGCGTATCGCCGCACCCGTGGCTCAGGCGCGAGGGAGACGACCTCGTCATGGACCTGCCGGTGTCGATCGCCGAGGCCGCGCTCGGCGCCACCGTGCGCGTGCCGCTCCTCGACGGCTCCGTGCAGATGAAGGTGCCCGCGGGCGTTCGCAGCGGCCAGCGCCTGCGCGTGAAGGGCAAGGGGATCGGCCCCGCCAAGGGAACCCCCGGCGACTTCCTGGCCGTGGTGATGATCGAGGCCCCGAAGTCGCTCGACGCGGACGGCCGCAGGCTCGTCGAGGAGCTGGCGCAGCGCCTGCCGAACCCCCGCACCGGCCCGCAGTGGACGTGAACCCGCGGGCGCGCGGTCAGTGCCCGTAGCGCCGCCGCGCGCGGTCGATCGCGGCGATCACGTCGTCGGGCCGCGAAAGCATCAGCCACGCCGCCTCGTACCCCGGGTTCGCGACCGTCGAGAACGTGACGGTGCCGGTGCGGAACGGGCGGTCGGACCACGTGCGCACGAGCTCGACGCGGCGCAGCGAGCCAAGCGTGGCCGAGTACACGGTGGGCGAGAGCACGCCCCTGCGTCGCAGCACGCGGCGGTCGGTCAGCAGGTACATGCGGCTCGCCCACTCGGCGACCGCGACGCCGACGCGGGCCGCCGCCACCAGCGCGACCGCCTGCGCGATCGGCTGCGCCCACGCGAGTCCCGCCGCGCCCGCGGCGGCCGCGCCGATCGCCCCGATGAGCACCGCGAACAGGCAGGTGCGCGCGGCGCGGAACGCGATCCACGCCGGGTGCGGGCGCCACGTGCCGATGATGATCTCGGACGGCTCCAGCATCGCCGCCGCGAAGAGCGGGATGCCCGCGGCGTCCACCGCCGTGGCCGCGAACGCCGCCGGGTCGCCGCCGTCGCGCGCGGGCGCGTTCACCGCGGCAGGCCCCCGGGATGGAGGACTCGCACGTCCGGGAGGTTGCGGAAGCACCCGTCGTAGTCGAGGCCGTACCCGACCACGAACTCGTCGGGGACGTCGAACCCGACGAACTCGCACGGCGTCGCCATGGCGCTGGGGATCGCCTTGCGCAGCATGACCGCCGTGGCGAAGCGCGCGGGCCGCTGCTCCATGAAGCGCTCGCGGAGGAAGCTCAGCGTCCGGCCGGAGTCGAGCACGTCGTCGATCACCAGCACGCGCCGACCCTCGAGCCGCGCGGGCAGCTCGCCGAGCGGGCGGACGCCCTGGCTGGTCGTGGACGTGCCCGGGTAGCTCGACACGGTGGCGAGCGTGATGCGCATGCGGATGGGCATGTGCCGCACCAGGTCCGCGGCGAAGATGAACGCGCCCGTCATCACCGGCACGATCACGAGGTCGTCGGGGCCCTCGCCCATGCGCTCGGTGATCTCGCGCGCCAGCTCGGGGATCCGCGCCGCGATGCGGTCCGCGCCGATGACCACGCGGCCGAGCTCCGCGCGCGACGGGTCGTCCTGCCCCATCACGCGCCCCCCGCGAGGCGCTTCATGATGCGCTCGTTGACGGTCTTCGCATCGGCCTTCCCGCCCGCGAGCTTCATGACCGCGCCCACGATGCGGCCGATCGCGGCGCCCTTGCCCGCGCGCACGTCGGCCGCCGCCTGCTCGTTCGCGGCGATCGCCTGGTCGACCCAGGCGTCGAGGGCGGAGTCGTCCCGCACCACCAGGAGCCCCGCCTTGGCGGCGGCGTCCTGCGCATCCGCGCCGGTGCCCGCGATCGCGGCGACCAGCGCGTCCACGTTCTGCGCGCCGAGCGCGCCCGACTCGCGCATCGCGAGGATGCCCGCGACCTGGCGCGGCACGAGCCCGGCGGAGTCGAGCCCGCACCCGAGCTCGTTCGCGCGCTTGGCCAATTGGTTCAGCAGGAACTTGCCCGCGGCGTAGCCCGCCTTCGCGGACCCGCCCATCTCGGCGACGCACGCCTCGAAGAAGAGGCACGCCGCGCGGTCCTCGACCAGGGCGTCGGCGTCCTTGCGCTCGAGCCCGTACTCGCCCACGTACCGCGCGCGCCGCGCGCCCGGGAGCTCGGGGATCTCGGCGCGCACGCGCGCGATCCACGCGTCGTCGGTGACCACGGGCACCAGGTCCGGGTCGGGGAAGTAGCGGTAGTCGTGCGCGTCCTCCTTCTCGCGCTGGAGGACGGTCATGCCGCGCTCGTCGTCCCAGCCGCGGGTGCTCTTGGCGCCCGGGCCCATGACCTTGCCGTCGGCGCGCCACCTCGCCACCTGCTCGCGCTCCTCGAACTCGATGGCGCCGCGCACGGCCTTGAAGGAGTTCAGGTTCTTCACCTCGACCACCGGCGTTCGGACGGTGGATCCGTCGCCGAGCGTGAGCACGAGGTTCACGTTGGGCTCGAACCGCATGTGGCCCTTCTGCATGACGCCCTCGGTGACGCCCAGGAACCGGCAGATCGAGCGAAGCTCCTGCGCGAAGGCCACCACCTCGGCGGCGGACGCGAAGTCGGGCGCGGTGACGATCTCGAGGAGCGGCGTCCCCGCGCGGTTCAGGTCGACCAGCGAACCCTCGTACCGGAAGCCGCCCGGAAGCTCGTGGCCGAGCTTGCCGGTGTCCTCCTCCAGGTGCGCGCGGATGATCCCGATGCGCTTCGAGCCGCCGTCGGGAAGCGACAGCTCGAACGCGCCGTCGTGGCAGATCGGCAGGTCGTACTGGCTGATCTGGTAGCCCTTGGGGAGGTCGGGATACGTGTAGTTCTTGCGGTCCCACTTCGAGAAGCGGGCCACGGTGCACCCCAGCGCAAGCCCCACCATCATGGACATCTCGACCGCGCGCCGGTTCATCACCGGAAGCGTCCCGGGCAACGCGGCGACCAGCGGGGTCACCAGCGAGTTCGGCTCGCGGTCATAGAACTCCGGGTTCCCCGGGCTTCCCGCGCGCGTGAACATCTTGCTGCGGGTGGCGAGCTCGACGTGGATCTCGAGCCCCACCATGAGGCGGGCGGAGACGACTTCGGCGTGCGCGGCCGCGGGCATGCGGCGAATGATACGGACCGGGAGGGCACCGGCTTCCCGCGCGCGGCCCGCGCGTCAGCGCGCGCGCTCGCGCACGCTCGGCGCCGCGGTCACGACGCGGTCTCGACCGTCGCCCTTCGCGTCGTAGAGCGCGATGTCGGCGCGCGTCAGCAGCACCGAGGGATGCTCGTCGTCCTGCAGGGTCGCGACGCCGATCGAGCACGTCACCGCCACGCGCGAGGACGAGCCGACCGTGACAGGCGACTCGCCGACGCGCGCCCGCAGCCGCTCGGCCACGGCCACGGCGTCCTGCTCGGCGCAGTCGGGCAGCACCACCAGGAACTCCTCGCCGCCGAAGCGCGCCACCGAGTCGAGGGGACGCGCCGCGACCCGGAGCCGCCGCGCGACCTCCGTGAGCACGATGTCGCCCACCCCGTGTCCGTAGCGGTCGTTGACGTCCTTGAAGTGGTCGAGGTCGACCATCGCCACCGAGAGCGGCGTGCGGCGGGCGCGGGCGGCGTCGACCTCGCGCTGGATGATCGCGTCGAGCCCCGCGCGGTTCCAGACGCGGGTGAGCGGGTCGACCATCGACCGGCGGCGGGCCTCGCCGAGCTCTCGGATCATGTCGCCCTGCGCGAACGTGAGCTGTCGGCGGTGGAGCTCGCCCTCCGCCACGGAGACGAGGTCGCGGAGGAACGGCAGGTCCTCGCCGACGCCGCCGCGGGGCTCGGTGTCGAGGACCGAGAGCGTGCCGATGCGCGAGCCGTCGGGCGCACGAACCGCGGCCCCCGCGAAGTACCGGGCGAACGGCGCGTTGACGACCAGCCCCGACCGCGAGTACCGCGGCGTGGCGAGCGCGTCCTGCACCACGAGCGACCCGTGCGTCGCCATGACGTCCGCGATGAGCGGGTCGTCGAGCGCCACCTCGTTGACCTGAACGCCCACGCGCGACTTGAACCACACGCGGTCGTGCCCCGTGATCGACAGCACCGACACCGGAGCCCGCATCACCCGCGACGCGAGTCGCGTGATCCGGTCGAAGCACTCCTCCGCCGGCGTGTACAGCAGCGCCATCCGCTCGACCGAATCGAGCCGGGTCCCCGCAGGAGAGTCCGAGCGCCGCGCCGCTTGCATGCCCCCATAGAGTGCCACAGCATTCCCCCTCGCACAAGCCCCGATCCCCCCGCATTCTTCCGTGAACGCCCGCGGCGCTGCGAAGCAGCCGCTGCTGCCCCCGACGCAAGGAGGGATTTGAACGGCCCGAAGGGCCGTCCAAATCCCGGCGGCCGCGAAGCGGACGCCGCGCGTGCCGAAGGCGCGCGCCCGCGGCCTTGAAGCACGAACGCGCGCCGCCGTCAGGCGCCGCGCGTTCGTG
>CAYSFS010000024.1:0-22102 GCA_964430235.1 uncultured Chitinophaga sp. | reverse complement strand
GAGTGGGCCGAGGCGATCCCGTACCTCCTCGACGCGCGCCCGCGCATGGCCGCCGAGGACCTGGTGGCCTGCGACCAGGCGCTCATCGCGAGCTACCTCAAGTGCGGCCGGGCGGCCGACGCCCGTGCGCTCGCCGAGCGGGGGATCCGCGAGTCGGGGCGGTTCGTCGGCGTGTACCGGCAGCTCATGGAGCAGGTGGTCAAGGCGCCTTGAGGGGTGCCGGAAGGGTGGCACTCCCGGCCAACCGGTCGATTCCCGGGGGAATCCCCGTCACGTCGGGCCGTTGTTCCCCGAAGTGAAGGTGATGGACCCCCTCGCACGCCAGGCCTTTGCCGACTGGACCCGCGCGCAGCCCGCGGTCTCGGCGTTCGTCCATGCACTGGTGGCCGACCGCGCCGACCGCGACGACGTGCTCCAGGACGTGGCCGTCGCGGTCCTCGAGGCGTACGGGTCGTACGACCCCGCCCGGCCCTTCCTGCCGTGGGCGCTCGGCATCGCCCGGCACGCCGCCGCGGACCGCCTGCGCCGCCGGCGCCGCCAGCCGCTGTCGCTCGCACCCGAGGCCACCGAGGCGTTCGCCGCCGCGGTCGCCGAGGTCGCGGAGGTCGAGCAGGCGCGGCTCTCGCACCTGGGCGAGTGCATGAAGGAGCTCGACGGCCGCGCGCGCGAGGCCTGCGAGCTTCGATACCGCGCGGGGCTCGCGCCGGCGCGCGTCGCACAAGTGCTTGGCATCCAGGCGAACACCGCGTCGAAGCTGCTGCAGCGCGTGCGCGAGCAGCTTCGCGAGTGCATCGAGCGCCGCGTGCGCGCGGAGGCGCGCGCATGACGCGCCCGTTCGACGAGGTCGTCCACGCGACGCTCGACGGCGAGGCGAGCGACGCCGAGCGCGCCGAGCTCTCGCGCCTGGTGGCGGCCGACCCGGGTCGTGCGCGCGAGTTCGCGCGCGCCGCGCTCCTCCACGACGCGCTCGACCGCGAGTTCGGCGCGGCCGCCGAGGGCCGCGCGTCCGCGCGTCGCGTGCACTGGGCGGTCCGGGTTCGCGGGCTCGCGGCGGCCGCGGCAGTCGCGCTGGCCGTGGGCGCAGTCGCGTTCTTCGCCACGCGCGGCCAGCCCGCGCTCGCCGCGGGCGCCGAGATGGAGCGCCTGGCGGCACGCGCCGCCGACTCGCTCCGCACCTACCTCATCCGTGCGGACCAGCAGGCCCCGCGCGACCCCCCGCGCGCCGCCGATCGACGCGCGCGGCCGGCCGCCGCGCCCGACCGCGGGCGCCCGCCCCGGCCGAAGCCGTCCATCGACGAGGCGATCCTCCACGTGGGAGCCCCGGGCTCGTACGTGCTCGTCCGCACCGGTGCCGACGGCACCGAGACGGTGTCCGGCAGCGACGGACGCTCGGCGTGGAGCTTCACAGGGACCGGCCCGGTGCGCGTCGCGCGCGACCCGTCGCGGTTCCGCGGTGCGCTGCCGGGCGAGCAGCACGGGCTCGCGTTCGTCGACCCCGTCGACGGCCTGCGGGAACTGATGCGCTCCTACGACGTCGCGTTCGGCGAGCCGGGGCCCGAGGCCGCGGCCGGCCTCCGCGTCATCGTCGCCACGCGCCGCGCCGACGTGCCGCGCGGGCCGAAGTCGGTGCGCATCGCGTACGACCCGGTCGACGCCACCATCGTCCGCATGCAGCTCGACCGGCTTCCGCAGGCCAACGGCGGCCCGCGGTCGGTCACGCTCGAGCTCGTCGACCGATCGCCGCTCGATCCCGCGTACTTCGCCCACGGGGCGCACCACGACGCCGGGCGATCCGTCATCAAGGAGGACTGAACCATGCGCACCGCGTTCATCGCGTTGCTGGCGCTCGTCGCCGCGATCGCCCCGCCCGAGCAGAAGGCGGCCGCGCCCAAGCGCCCGAACTTCGTCTTCATCCAGGCCGAGGCCCAGGGATGGTCAAGCACCTCCGTCGACATGGACGGCGAGGCGCCGACGCACGCGCGTCCCGCGGGCCTCACCCCGAACCTCGAGAAGCTCGCGGCCGACGGCGTGCGCATGAGCGACTTCTACGTCTCGTGCCCGCGGTGCACGCCGTCGCGCGCGAGCTGGGTGACCGGAATCAGCCCCGCCAAGCTCCACATGACCTACCAGAGCGAGGGCGGCGCCAAGCGCGAGGGCGGCGGCGCCGAGGAGCGCTACAAGCTGATGAAGATGATCCCGCCGACGCCCGAGACCGACCTGCCCGACGGCGTGCGCACCACCGGCGCCATGCTGAAGGACGCGGGGTACGCGTCCGCCCACTTCGGCAAGTGGCACGCGGGCCGGTCCGCGCCGAGCCGCGTCGGCTTCGACCGGTGCGACGGTCCCAACAGCAACCAGGGCCCGGACCGCGGCACCGCGCCCAACCCGAAGCAGGCCGCCGCCATCACCGACCGCGGGATCGAGTTCATGCGCGAGCAGGCGAAGGCCGGCACGCCCTTCTACCTGCAGCTGTCGCACTACGGGTTCGGGTCCGAGGAGGAGGCGACGCCCGAGGCGCTCGCCGCGGCGAAGGCGCTGGTGCCCGGCGTGAGCGGCAAGCCGATGGGCGCGATCGCCGGGGCGCGCGACGTCGACACGCAGGTCGGCCGCGTGCTGGCCGCCCTCAAGGAACTCGGCATCGCGGACCGCACCTACGTCTTCTACAGCGCCGACCACGGCGCGCAGGGCGGCGGAGGAGGCGGACGAAGCCAGGCGAACCCGCCGCTCTCGGGCGGCAAGGGCAGCATCAGCGAGGGCGGCATCCGCGTGCCCTTCATCGCGGCCGGCCCCGGCATCCCCGCGGGCAAGGTGGTGCACGTGCGCGCCACCAACATGGACCTGCTCCCGACCCTCATGGACCTCGCCGGGATGCCCGCGCAGAAGCCGGCCGACCCGAACGCGCAGTCGGCGATCGAGGGCGGCAGCCTCGTCGCGGCGCTCAAGGACGGGTCGAGCGACGTGAAGCGCCCGCGCGAGGGCATCGTCATCCACTTTCCCCACTACGACCTCAACAACGGCGGGCCGGCGTCCGCGATCTACCTCGACCGATGGAAGCTCGTGCGCAACGACGAGCAGGGCAAGGTGTCGCTCTACGACATCGCGAAGGACCGCTCGGAGTCGAGCGACGTCGCGAGCGAGCATCCCGACGTCGTGAAGGACCTGCAGGCGCGTCTCGACGCGTACCTCAAGGACGTGCGCGCGCAGCTGGCGAAGGTGAACACCGCCCCCGGCGCCGGCACCGGGAGCCCGCCTTCGCGCCCGGGCGGGCAGGGCGGCCAAGGCGGAGGCAAGGGCGGGCAGGGCGGAGGCAAGGGGAAGAAGGGCGGCGCCTGACCATGCGCATCGCTCGACGCATCGCATGCGCCGCGGCCGTGGCCGCGATCGCCTCGCTGCCGCGGCCCGCGCTCGCGCACCCGCCGGGCGAGCACGACGACCCGCGCGAGGCGATGGCCGCGCTCGCGGCGCACGCGCACGCCGCCGAGCCGTCGGCCGCGGCCGTGCCGCACGCCGCGGAACCCTCCGCGCCGTTCTTCCTTGCCGACGAGCCCGCGAAGGGCCCGTGGCAGGCCGAGGCATTCAAGCGCTTCGAGCCGTTCGTCCGCGTCCGGTCCGACGCCACCTGGCTCTGGATCGAGTCCGACGGACTGGCGCACGCGCCGCTCGAGCATCCGATGATGGTCGGCATCCGCCGATGGCAGCAGCAGGTCCCGCTGCCGCAGCCGTACACGGGCACCAACGCGTGGCAGATCCCGCTGCGCAACGAGCTTGCCGACGTCCCGGTCGACGGCCGGAAGTTCCTGCGCCGCGGTGCGGTGGCGATCGCCGTCAACGGCATCCCGATCTTCAACGCCCTCAACAACCGAGGCGACGACGCGTTCCTCGCGGGCGAGCTCGACGAGTTCGGCGGCCACTCCGGCCGCGGCGACGACTACCACTACCACATCGCGCCATTGGCGCTGCAGAAGGTCGTGGGCCCGAAGCAGCCCATCGGGTTCGCGCTCGACGGCTTCCCGCTCTACGGCCTCTTCGACCCGAAGGCGAAGCCGGGGTCCGACCTCGCGTGCCCGCACGGCTCGACCGAGCCCCTCGATGAGCTCAACGGCCACTTCTGCACCGTGCCCGCGGGCCTGGGGATCGGCGGCACGACGCGCGGGTACCACTACCACTCCACCAAGGACTTCCCTTACATCAACGGCGGGCTCCGCGGGAAGGTGACGATCGAGGACGACCAGGTCGTCCCGCAGCCGCGCGCGCAGGGCGTGCGTGAGGCGCTCACCGCGCTGCATGGCGCCGCGGTCACCGGATTCAAGCAGACGGGACCGAAGGCCTGGTCGCTCTCGTACACGCTCAACGGCACGACGCACCGCGTCGACTACTCGGTGGGTGAGGGCGGGGCGGCCGAGTTCCGCTTCGTTGCTCCCGACGGTTCCGTGCGCGTCGAGCATTACACGGCGGGTCGCCGCGGCGGCGGTGGCGGCGGCCAAGGCGGCGGCCGCGCGCAGGGCGGCGGACCGGGAGGTGGCGGCGGTGGCCGCGGCCGGCAAGGTGGCGGCGGCGGACAGGGCGGAGGTGGCCAAGGTCGGCCGCGTGACCCGCAGGCGCCGTCGGGCGTGCCGACCGTGTCGAAGCCGGTCTCGGGGTTCACCGTCAGCTCGTCCTCGGCGGGCCCCGACGGGGCGTTGCCCGCGAGGTTCACCTGCGACGGCGAAAGCGTGCAGCCGGCCTTCGAGTGGAAGGGCGTGCCGAGCGGCACGAAGCAGCTGGCGTTCGCGCTGCACCATGTCCCGCCGGGTGCCTCGCCGGGCGGCGACGAGCACGCGTACATGGTGGTCTGGGGGATTCCCGTGAAGTCGGCGTCGATCGCCGAGTCGCAGCGTGACCTCGGCACCTGGGGCGCCAACAGCGTGAACCGCCGTGCCGAGTACGCGCCGCCGTGCTCGCAGGGCGGCGGACGCAAGACCTACGTCGCGACCGTCTACGCGCTCTCGGCCGAGCCGAAGCTCGCGGCGGGCAGCGCGAACTACGCCGACTTCCTGAAGGCCATCGCGCCGATCACGGTCGGGACCGCCGACCTCGAACTGAGCTACTCGAGGCAAGGCGGCGGAAATGAGCGTCCGCCGCAGGTCAAGGGCGGGGGAGGGGGCCAAGGCCAGGGCGGTGGCCAGGCCGGCGGCGACGAGCGCCCGCCGCAGGGCCAGGGCGGAGGCCGAGGCGAACCGCCGGCGGGCGGCGGGCGGCAGGGCGGGCTCCTCGCGCAGATGACATCGTTCAAGACCGAGGTGCCGGCGCACGACCTCGACCTCGTCCTCGCGCGCCCCACGCGCACGGGCGTGACCGTCGCGGCGACCACGGCGACCGCGCGCTCGGGCGCGATCGAGTACTGGCGCAGCGGCGAGACCGCACGACGCACCACCGAGTTCAAGCCGATGAAGCCCGGCGAGACCGCGTTCTTCGAGCTCACCGACCTCGCGCCCGACGCGGACCACGGCTACCGGTTCGTGTGGCGCGAATCCCAGGGCGGCGCGCTCAAGCAAGGCGACGAGCACCGGTACCGTTCCCCGCGCTCGCCGGGCGCGTCGTTCACCTTCGCGATGCAGGCCGACTCGCACCTCGACCAGGGCGTCGACCCGGCGGCGTACGAGCGCACGCTGCTCAACGTGCGCGAGTCGAAGGCCGACTTCTTCGTCGACCTCGGCGACACCTTCATGGTCGACAAGCGCGGCGCCGACTTCGAGCGTTCCGCGGCGCAGTACGACGCGCAGCGCTACTGGTTCGGCATCCCGTGCGCCGAGATGCCGCTTTTCATGGTGCTCGGCAACCACGACGGCGAGCGCGGGGGCGCGGGGACGCGCGATGCGTCGATGCCTGCGTGGTCCTACGGCATGCGCACGGCGCGGTTCCCCGCGCCCGAGCCCGGGCGTCCCGGCGGGATGTACACCGGCCGCACCTCGCCCGAGTCGGGGAAGGGCGGCAACTACTACGCCTTCGAGTGGGGCGACGCGCTGATCGTCGCGCTCGACCCGTACTGGCCGACCACCGACCGCATCCGCGGCGGCGCGGGCGGCGGTGGCAACCGGGCCGCGGGCGGCCGAGGCCAGGGCAGCGGCCAAGGCCCCGGCGATGCCCGTTCGCAGGAGCCGCTCAAGCCCGTCGACGGCAGCTGGACCAGCACCCTCGGCCGCGAGCAGTACGACTGGCTCGAGCGCACGCTCTCAGGTTCCAAGGCCCGGTTGAAGTTCGTCTTCATCCACCACCTCGTGGGCGGCATGGGCGGCGCCGAGTCGCGCGGCGGCGTCGAGAGCGTCCCGTTCTTCGAGTGGGGCGGCAGGAACGCCGACGGATCCGATGGGTTCGCCGAGCATCGTCCGGGCTGGCCGATGCCCATCCACGCGATGCTCGTGAAGCACGGCGTGAGCGCGGTGTTCCACGGGCACGACCACCTTTACGTGCACGGCCAGCGCGACGGCATCCACTACCAGTGCGTGCCGCAGCCCGGCAACGTCGCCGGCGGTACGCGAAGCGCCGCGCACTACGGGTATGCATCCGGCACCATCATGGGAAGCCCCGGCCACGTGCGGGTGCGGGTGAGCCCCGAGTCGGCGAAGGTCGAGTTCGTGCGCACCGCGATCGAAGGCGGCCGCAGCGGCCGTGCACGCCGCGGCGAGGGCGATGACGCGGCCGGCGAGGCCAACGGCGCCGTGGTCGATGCCTACGAGATCAAGGCCAAGGGATCGTGACAGCCGCCCGCGCCGCAGGCAAGGAGATGCATGCCATGGACCGCAGGGGACCCATCGTCGTCGCGGGGATCGCGTTGCTGGGCGTTGCGCTCGCCGCGCAGGACGCGAAGCCCCGGCAGGGCGGCGGTCGCCAGCGCAAGCCCCCCGCGCGGGACGGCATCGTGAAGCCCGCGATGACCGACACCCTGCACGGCGCCGCCTACGCGGACAACTGGTTCGCGATGTACGTGAACGGGAAGCTCGTCGCGGTCGACTCGATCGACTTCCTGCCGCACAACGTGGTGAGCCTCGACATCCTTCCCGAGTACCCGATGACGATCGCGGTGCTCGCCAAGGACAACGCCGATCCGAGGACGGGCTGCGAGTACGGCACGCAGGTCGGCGACGGCGGGTTCATCCTGAAGTTCGGCGACGGCATCGTGACCGACGCGCGCTGGAAGGCGAAGTGCTTCATGCACGGCCCCGTCGGCCGCACGGTTGATCCGCCGGTCGTCCGCGTCGAGGCGTTCCCCGAAGGCTGGGAGCGGCCCGGGTTCGACGACTCGTCGTGGGCGAACGCGGTCGAGTACCCCCAGGAGCGGATCGACCCGAAGCAGCCCTTCTTCGAGCACGACTTCAAGGGCGCGAAGTGGATCTGGACCGGCGACCTCGACCTCGACAACACGGTGATCCTGCGGACCACCGTTACGAAGCCGGGCTGGAAGCCCCGCTGGACGACGACGCCCGACCTGCACGTGGCGCCGGGCGCGACGTGGGCGAAATGAACGAGGCGGGCGCAGCGAACCGCGCCCGCCCCTGATCGAGATTGCCGTACCGAACGATCCTCAGCTGCGCCGGCGGCGCACGCCGATGAGCGTCGCCGCGCCGAGCAGCGCGACCGAGCCGGGCGCGGGAACCACCCCGAACCACAGCGAGCCCACGGACGCGTAGGCCGTCGTCGGGCTGAAGTTCAGCGTGATCGAGGTGATCGTCGCGCCGTTCGTCGACACGAAGCCAGCGAAGTTGCCGTAGGGCTCGTTCGGGCCGGTGAGGTTCGCCCAGGTGGTCCCGTCGCTCAGGATCGCCACCAGGACCGCCGGGATCGGCGTGAAGTTGCTCGAGGTCGCGAAGAAGGTGCCGGCGAGCGCGTTCACGGGTTCGCTGAAGGTGAACTGGATCGCGGTTCCGGGGTTGTTGGTCGAGAGGATCCCGTCCCCGGAATAGAAACCGCCCTGCGTGAACGCGGTCCAGCCGACGTCGCCGGCCGAGCCGGTCGTCGGCGAGTCGGTGAAGCCCGAGTACCCGGCGAAGGTCTCCTCGCTCACCTGAAGCGCGAGATTGGCCGTGATCGAGTCCCACACCGGCTTGCTCGGGGTGACGATGAGCCCCGCGCATGCGTGCGAAGCGGCGAGGACGGAGGTCGCGATGGCCGTGGCGGTGAGGGTCTTCAAGGGAGTCTCCGGATCGTGGCGTCGCCCGCACGGGCCGATCGCAGGGTGATGGGCGGATGTCCGGAAAGGGCCGGACGCAGGGGATCTGCCTTCGTTCCCATCGGCGGAAACGCCCGCGGCTCCGGATCACGAATTCCGTCAGGGTTCGGTCAAGACGGCGCAGAGGCCGCCCGTGCGCGTGCCGAGCCGCTCACGGCGCGCACGAACCCCAGTTCCCGAGCATGACGCCGAGGTCGACGCCGTCCACGCCGCCGTCGCGATTGAGGTCCGCCACGCCGCCCATGCCCCACCGCCCGAGCATCACGCCGAGGTCCACGCCGTCGACCGACCCGTCGCCGTTGAGGTCTCCGGGGCACACGGGGGGAATGGTCAGCCGCGTCAGCTTCGAGAACTGCGAGACGTAGAGGCACTCGTTGACGTGGTCGGCATAGACGCCCACCAGGTTCAGGAGTCCGGAATCGAACGGTGCGACGGAGGCCAGCGAGCCGCCCGAATCGAGCCGGGCCGTGCGCATCCAACCCTCGGTGTAGTCCCCCAGGAAGTGCATGCCGCGCCACTCGGGCGGCCACGTCGCGAAGTCCGCTCGCGGCGCCCCGAGCGCGCAGTACCCGCTGAACTGGACGCCGAGCGCGCCTCCCGTCGAGCCGACCACGGCGACGGACCCGGCGCCGGCGGAGGTGAACGACGGGGTGCGCGCGGCCGCGCCGCCGTGGCGCCAGTCGACGAAGGGCCTGCGGTGCGTGAACGTGGGAATGCCGGCCGGGAGGTCCGCCGCCGATGCGGCCCCGTCCACCCACATCGCATCGACGTTCGGGCCGCTCGGCCCCACCGTCCGGATGCGCACCGTGCGGTTGCCCGCGGCAAGCGCGATCGGCGCGGTCGTGGCCACCCGCCATTCGCGCCAGGAACCCGTCGCCGGGAACGAGAGCGACGATTGCCGCACGACACCATCCACCAGCACGTCGAGCGGGCGGTCAGCCGCGCTGCCGTTCGCGAAGCGGAACGACAGCGGATGGCTGCCCGTCGCGGGCACGTTGACCGTCCACTCGATCCACGCGCCCACCGCGTCGCCGAAGTCGCGATACCCGCTCCCCGTGAAGCCGAACTCCGAGTTCGCGTTGGGCGCGTTCTGGGCGGTGGCCGACTCCGCGCCGAGCACGCGGCACGCGGCGACGAACCGGGCGCCCGCCTTCGAGTCCTGACGGATCAGCTCGCGGAACGGCACGTTCCCGCAGCCGGGCACCCTGGCATCGGGATTCGCCGGCGAGAGCGCCGCATAGTTCGACTGGTACTCAAGCCCCTCGAAGATCGGCCAACCCAGGTTCTGCCCGGG
The DNA here is from genome assembly GCA_964430235.1 of uncultured Chitinophaga sp. Lineage (GTDB taxonomy): Bacteria > Planctomycetota > Phycisphaerae > Phycisphaerales > SM1A02 > UBA966. The sequence goes on along the minus strand of CAYSFS010000024.1, from coordinate 12,602 downwards.
GCCCGTGATCGTCGAGAGTTCCTCCCAGAGGTTCCATCCGACGTCCCCGACGACGAGCGTGCCCGGGTCGGCGGCCGTCGGGTCCGGATTCCCCGTGCCCTGCAAGAGCGTCATCCGGTACGGGTTGCGGAGCCCGAGCGCCCACACGCGGCTTCGGGCGGCGCGCGGCGACGCCGCGTCGAACCACGGGTTCCCCGCCAGTCCGTCGCCGGTGTCGGGATCGATGCGGAGCACCTTGCCCGCGAGGCTGTCGATGAGCTGCGCACGGAAGGAACCGACGTCTTCCTTCGCCGTGAGGATGCCGTCGGACAGGGCCTGGCTCACGTACCCGCCCGCGACCTGCCCGCCGGAGTCGACCGAGAGGTAGCTGGCGGAGTCACCCATCGAGAGCATGAGCGAGCCATCGCGCCCGAACAGGATCGAACCCACCGAGTGCGATTGGTGGCACACCGGCAGGCCGGTCTGTCGGGTCTCGCCGATCAGCACGCGCCGCGACGACGCGATGGCCGTGACGGTCCCGCCGGAGACGTCGAGCGAGTATCGCGTGACGCGCCCGATGGTCGCGGATGAGTACTCGTCCGTCGACGGGTTGTACGCCGCGGTGCCCGCGTTGAGCAGGTGATGGCGATCGACCACGTACAGGAGGAAGACGTCCGGCACCGCCGGGAACGACGGGTGCACCGCGAGGCCCAGGAGCCCGTGGTCGCGCCACGCGCCGACCTCGTCGTGGATGTCGAGCACCGGCGTCGCCTGGCGCGTGCCGTCCGATCGAACCAGCCACACGAGCCCCGACCGCTCGAACGCGAGCACGCGCCCGTCCGGCAGCGTCTCGGTGCCGACGACGTCGGTGAACGTCCCGCCGAATGGTTCCGCCACGAACGGCGCGGGCGGCGCGCCCGGGGAAAGGGTGGCCAGCAGCAGGCACGGGACGAGGACGATGAATCGGGGGAGTTCCATGGCGGGCCGACGGATCCCCGTGCACCCCGTCGGCACCGGGAAAGGCGGGCACCCGGGTCGACCCGGATCGGAAAATCGGGCGATTCGGGAAACCCATGATCCACCCTCGCCCCCGATCCCGCCTGTGACCGCGGAGGGTCGGTGTGTACCCCCATCCCGGGACGATTCCGGGGTCGGGCCTGCCCCTCAGAGGGTCCATGATTGTGCGTCGCACCGCGATGCACGAGGGAAAGGGAAGACATGCGTCATTTCATTTCGGGAGCGTTCGTCTCGACGGGGATCATCGCCACGGCGGCATCGGCTGGGGCGGCTTCGGAGGGCATCGCGTTCTTCGATGACCTCAAGATCTGGGAAGCGGCCCCGGCCGTCTTCTCGTATCCGAAGTCGTGGGTCACCGAGAACGTGGAGTTCGCGGTGGGACAGACCGCGTCGGGGTCCTATGAGCAGCTCAGCGGCGGTTCGGACTGGAACGCGTGGATGATCTCCGCGGGCAGCGCAGGCCTGACCTCGAACGGCTCGATTCTCTACGGCACCGCGAGCGGCGCCTCGCTCCGCCTCGACTTCGGCGGGAAGCCGGGACTTGACGGCAGCGGGCTCCACGGCGTCGGCGGCAACTTCCGCCTCCGCAACGAGGACGGCACCTTCTTCAACGGCGAGATCCGCATCGAGCTCTCGAACGGCGACGCGATCGTCGAGGAGATCTCGAAGTCCAACCCGTTCGTCGGCTTCTGGTCCACCGACCCGATGCTGACGATCACCAGCATGACGCTCTCGCCGTACGGGTTGACGCCGCCGGACTTCTCGATCGGCATCACGGACCTCTACCTCGGCTACGCCGGCGTCGCCGTGCCCGCGCCGGGCGCCTTGGTGCTGATCGGTGCCGCGGGCCTGGTCGGGCTCTCCCGTCGCCGTCGCTGAACCCGCGTCATTCGCGAATCAACCGAGACACCAAGGGAACAAGGGAATCACATGAAGCACTCCGCATCCATCAGCATGCTCGCGGCCGTCGCGACGGTCGCCTCGGGCGCCGACGCCGCGATCACCGCCTACGCGCGCCACTCGACGTGGACCGCCGCACCCGCCAACCTCGCCGGTCCCGTGTTCACGCCCGGCACCACGGCCTCGTTCGACACCGAGACCTTCGCCGGTGCCGTCGGCTCGTCCGCGCCCTCGTACTCCGGTGGCTCCGGCTGGTCGTCCTGGACGGCCACCTCGAGCCTGGCGGGCGGCACGGTCATGGTGAACAACGGCGCCATCTACTCCGCCGCGGCCGGAAGCTCGCTCGTCATCAACTTCACGGCGCCGTCAGGCCCGTCGATGGGCGTGATGGGCGTCGGAGGCGACTTCCGGTTCTTCGACCAGAACGGCGTGCCCGTTGACGGCCGCATCTGGGTGCGGCTCGGCAACGGCACCTCGGTGATGCGCAACTTCACCACCGCGGAGCCGTTCGTCGGGTTCTGGTCGGACGATGCGTCGGCGCCGATCATGTCGCTGCGCATCCAGCCGGTCAGCAACCTCGGTGCGACCACGTTCGTGGGGCTGGACTCCCTGTACCTCGCCACGGTTCCGGCCCCCGGTTCGGCCGCGGTGCTGGTGGCCGTCGGCATGATCGGCAGCCGGCGGCGCCGCTGACCGTGCTTGCACGGGCGTGCCCTGCGCCGCCGCCCGACCATCGACCCCTTTTCTTGGGGCGTCCGTACCCGCGCGGCCGGACGCCCCATTTCGCCTTGCCCGGCGTTCCACGGATCATCCACGCAACGGGATCTTGACGCACCGGCATTTGACGGGGCTTCCGTTCCCCCGGACACTTCGCATTCCATGACCTCCCGACCCCTCGGCCTCCTCGTCCTCGCCGCCGCCTGCGTGGCATTCATGGTCGCCACCTTCCGCTATTCCTCCAAGGCCTCCGATGCGGAGGCCGAGGCCAAGCGCGCTTCCGAGGCGGCGCAGGCCGCGGACAAGTCGTTGGCCGACTCGCGGGCCGCCGCCGAGCGTGATCGCAAGGACGCCGAGGCCGCACGGGTCGAGGCCGCCACGCTGCGGGCCGCTGCGTCCAAGGCCGCCGACGAGGGCGCGGCCCTGCGCACGAAGCTCGCCGCGGCCGAGCAGGAGTCCGCGAAGGTCCGCGCCGAGGCTGAGGCGGCGCGCCGCGAGGCCGCGCGGGCGCTCGACGCCGCAAAGGCGGACGTCGACCGAGCGCGCGCCACGGCGTCGCGCGCCGATGCCGCCAACCTCGCGGAGATCGAGGCGAAGCTGCAGGCGCTGGCCGATGCCGAGCGACGCGCCGCGTCCTCGAAGGCCGCCCCTCAGGCGGCAGTCGACGGCCCGTCCGCATTCTGGAACGGAAAGCCGTGGTACGGCGACCTCGAGCTCCGCGAGATCATGTGGTACCACCACGATCCGAAGAAGCCCGACGTGGAGCAGTGCGTCGACTGGCGCGAGGCGAGGCAGGAGCTCGTGCGTCGAAGTCGCTGAGCGCCCGCGGTCGATCGCGGGCGCTCAGAACCGGAGCGTCACGGTGGCCAGCACGTTCTGGTTGTAGATGCCTTGGGAGCCGATGAGGTCCGCGGGGCCGAAGGTCGCGCTCGTCGTGCCGAGGAATCGGTAGGCAAGCCCCAACCCGAGGTCGGCCGAGAGGTCCCACTCGAGACCCAAGGTGGCGGAGTATGCGAAGGCCCATGATCCGTCCGTGCCGTTGAATCGCACGGAGGTCGTGCCGTTCGAGAGGGTGGTGTCCAGGCTTCCGCTCAAGTAGACGCCGCCCAGCGAGACTCCGAGGTTGCACCACATGTCTCTCGCGACGGGCAACTCGAATCGCGCCCCCACCATGGCGGGCACTTGGATCAGGCTGCCCGATACGTCGGTCGAACCACTTGCCGCGAAGCCGTCGACAGTGATGGAGCCGGTCACGCTGTCCATGGTGTTGTAGAAGAGCCCGGACGACAGCTCGACCGCGATCATGTCGGTCACCCTCCATCCTGCCGCGATGTTCCAGCCGAATCCCGCGTCCATCGAGAGCGTGGCTCCCGTCCATGCGACGCTGACGCCGGAGAGGGCGAAACTGCGGTCCGCCAACCCGATCGCCGGGATGAAGTTTCCGCCGACCTCGTTGCGCAGGTACCACGACCGGACCTCGTCGCCGGCCGCCGGGAGCGGAGCCACCGCGGGCTCGGGCGCGCGTGCCGCGGGACTTGACGGCTTCGTCGCCTTGGACGTCGGCGCCTGCTTCGCGGCCACCTTCTTCGGCTCGGCCGGCGAGGCCTGCCCCAACGCGACCGTCGCGGACCCCAGCGCGGCAAGCGTCACGGAAGCGAGAAGGGTCCGACGTTCGGGCAGTGCATGCATGGTGTGCTCCAATGGGCCCACCCCACGCTGCGGACGAGCAGCACGGGGGACCCCGGTAGAGACGCCGCGGTCCAGCGCCGTGGCTCGGGAAAAATCCCCGGAATCGCGCATTAGCATTCTCGCGTGGACGATCGCGACGCTCACCCCGGCCCCGTGCCGACCCGCCGACTTCTCGATGCGGTCGGCTACGACGAGTTGAGGGCGATCGCGGGCCGCATCGCGCGCCTGGGCGCGTTGCCGGAGCCGGACGCCACCTCGCTGCTCCACGAGGCGATCACGAACTGGATGACGCGCGGCGACCAGGATGTCCTGCGAACCCGTGAGGCGGCCCTCGCCGCCATGGTCGCCGTGATCCGGAACGCCGCGATCGACCGTGCGCGTCGGCGGGGTCGTGCTTCGGCCGCGCGTGCCGTCGATCCCGCGGTGCTCGACGCCTTCGCCCACGAGCACCGAGGTGAACTCGGACCGACCGACGCCGAGGACGTCGGCAGGGCCCTCGACGAGCTGCGTGACCGCGCCCCGCGTGCGGTCGCGGCCATGGAACTCCGCGCCTTGGCGGGGCTTGAACTTGCCGAGCTCGCGGACGCCCTCGGGGTGTCGGTTGCGCAGGTGAAGCGGGACCTCGCGCTCGCCCGGGCGTTCGTCCGGAAGCGGGTGGCACCGCCGAGGTCCGACGCATGACCGTCGGCGCGCATCCAGGCGGACACCCGGATCCGGTCTTCGAGCTCGTCGACCGCGCGCTCAGGCTCCCCATGGAGCGTCGTGCGTCGTTCATCGGTGGTTCCGGATGCGACGTGCGCATGCGCGAGGAGGCGCTTGCCCTGCTTCAGGCGGTCTCGGGGTCATCCGACGACCCCTCGTCAACCTGCCCCGTGTCGCCGGACGGTGCGCCGTCCTTGATCGGCGTCTCGATCGGGGAGTTCCGGCCGGTGCGGGCGATCGGGTGCGGCGCCGGCGGCATCGTCTACGAGGCCGAGCAGCGGATGCCGCCGCGCACGGTCGCGATCAAGGTGCTCCGGCCGCGTGCAGGAGCGGAGAGCGACGCCCGGCGACTCGAGCGCGAATCGCGTGCCCTTGCCGATCTCGGGCACCCGTCGATCGTCACGGTCCACGCGGCCGGGGTCGCCACGGTCGATGGGTTCGGGTCGATCGAGTGGATGGCGATGGAACTCGTGCCCGAGGCGCGGACGTCGACGGAGCGCGCCCGTGAATCGCGGGACGCGGCCGAGGTGGTGAGGATCTTCGCGTCGTTCGCGGACGCGATCGGCGCGGCGCACCGGGTCGGGATGGTCCATCGAGACATCAAGCCCGCGAACCTGCTCGTGTCCCCCTCGGGCACCGCCAAGGTGGTGGATTTCGGGCTTGCGGCGGTCGACGGCTCGGAGCGAGTCCCCGTCGGGACGCGCGGATACCTCGCGCCCGAGCGGCGCGACGGCAGCGCGGCCACGACTCGGTCCGACGTCTGGTCCCTCGGCGTGTGCCTCGCGGAGGCGCTGCGCGCGGCGCGCATCCCGCGCCGCCACGCGGCATGGGCGATCGCCGGCGTCGCGAGCAGCCTCGATCCCTCCGATCGATACCCCGACGCGGGCGCGCTGTGCGAGGATCTCCGCGCCGTGGGTGCCGGTTCGCCGATCCGGGCATTGCGCGGCCAGCCGCTGCGCGCGGCCCTCCATCGCGGGGCCGCCCGCCCGGGGCTGGTGGCGACGGGCGTCGCGGCGGTCGCCCTCGCCGGCGCCGTGGCCTGGTGGGCCTGGGGCGCGTTGCGAGGAAGCGATGCCATGATGCTGCTCGGCGCGCAGCGGATCCTCTCGATGCACGGGGAGATGACCGAGTCCATCGAGGCGATCCGGCCCGAGGACCGTCCCGCCGCGATCGACCGGGCCCACGATCGCGGCATGCGTGCCTGCGACCGGGCGAGCATGGATCCCGAGGTCGCCTTCATCTCGGCGTCCTCGATCCTCCGGCTCGGCGATGCCGACCGTGCGTGCGAACTCGCGGTGTACGCATCCCGCGAGCTCAGGGCGCTGGGTGCGCCGGAGGGCGAGCGCACGTGGATCGACCTGCTCGCGGCCGCGTGCGCAGCCAGGTCGTCGCCCGGCGATCCCTCGGCACGCGAGGCCTTCGTCGGGACGCTCGAGCGGATCGCGACATCGTCTCGGGCCTCCGACTTCCTGCTCGGGTGCTACGTCTACGCGGTGACGATCCAGTCGCGCGACCCGGGATTCCTCGCGCTCGTCCCGGACGCGCTCGGCCCTGCCACGCTCGAGCCCGGGTCGAGCATCACCGGCACCGTGCTCGTGCTTTCGGCGGCGGCCGACCCGGCGGCTCCGTGGCTCGTGCCGGGGCGCGCCGAGGCGGTGCTGGGTGCCGTCGACCGATGGACGCGCGACGCGTTCGCGGGATACCTCGCCCCGGTGTTCTCCGATCTCATGATCGACGTGCTGCCCGCCTGCGCACAGGCCCGGGACGTCGGCCGCTTCGAGGCCATCGCCCCGGCGCTCCGGCTCGCGTCGGGGCGAACCGGTTCCGCGGAGCGTGCGCTGCTGGCCGAGGCGTACGTCGCGGCGTACGAACGCGCGTTCGGGCTCGATGACCGGGCGCGCGCCACGCTCGATGCCATGGCGGCGGCGGGCGGCGCCGCGGCGGTGCCGGAGGGCGTCTTCGGGATCTGGCTTCCGGAGCGCACGAAGCTGGCGCTCCTCGAGCACGATCCGCGTGCGGCGCTGGCGGGCGTGGCCGCAACGGTGGGAACGTCACCGTGGGTCGCGAAGGCCGAGCCGGTCCTCGCCGAGGCCCTCCGTGCGTGCGCGGCGGGCGACCGGGCGACGTGCGAGTCGCTCCTTCGCGAATGGCAGCGTGCCCGGCCGTCGGCGTTCACGGCCTTGCAGCGGCAGGACGACGCTTGGATGGTGAAGGAGCTGGTGAGGTTCGCGAGTCCGGGAGGCTGACCCATGGAAGCACCCATACCCCCCATCGTCGGTGCCATCGAGGCCGGCGGCACCAAGATCGTGTGCGCCGTCGGCCACGGCCCGGGCGCGGGCCTGCTGGCGCGCACGCAGTTCGCCACGGGCGATGATCCCGTGCGCACGCTCGCCCACGCGGTCGACTGGCTCCGGGTGCAGGAGCGGACGTTGGCCGCGTCGGGTGCGCTCGGTGCCCGCGACTCGATCGCCGCGATCGGCATCGCCAGCTTCGGCCCCGTCGACCTCGACGAACGTTCGCCGACCTTCGGCCACGTCACCACCACGCCGAAGCCCGGCTGGCGCGATGCCGACGTCGTCGGTCCGTTGCGTCGCGCCTTCCCGGGTCGGCCCGTCGGGTTCGACACCGACGTGAACGGGGCGGCGCTCGGCGAGCAGCGCTGGGGCGCGGCGCGCGGGCTCGGGGACTTCGTCTACGTCACCGTCGGCACCGGCATCGGAGGCGGCGGCATGGCGCGCGGACGGCTGCTGCACGGGCTGGTGCACCCCGAGATGGGGCACATCCCGATGGCGCCGGTCGCCGGCGACTTCTTCGCGGGCGCGTGCCCGTTCCACGGGCGCTGCTGGGAAGGCCTGTGCTCGGGTCCCGCAATCGCGCGGCGCACGGGCCGTGCGCCCGAGGACCTCGAGCCGGATGACCCGGCGTGGAGCGTGACGCTGCGCCACATGGGCAACGCGCTCGCGACCGTCACGCTCATGCTCTCGCCGCGGCGCATCGTCCTTGGCGGGAGCGTGCGCAGGGCGGGGCGGCTCGGCGAGGCGGCCTTCTTCGCGGGCATCCGGCGTCACCTCCGGGACGCGCTCGCGGGGTACGTCGCGTCGCCTGCGCTCGGGCCCGCGGGGATCGACGGCTTCGTGGTGCCCCCCGCGCTCGGCGACGACGCAGGCGTGTGCGGCGCGATCGCGCTCGGGCAGGACGCGCTGGCGCACGGTCGGTAGCCTCGCCCCATGCCTGTCTTCCGCGTCGGATCACGGTCCTTCCCGACGGGTCACCGCACCCGCGCACTCTCGAAGTGGTTCGCGCGCCTCTGGGGCGCGGCCGCGATCGCGTTCGGCGTGGCGTTCGCCGTCGTGGGCGCCGTCGACTGGGACCGTGCCGCCGGCAGCGTCGGCTGGCCGACCGTCGCGGGCACCGTCGTCTCGTCGCGGGTCGAGCACTCGACGAAGCACCGGCGCGGGCGCACGACCCACAGCCACTCGGCGCACGTGTCGTACCGGTACGAGGTCGACGGCCGCGCGTTCGAGTCGGTCCGCATCGGTTTCCGCATGCACGGCGCCACCGAGTCCGAGGCCCGTGCGACCGTCGGGCGGTACCCCGAAGGTGCGTCGGTGACGGTGCACCACTCGCCCGACGACCCCTCGCTTGCGTGCCTCGAGCCCGGCACGGGCGACCTGCAGTGGCTTCCGCTCGCGATCGGCGCGTTCTGCGTCGTGCTGGGCGCGGGGATCGCGTGGTTCGTGCCGAGGATGATCGACGCGCGTGCGAAGGCCGCGCCCGCCGCGGAGTAGGGACGCCGGCGTTCACCGCGGGGCGCGGCGATCCGGGACGAGCCGCACGAGGGCAAGCCCTCCGACGAGCAGCACCACGATCCCCGCGGACCCCCACAGCACGCGGTCGACGGTCGCCGTGCCGAGCCGGCCCGCGCGCGACTCCAGCTGCTCCCAGTCCTGCCCGTCCACGAGCCGTTCGCTCGCGTTCACCAGCGCGGCCAGCTTGTCGGCGGAGGTCCCGGCCTCGCGGAGGATGTCCTTGACGTCCTGCGTCGTGAGCCCGCCCTGCGCGTCCTCCGGGTCGTCGAACCGGGCGACGAGCCCGTCGATGGCCTGCACGACCCGTCCCGCCTTCTCGCTGAGCTCGCTCGCGGCTTCGATCGTCCGCCGTGCCTCCGAAAGCACCGGGAGCGCATCGTCCTTCGCGCGCTCGATCATCCGCACGGTCCGCTCACGTTCGTCGGCGAGCTGGGCGAAGAGCGCCTCGCGCTGCGCCGTCACCTCGCGCGACAGCGACTCCGCCACCCGCATCGAGGTGAGCTCCGCCTGCTGCCCGACCACGAACGGGTAGCGCGCGGCGTACCACAGGGCGCGCTCGCCCAGGAGCCGCGCGTCGTCGATCGCCGAGGTGACCTGCTCGACCTCCCGGAGCAGCCCGTGCGCGAGCTCGCGGTCGGCGAGCGTGAGCTCGTTGCGGTCGCCGGCGAAGTCCGCGAGCCGCACGAACGAAACGAGCATCTGGCGCGGGTGCGCGTCGATCCAGGCCGCGATCAGGCGGTCGAGCTCGCCGAGCTGTGCGGGCGACAGGTGGCGCGATGCCTTCGAACGCATCTCGGCACGGGCCTCGGCGAGGCGGGCCTCGGCCGGGGCGATCATCTCGGCGGGGATCCCGTGCCCCGCCCAGGTGTGCTCGAGCGCCCACGCCTGGAGCGCGGACAGGACCAGCAGGTCCAGCATCGCCACCCGCGGGTTCGGGCCCACCGCGATGTCGAGCGATGCGCCCATGCCGTTGCGCAGGAAGGCGAGGCCGTTGATGCGGGTCGCGGTGCCCAGCCCAGGCGACGACTGGATCGCGAACATCGACTCTCCGAGCGCCGTGTTCCAGTCGTCGGACATCGACATGACGACGGCCTGCATGTCCTGGGGCTCGTCCGTGGGCGCTGCCATCACCGCACCGGCTCCCTCGGCGCCCTCGCGCTGCGGTCCGGTCGCGGCGCAGCCCGCCAGGACCAGCCATCCGCCGAGCATCCCCGCGGCCGCGATCCGAGCCCACCACTCTTCGCCGATCGATGCCATCGTGCGGAGGCCCCCACAAGGTTGAGGATGCGCTCCTCCACGCGGGCGAGCGGTCGTACCTGCCCGTCGATCGGTCCAGCCTCGCGGGAGCCGCCGCGTGCGACGGCCTCGTCGTCGTGCGCGACGCCTACGACCTGCCGGCCGGGTCGGCCTTCCGCTTCAACCGCGACTACGACGCCGCGACCGGATTCCGCACGCGGGCCGTGCTCGCGGTGGCGATGCGCAGCAGCCAGGACGAGCTGCTGGGCGTGCTGCAGCTCCTGAACCCGCGGGGCCTTGCCGGCGAGGGCGAGGGCGAGTTCGCGGAGGACGACGTCAGGCTCGCGGTGCACTTCGCGGGCATGGCCTCGATGGCGCTCGAGCGCTCGAGCATGACCCGCGCGCTGGTGCTGCGGATGATGCGCCTGGCCGAGCTGCGTGACCCCAAGGAGACGGGCGCCCACGTGCGCCGCGTGTCCGAGGTCGCGTCGCGGCTCTTCGTCGCATGGGCCCGGCGCCGCGGGCTGGGCGAACGCGAGATCGTCTCGGCGCTCGACCAGCTGCGGCCGGCCGCGATGCTGCACGACGTCGGCAAGGTGGGCATCGAGGACGCGATCCTCAGGAAGCCCGGGCGCCTCGATCCCGAGGAGCGGAAGGTGATGGAGCGCCATTCCCGCATCGGGGCCGCGACGCTGCTCGGCGTCCGGACCGCGATGGATCCGGCCATCCGCGACGTCACGCTCTACCACCATGCGCGCTGGGACGGCACCGGCTACCCCACGCACGCCGAGATCGTCGACACCGTCCGCGAGCTCGGGCTCGATGCGGCGAACGTCCCCGAGCCGAGGGGCGCGTCCATCCCCCTCTCGGCGCGGCTCGTCGCGATCGCCGACGTCTTCGACGCGCTGATGTCCCGGCGCGCGTACAAGGACGCATGGGAGCCATCGGAGGTACGCGCGGAACTCGAGCGCGGGAGCGGCACGCACTTCGACCCCGAGCTCGTCGAGCTCTTCCTCGCCGACTTCGACGACTACGTGCGCATGCACGGGATGATCCGCGACTGAGCGGCGCAGCGCCGGGGCGATGCAGTGGCTCCGGCCCAATGGGGCGCGGCGGGGGGGCCCCCGGCGGCCCGGGGCGCCGGGGGGACCCGAGGGGCGGGATTCAGCCGCGGCGACGGCCGCGTGCCAGGCCGGCGAGGCCAAGCACGGCGATCGCGCCGGGAGCGGGCACGCCGACCGGGAACGACGTGAAGCGGAACGACGCGATGTCGTAGTTCCCGCCCGGTCCGAACGAGTAGGTGAGCGTGTAGTTGCCCGCGGCCAGCGTGTCGCCTTCGGCGAAGGTGCTCGAGGTGAGGGCCGAGCCGTTCAGGGTCGCGGTCACGGCAGGGTCGGCGTAGAACGACGCGAAGCGCGCGGCGCTGGCCAGCGTGAAGCTGAACGTCACCGAGCTGTTGAACGCGTTGTCGAGGGTGCTCACGTCGTAGGCGTCGCCGAAGAGGACCTGGTCCGAGACCGCGTCGTACACCGAAGTGCCGTGGACGAAGAAGTTGAACTGGTAATCCACCTGCTCGTACTGGTCCATGGTCGACACGTACGAGAAGAGGTACGGCTCGGCCGGGTCCCACGCGCCGGTCTGGGTGACCGAGCCGTTGGCCCCGGTCGTCGCGGAATAGGTCAGGTTGCTGCTGAGCGAGATCGGGTAGTCGCCGGCGAGGGCGGCGGTGGCGAGGGCGAGCGGGGCGATGACGATGGCGGCGAGCTGCTTCATGGAGGTGTTCCTTGTGTCTCGGTGTCTTGGGGGTTGGTTCGGGTGAATCAGCGACGGCGGCGTCCGGCGACGATGCCGACGGCACCGAGGAGAGCCAGTGCTCCCGGTGCCGGAACGGCCGTGATCGCCGGGGCGTTCGGCAGGTCGTTGCCGCTGTCGTCGACGAAGCGCAGGTTGGTCTCGCTGCCTCCCTTGATGAAGTAGGCCTTGCTCTGGGAGTCGGCCGCGTTGGAGAAGAGCACGCCGGTGTAGGTCCGGCCCGCCAGCAGCGTGATCGGGTTCGACGAGAACACCACCGGCAGGTACGCCTGCGAGAAATTCGTGCGCGAGAGGGTGACGCTCATGATCGAGGGCGCGACCCCGAAGTCGGCCATCGTGCCCTCGAAGATCGCGAAGGTGATCGTGGCCGTGGTCTGCGGGCCGCGCTTCATCACGAAGATCGCGCCCTCCACGTCGTGCACGTCCTGCGCCACCGAGTACGTCCAGCTCTGGGTGTGGTTGACGTCGCACTGGACCTGGGCGCCGGTCTGCCCGGTGCTGGCGAAGAGCCCGGCGCGGGCATCGGCGACGATCGCTGCTGAGATGGCGACAGCGACGGGAACGAACGACTGGTTCACGGTGAGCATCGAGTGGGGTACCGATTTGGAAGGGTGGCGTCGCCCGCCGAACATCCGGGAGGCGCGTGCGTTCGAGAACGTGATTCGGGGGCCGCACCCATCACGCCGTCATGCGCATTTCGAGGGATCCTGCGGGCCGCCCGCTGTTATCGTGCCCCCATGG
>CAYSFS010000023.1:9996-22606 GCA_964430235.1 uncultured Chitinophaga sp. | reverse complement strand
AGCGGCGCCAGCTCCAGCTCCACGGCGCCTGCGGGCCCCGCGGCGTGCACGCCGGACAAGCGCCGCGCCCTCCCCGCCCCGGGCATTGAGGGCGCGCGCGAAGATGCGGGCCATGCTGGTCTTGCCCACGCCCCGCGTGCCGCAGAAGAGGTAGGCGTGCGCGGTGCGCCCCGTGGCGATCGCGTTCCGCAGCGTCCTGGCGATCGGCTCCTGGCCGACCACCTCGTCGAAGTCGCGGGAGCGGTAGCGGCGCGCGAGGACCGTGTAGGGCCGCGCGGCGGCCGGCTCGAGGCCGGGGATGAGCGTCTGCGCCGGTTCGTCGGCGGCGACCGGGGACTCGGGCTTCTTCTTGGTGCGCGTCGCCACGGGGACCTCGGGCCAATCAACGGGACTCGCGGCGGCTGGGAGGACGACCAGGCTGACCGGCGCTCGGCCGACGCCGCTTATGGCTGCTGCGGTCAAGCCCTGACCAGGTTCACGGGCCAACCGACGACGGGGCCCGGCCGTCCTCCTCGCCGCCGCGAGGTACGGCATCCTATCCGACGCACGATTCCCGGCGGGGCGCGGCACGCGCAGGGCTACACTCGGTCCCGATGGCTTCCGACCACCCCGCGATCGCGCCGGACGGCACGCCGGAGGGTCCCGGCGACGCGCCCGCGGCACCGCCCGGGAACGCCGCGCCCACCCGGCGGAATCGCCTCGCCGCCGCCGACGCCCGCAGCCAGCGGATCCTCATGCTGGTGCTCCGGGCCGTCTTCGTGGTCCTCCTCATCTCGGTGGTGGTGCTCACCGCGGCGAGCAACCGCACCGCGGCGCTGGACTTCGGGTTCAGCACGGTGCTCGGGCTCCTCATCGCCTCGGTGGCGCTGGGCCTCCTCATCATCACGGTCGACGCGCTCACGCCCAACAAGCGGCTCGCGTGGGTCGTCGGCATCTTCGTCGGCACCATGCTCGGGCTCGTCGGCGCGGTCGCGGTGGGAAGCGTCATCGACCTCGTCGCGACCGCGTGGGACCTCAAGGAGTCGAGCGCCGTCTACCTCGGGCTCGCCAAGGTCACCATCGGCATCACGCTCGTCTACCTCTCGATCTCGGTGGTCCTCACCACCCGCGACGACTTCCGGCTCGTGATCCCCTACGTCGAGTTCGCGAAGCAGGTGCGCGGCGCGCGGCCCCTGCTCCTCGACACGTCGGTGCTCGTCGACGGCCGGATCGAGGACCTCGGCCGGACGGGGATCATCGACGCGCCGGTGATCGTCATGCAGTTCGTCATCGACGAGCTGCAGGCGCTGTCGGACTCGTCCGACGCCGAGAAGCGGCGCCGGGGCCGCCGCGGGCTCGAGGTGCTGCAGCGGCTCCGCGCGAACCCGCGGCTCGACGTCGAGATCGAGGACCTCCGCGCCGACGGCCGCTCCGTCGACCGCGCGCTCGTGGACGTCGCGGGCGCCGAGCGCTTCCGGATCGTGACGCTCGACGCCGGGCTCGAGCGCGTCGCGCAGATCAACGGCGTCGCGGTGCTGAACCTCGCCTCGGTGGCGGACGCCATGCGCTCGGGCCACGCCGTCGGCGAGCCGCTGCGCCTGCGCCTCGCGAAGCGCGGCGAGGCACCCCACCAGGGCGTCGGGCACCTTGCCGACGGCACGATGGTCGTGGTGGACGGCGGGGCGGCACACGTCGGCAAGACCGTCGACGTGGTCGTCTCGAACGCCGTGCAGACCTCCGCGGGCCGGCTGGTCTTCGCCCGGATCGCGCTCGACGGGAGCGATGAGTCGGATGCACGGCCGGGAGGCGGCGCCGAACCGTCGCACGATGACGCGGCGGAGCACGAGGCTCCCGGAGGGGCCGCCGACGCGGCACCGCCCGGCCCGGCTCCCGAGTCGCCCGACCGTGTCTCGAGCATGGCGCGGGCCGCCACCGAGCAGCCTCGGACGCCGCCGCGCCCGGGGCACGTGCCGCAGCCGTCGAGGCGGCCGCGAAACCCGCGTCGCTGACGTCCCCCGGACCGGAAACCGACGAGTCAGGCCGCGGCGTGCTGCGCCGGGCCGCTGGCCTCGACGTGGCCGAGCACGCACCCGCCGCGCGCGCATGCCGCGCGGACGCCGTCGACGGACGCGCGGAGCGCCGGGAGCGCACGCTCGTCCTCGCACCGGAGCACCACCGAAGCGACCGTGCCGGCGAGCGAGCATTCGATGCGGACGGTGGCGCCGCCGCCCCATGGCCGCAGCAGCATGATGCCCCCTCGCTGGCCGACCAGCGCACGCGCCGCGCGCGCCACCTGCGCCATGAGCGCACGCATGTCGACCCCCGAGGCAGGCGCCTCGCGCACCATCGTCCCGACGCCTTGGATTCCGGCAAGCACTTCCATGGTCGCTCCTCGGCCTCGGGCACCCTCAGCCACGGGGTTCATCGGCACTCGGGCCGGAATGCGATCAATCGCGGGACGTGCCCCGCATCCCGCGGAACGCGTCGCGCACCGCACGCACCGCGTCGCCCGCCGGGCCCTCAGACGACTCGACGCGCCGGGCCGCCCGGGCGACCACGTCGAACCGGCGCCGAAGCTCCTCGAGCACGTGCGCAACCACCTCGTCCTGGGAACGGGGCGGCTCGGGAGGTTCCGGGGGCGTTCCGGGCGCCGGCACCGGCGGCTGCCCCGACGGCCCCGCCCCGCTCACGCGGCCTCCTGCATCGGGTCACCGTGGACGCGCATCGCGAGCTGCAGCTCCGCCGCGAAGCGCCGCGCCGCCGCATCGATCTCGCCCGGCGCCGGGGACTCGAGCGTGGACAGCGCCGCCGTCACGGCATTCACCTGCGCCACCGGCATGGCCTGCAGCACCGCGGACGCGGCCGCGGCGTCGAGCGCGACCACGACGTGCGCGGCCTCGACGGCCCGGCCGCCCGAGGCCCAATGCGAGAGGAGCCGGGCGGACGCCTCGACCTCGCGCGCCACGTCGGCCGAGAGCTCGGAGTGCTCGAGCGCGGGTCCGTCCGCGCCGGGAACGGGCTCCTCTTCGCCGTCCCAGCGCCCCGCCACGGCCGCCTCCGCCCGGCGCCGGGCGCGCATCCACCATGCCGCGACGGCCGCGCCGGCGCCGCACAGCAGCACCGCGAGCCAAAGAACCGGGAATCCGCCGGCCGCGGTCGAGGGACCGAGCGGCATCGAACGCTCGTCGGACGCGGAGGCCGCGGGCGCCCGCGCGCCCATCGGCGCCTCGGGGCGCGCCGACTCGGCGGAGGCGGCCATGGGCTCGCCGGGAGCCGCGCGCAGCACGTCGGCCGGCGCGACGACCACCTGGAGCGCGAACGCGCACCCGTCGTGCACGCCGACGAACGGCGCGATGCGCTCCTGCGAACGCTCGCGCTCGGCGGCCACCCAGTCCGCGATGCCCGTCCCGGCCCCGCGCGCAAGCGCCAGCGCCTCGTCGCGCGCGAGCTCGACGGTCGCGACCACGGCGCCCTGCGCGCTCTCGCGGACGCGCACGTCCGAGACGGGGAGGTCGGCGAGCAGCGACGCGATCACCGCCTCGGCGGCGGACTCGCGCGCACGCACCGCGTCGACCTGCGCACGCACCGCCGCGTCGCGAGCGGCGCGAACGCGGCCCTCGCCCGCGTCGACGATCACGACGGACTCGGGCCGCACGCCGGGGCACGCGCCCGCCACCAGCATCGCGACCGCGTCGACGAGGTCCTGCGACATCCGGCCCGAGCGCATGGAGACGGTCACGGAGGCCGCGCCGCCGGCGCCCGCGCCGGGACCCGCGGTCCGCACCGGCTCGCCCACGACGACGCTGGCGCGCCCGACGCCGGGCTGCATCGCGATCGCCGTCTCGAGCATGCGGAGCGTGGCGGCCGTGCGGCGCGCGCGCACCGACTCGCCGCTCGCGAAGATCGATTCGTCGGCAAGCGCATCGGCCACCGGATTGCCCGGACGCACCGCGGTCGCGCACGCGTCCACTGCCCGGCGCACGTCCTCCGGCGCGACCCAGGCGGCGCCGTCGCGCACCTCGCAGCGGATCGACGCGGCCGCGAGCCGCTCACGCGCGACCGAGGGCTCGATGCCCGCGAGCGCGACCGCGACCGGGGGCGCATCCGTCGACGCACGCCACGCAAGGAACCCCGCCGTCGCGGTCGCGGCGACCGCGAGGCCCGCGACGACCCCGATTCGTCGGCGCCATGGCGAGGCCGCGGCGTCCTCGCGGTCGTCCCCGGGATCCGGAAGCGCGAGCGCACCCCGCCCGTCGTCGAACCCGTCCTCGAACCCTTCTTCGGCGTTGTCCATCGATGCGTTCCTCGCGTGGTCACGTGCGGCCGCGCGCGGAGCGCGCGTAGGCCTCGATCATCTCGTTGCGGACGGCCGCGAGCATGCGGAACGCGGCGTCGGCCTGGCGGGTCGCCAGCAGCAGGCCCTCGACGTCGACCGCCGCGCCCCGCGAGCTCCGCTCGGCCGAGCGATGCGCCGCGACGCCCAGCTCGCGCGCGCGCTCGATGCCTGCGTGGAGCCGCGCAAGATCCATGGGCGCGATCGACGCCCCCGCCGCGGCCGGAAGCGCGCGCGCGACGACATGCGCGGTCGCGTGTGGCCCGACGGGTCCGATGGGTTCGCTCACGGAGGCGCTCCGATGCGCAGGTGCCGCGAGGCACGCGCCCCGCGTCCATGCGGGGCACCATGCTTCGCTCGAACCGTCTTCGGCAGGAAGTGCCCGGGACCTGCAGAATCTGCGCCCCGCGCGGCCGGATAACCCGGCCTCACACGGCCTCGCGCACGAGGCCCGCGTCCTTCCAGCGCCGAAGCTTCATGCCCAAGGTCCTGACGCCGATGCCGAGGGCCCGCGCCGTCCGGTCGCGATGGCCGCCGAATCGCTCGAGCGTCGCGAGGATGGCCCTTCGCTCGATGGTCTCCAGGGTCCGTTCGCCGTCGCATGCGAGCGACTCGTCGCAGGCGGAGGCCCGGCGTGCCTGCTCGAGTTCGCGGCTCAGGCGCTCGACCCGCTCGATGAGCAGGCGATGCGTCCCCTCGACCCCTGACGCAACCTCCTGGAACGCGGACACCAGGTGTTCGATGCCGAACTCCGCCCCGCCCTCGCGGGCCCGGCCTTCGAGGCGGAATGCGCGCCCATCCGATCCGTCGTGCACGGCAAGCTCCTGCGGGCGGGTCCGTCCGCCCGCGGACTCATCGGCGTTCGCCGCTTGCCGGCTTGAGGCGCGCGACACGGTGCACCGCGAGCACCGCAAGCGACGCGCCCGCCGCCGCGAGCACGACCACCATCGTCGCGATGCGCCCGCCGGCGCTGTCGGGCGGGCGCGCGATCACGGGTACGCCGGGGCGCCCCGTCAACGGGTCAACCTCCGCGATCGCCGCGCCGCCGGTCCCGGTCCCCGTGAACGCGAGGATCCGCGGCCCGCACCCGACGATGGCGAGCGGTCGCCCCTCGGGCGCGAACGGCTCGAGCTCGGCGGGTGACCCCGGCCGCAGGTGCACGATCATCGGCTGCCCGTCGCGATCGACGAGGGCCATCGGGGAACGCGTCCCGTCGATGATGCGCGCGAACCCCTCGCCGGGCACCGTCACCGACGAGGCCGACCACGTGCCCGCGTGGTCCCGCACGACGAGCGAACGCGTCGCCGGGTCCGCCAGCGCCGGGCGACCCGCGACCGTGCAGAGCCTCGCGGCGGGAGCCGGCTCGATCCCGGGCTCCGCGACCCACGCATCGCCCGCAAGCCGCAGCAGCCCGCCGTCGGCCCGCTGCACGATCGGCCCGTCGGAATCGGCCGCCATCGCCACGGCCGTCGTGCCCTCGGGAAGCGCGGCATGGATGTCCATGCGTCCGCCGGGGACCGAGATCCATGCCCCCGTCGCCGACATGCGCTCGGTGCGCACCGAGTAGGTCTCGCGACGCCCCGAGTCGCGCGCGGGCAGCACGACCCACAGCGTCCCGCCGCTTGCCGCCATCGCCTCGGGCGGCGCGGGAAGCACGAACGCCTCGCGCGCGCGATCGGGCCCCATGCCGTCGGCATGGTGCAGCAGCACGGCCTCGGGCCCGGAACGGCCCGCACGCTCGACCGCGACCCACGCGTTCGAGCCGTCGGACGCACTGGGGATCCACGGCGGCAGCGCCGCCGCGCGGGCCGTCGCGGCATCCTCCGAACCGGGAGCGACACCCGCGCCGGCCACCGCGGCCACCGCCAGCACGGCGCACGCACCGATCACTCGAGCACCCTCACCGACTCCGGCGCGAATCGCTCGCGGAGCGCCTCGAGGTCGTAGAGCGGCGGACGATCCACGGCCTCGCGGTCGACGGAGACCGAGCCGAGCGCGAGCAGGAGGCTCGCCCCGCCCTCGCCCCGGGTCGCCTCGATGCGGCGCGGCGCGCGCGGCCATGCGCCGGGCGCGGTGCCGGGAACCTCGATCGAGCGCACGTCGTCGTACGACACGCGCCAGGCGACCTCGCCGACGGCATCGAGCATGCGCACGGCCCGCGGCTCGAGCGTCTCGGCGTCGAAGCCGGCCTCGAACCGGCCACCCTCCGTCGAGGGCAGCCCCGCGGGATCGAGCTCGATCCACGCGAGCGTCCCGCCGATCGACGCGCGGGCCCCCGCGAGCGGCCGAAGCGGCGCCAACCCCAGGAGGGCAGGAGTCACCGCGCACTCGTCGGGGACCGAACGCTCGGCCCCCGGGACGGCCTGGAGCACGCCCACGTCCAACGTGCTCGGCCGCGCCTTCGGCGCGAATCTCCACCACCTCACGCCGTCGGAGCCGATCCAGGCATGACGGTCCCCGAACTTCGAGATGCTCGCGGCGATTCCCCGGCCCGCGCACCACCGCAGGTCGAGGTCGCCCTGCTCGAAGTGGTCGCCCGATTCGTCGCGCCAGCGGAGCTCGGCCACGCCGCGCGCGTGCACCCATGCGAGCGAGCCGGCGCGCGACTCCTCGGCCCTCAGGATCGCGTCCGCGGCGGGGGCCGGGACCCCGGCCCCTCCGGCCGCCGCGTGCGGGACGGTCTCGCAGCCGCCGGGCGCGAGCGCCGCGAGCATGACGCATGCCGCGGCGAAGGCCGCGCGCGGGCGCGTCACAGCTCGCTCTGCATGACGTCGCCGAGGTGCTCGGCGAGTTCCTGCAGGTCCTCTTCGCGGATCTGCGGGTTCGTCACCGCGATCGGCGGGATCGTCTCGTCCATCCCGCGCTTCTGCACGAGCCACCGCTCGCCGCCGTCGACGCGCTCGACGCGCACGTGGCGCAGCAGCTTCTTGCGAAGGAGGATGAGGCACATGAGCCACCGGTACGCCATCCGCTGCGGGCGGTCGTCCCCCTCGAGCCGGTCGAAGAGCTCGAGCAGCGTGTCGTCGTCGACCAGCATGCGCCGCTTCTGGTCCGGCGCGGGCGCGACGGTGCGCCAGAAGCAGAGCAGCCCGTCGGGTCGCGCGCCCGCGTCCCACGCGCCCGCCGTGTAGTCGCGCCGCACGAGCTCGTGCCCCTCCGTGCCCTCGGGGGCCTCGCAGAGCGTGGCGACGATGGCGTCCCCCGGCGAGATGGGCGCCCCGGTCGAGGCGCATGCGGCGGTGAAGCGACCGAGCGTGAAACCATCCATGGTCCGGGTCATGGGCCCATCGTACCGGGGGCCTCGCGGCGGAAACGGCGCCCGCCGCGCGCGAGGCGTGCCCGGTACGCTCCGACCGCGATGTTCGAGCGCATGGGACAGCTCTTCCGCGGCAACGAGCCGGTCGCGATCGCGGTCGAGCTGGCCGCGATCTGGCTGGCCGTGTTCGTGGTGCTGCGCTTCCTGCGCGGCACGCGCGGGGCGGGCGTCCTGAAGGGCGTGATCGTCGTCCTGGCGGCCATCATCCTGAGCCTGCGGTTCGCCGGCGGCGGCAGCGACAGCTTCGTGCGCCTGCGATTCGTCGCCGAGGCGCTCGCGGGCACGCTCGCGCTCGCGCTGGTGGTCATCTTCCAGCCCGAGCTCAGGCAGGCGCTCGTGCGGCTCGGGCAGTCGCGCTGGCTCGCCGGCCGCGACACGCGCTTCTCGGAGACCGCGCCCGCGATCGAGGAGGCGGTCGAGTTCCTCAGCCGCAACCAGTTCGGCGCGCTCATCGTCATCGAGCGCTCGGTGCCGCTCGGCGACGCGGTGCGCACCGGCGTGGCGCTCGACTCGGCCGTCTCGGCCCGGCTCCTCGAGGCGATCTTCTGGCCCAACAGCCCGCTCCATGACCTCGCGGTGGTGGTGAGCGGCGACCGCCTCGTCGCCGCGAACGTGCAGCTGCCGCTCGCCGACGCGAGCGCCGTTCCCCCGCGGCTCGGCTCCCGCCACCTCGCGGCGGTCGGGGCCACCGAGGAATCCGACGCGGTGGTGGTGGTGGTGAGCGAGCAGACGGGCGCCATCCGCATCGCGTCGGCAGGCACGTTGAGCGAGCCCATCCCCTTCGAGTCGTTCGCGGCCGAGCTGCGCAAGGCGCTCGCGTCCGAGGAGGGCTTCGGCGAGCCGTCGAAGGAGGCGACCGCATGAAGCACGAACCGCGCTGGCGCAGCGAGGCCCTGAACGTGGTCGCGGCCGCGGTCATCGCCCTGCTGGTGTGGGCCTACGCGAACGACCGCACGCGCGAGACGGCCACGCTCGCGGGAACGGTGCGGCTGTCCCCCGCCGATCCGCGCGCGACGTGGGTCGCACCATCCGCGGCGGTCACGGTGTCGGTTGAGCTGAGGGGCTCGCGGAGGTCGATCGAGCGAGCGGAGACCGCGCTCCGCGCGGGCATCCCGCTCTCGCCGGGCGCCGACGGCGTGCCGTCGGAGCCGGGCAGCCACGTGCTCGCGCTGCGCGACGCCATGCAGGCGAACGCGGCCATCGCCGAGAGCGGCGCGGAGCTGGTGCGCGTCCGCCCCGAGACGGTGCCGTTCGAGGTCGGTGAGCTCGTCACCGAGCAGGTCCCGGTGACCGCGGTCCTGCCCAGCGCGTCGGTGAGCGGCGACATCGCGGTCGAGCCCGCGGTCGTGTCGCTCACGGTGCCGGCGGCGGCGCGCCAGGCGCTCGGGAGGCTCGCCGTCGACGCCATCGTCGACACCAAGAACCTCGAGCCCGGCAAGCCGCAGCAGGTGGACGTCGACCTGCGACTGCCCGAGTCGCTCGGACGGTGGCGCGAGCTGTGCCGCGTGGTGCCGGCTCGCGCCAAGGTGTCGTTCGCCCTCCTCAAGGCGGACTCCGAGTTCCGGATCGCGTCCGTCCCGGTGCGCGTCAGCGTGCCCGCGGACGTCGCGCAGTCCTGGACCGTCGCCGCCGCGCCCGGGGCGGAGTCGATCGCGGGCGTCGTCGTCAGCGGGCCGCGCGCGTCCATCGACGCGCTCCGCTCGGGGGCCTTCGCGGCCGCGGCGATCGTGGACCTCGCGTCGGCGCCCGAGCTTCCGGGGCGGGTGCGGCAGGCCGTCTCGTTCTGGCGGCTCCCCGAGGGAGTGAGCGTGATCGAGGCCGGCGGCGCGCGCAGCGGCGAGGCCGTGCTCGTCGACCTCGTGGCGTCGCCGCGGCCCTGAACGCGTCGGGCCGACGGCGGCGGGCGGACCTCAGCCGCCGGCCCGCACCGCGTGCCAGTTCTTCTTCCCCCGACGCAGGAGCGCGACGCGCCCGTGCAGCAGGTCGCGCGGCGTGAGGCGGGCGTCGGCCGCGGCCTTCGTGCCGTTCACGAGCACCGCGCCCGCGGCCAGGAAATCGCGCGCCTCGCGCTTGCTGGCGGCCAGCGTGGTGCGCGGAAGGAGGTCCAGCAGCGCCAGCCCCTCGCCTCCGAGCTCCCCGGGCTCGAGCGCGGTCACGGGCAGGTCCTCGGCGATCTCCTCGACGGTGCGCGCGTCGAGCGACCCCACCTCGCCCGAGAAGAGCGCGCGGCCCGCGGCCTCGGCGTTGGCGCGCTCGGTGGGGCCGTGGAAGAGCTCGGTCATGTCGTTCGCGAGCGCGCGCTGCGCCTCGCGCTCCTGCGGGCGCTCCGCGGCGGAGCGCTCGAGCTCCTCGACGCGCTCGCGCGGCAGGAACGTGAACCAGCGCAGGAACCGCCCGACGTCGGCGTCGGCCGTGTTCAGCCAGAACTGGTGGAAGCGGAACGGGCTGGTGCGGTCGGCCGAGAGCCAGACCGCGCCCTTCTCGCTCTTGCCGAACTTGCCGCCGTCGGCCTTCGTCACCAGCGGGTTCGTGATGCCGTAGGCCTCGCCCTGCTCGACGCGACGGACGAGGTCGATTCCGCTGACGATGTTGCCCCACTGGTCGGCGCCGCCGAGCTGCACGGTGCACCCGGCGGAGCGGAAGAGGTGCAGGAAGTCGTAGGCCTGCAGGATCATGTAGCTGAACTCGGTGTAGCTGATGCCCTGCTCGCGGCCCTCGAGCCGCGTGCGCACCGAGTCGCGCATGATCATCTGGTTCACGCTGAAGTGCTTGCCCACCTCGCGCAGCACCTCGATGTAGCCGAGCCCGCGCAGCCAGTCGGCGTTGTCGACCACCTTCGCGGCGCGGTCGCCCTTCGCGGCGAAGTCGACGACGCGCGCGAAGATCTCGCGCTGCCGCGACACGTTGTGCGCCACCGCGTCGGGCGTCAGCAGCTGGCGCTCGGCGCTCTTGCCGCTCGGGTCGCCGATCAGGCCGGTGCCCCCGCCCATGAGGACGATCGGGCGGTGACCCGCGCGCTGCCAGTGCGCCAGCAGCTTCATCGGCACGTAGTTGCCCACCGTCAGGCTGTCGGCCGTCGGGTCGAATCCCGCGTACGCGACGCGTCCCGGGGTCGCCAGGTACTTCGGCAGCGTCTCGGAGGTCGTCTGGTGAAGCAGCCCGCGCCAGGCGAGCTCGTCGAGGAATCCGTGCGCCGCGACGCTCATGCCGCCAGCGCCCCCGACTTCGCGCGGATGTCCTTGAGGAGGTCGTTCCAGCTCTGGACGAACGCCTTCGCGCCCTGCTCCTGGAGCGCCGCGGCGGTGCCCGCGAGGTCGATGCCGGCCGCGCGCGCCCCGGCCAGCGCCGCGCGCAGCGGGCCGCCGTCGGGCGGCAGCACGGCGGTCACCCGGCCCGAGGCATGGAACGACTGCAGCGTCGCCTCGGGCACGGTGTTCACCGTGGTCGCGGACGCGAGGCCCTCGACGTAGAGCGAGGGCGGCAGCTTCGGGTCCTTCGTCCCGGTGCTCGCGTAGAGCAGCCGCTGCGGCCGCGCGCCCCTCGCCTGGAGCGCGAGCCACCGCGGCGACGAGCAGAGCTCGACGTACGCCGCGTACGCGTCCGCGCCGATCGCCAGGCCCACCCGGTTCCTGAGGTCGGCCGGCAGCTTCGCGTCGAGCGCGGCGTCCCAACGCGAGATGAAGAGGCTCGCCACGCCGAGCGTGTCGGGCGCCTTGCCGGCGGCCACGCGCCGCTCGAGGCCGCGCAGGTACGCCTCGGCCGCCGCCAGGTAGTGCGCCGTGTCGAAGAGCAGCGTGACGTTCACCGGGATGCCGCGGAACGTGAGCTCCTCGATCGCGGGGATGCCCTCCTTCGTGCCGGGCACCTTGATGTAGAGGTTGGGCCGCCCGGCACGGGCGTGCAGCTCGACGGCCTGCTGCACGGTGCTCGCCGCGTCGTAGGCCAGCAGCGGGCTCACCTCGAGCGAGCACCACCCGTCGACGCCGCCGGTGCGCGCATGGACGCCCGCGAACAGGTCGCACGCACGCGTGAGGTCGGCGAGCGCGAGCTCGAAGAAGACCGCCTCCTCGCCCATGCCCTTCGCCGCGAGGGCCGCGACCTGGGCGTCGTAGTCCGAGCTGCCCGCGATCGCCTTCGCGAAGATCGTCGGGTTCGACGTGAGCCCGACCACCGACCACTCCGCGATGTAGCGCTGGAGCTGCCCGCCCAGCATGGCGCGCGTGATGTTGTCGATCCAGATGGACTGCCCGGCCATGGAGAGCACGGCGGTGGGGACGGCGTTCGGCATCGCCCTATCCTACGTCCCCGATGAACGCGCCCGCACCGCTCGACACGCTGCCCGCCCACCGATCGCTCCAGGCGCACGCCGAACGGCTCGGCCGCGTCCACCTGCGCGAGCTGTTCGACCGCGAGCCCGGGCGCGCGCAGGCGATGTCCGCCGAGGCCCATGACCTTCACCTGGACTTCAGCAAGCAGCGGCTCGACGCCGCGGCCATGAAGGACCTCCTCGCGCTCCTGGGACAGTCCGGGTTCGCGTCCCGCCGCGCGGCGATGTTCGCGGGCGAGCGCATCAACGTCACCGAGGACCGCGCCGTGCTCCACGTCGCGCTGCGCGCGCCGCGCGGGACCGTCATGCGCACCGGCGGCCGCGACGTCGTGCCGGACGTCCACGCCGTGCTCGACCGCATGGCCGCGTTCGCCGACGACGTGCGGTGCGGCCGCTGGACGGGCCACACGGGCCGCCCGATCCGCACCGTCGTGAACATCGGGATCGGCGGCAGCGACCTCGGGCCCGCGATGGCCAACGACGCGCTGCGCGACTTCGCCGCCCCGGGCCTCGAGTTCCGCTTCGTGTCGAACGTCGATCCCGGCGACTTCGCCTGGAAGACCCAGGGACTCGACCCCGCCGAGACGCTCTTCATCGTGGCGAGCAAGACCTTCACCACGCAGGAGACGATGGCCAACGCCCGCACCGCGCGCGC
>CAYSFS010000023.1:0-9896 GCA_964430235.1 uncultured Chitinophaga sp. | reverse complement strand
CTGCTCCAGGTCTGGAACACCGACTACCTCGGCTTCGGCGCGCACGCGGTGCTTCCCTATTGCCAGCACCTCCACCGCTTCACCGCGTACCTGCAGCAGCTCGAGATGGAGTCCAACGGCAAGCGCACGCAGCTCGACGGGCGCCCGGTGTCGTGGACCACCTGCCCCGTGGTCTGGGGCGAGCCCGGAACGAACGGCCAGCACGCGTTCTTCCAGATGCTGCACCAGGGCAACGTCACCGTGCCGGCCGACATCGTCGCCTTCGCCGAGCCGAACGCCGACTCGCTGGGCATGCACGACATGCTGTTCGCCAACGCCGTGGCGCAGGCGCGCGTGATGGGCTTCGGCCAGACCGCCGAGGAGCTCCGCGCGCTCGGCACGCCCGGGCACCTCGTCGAGCACAAGGTGATGCCCGGCAACCGCCCGACCTCGTTCCTCCTCTGCCGCAGGCGCACGCCGCGCGCGCTCGGCCGGCTCGTCGCGCTCTACGAGCACGCCACGTTCACGGCGGGCGCCCTCTGGAACGTCAACAGCTTCGACCAGTGGGGCGTCGAGCTCGGCAAGAAGGTGTGCGGGACGCTGCTGCCCATGCTCGACGGCCCGCGGCAACCCGCGCCGGACGCGAGCACCGGCGCGCTCATCGCCCGGTACCGCGCGTGGCGCGGCCGCCCGTGACGGACGTCACTTCCCCTGCGGCGCCTCGAAGCTCTGCGGCTGCTGCGGCGCCGCGTAGGGCGAGCCGCCGTAGGCGCCGGCACGCTGCAGGGCCACCTGGCGCTGGTCCTCGGCGCTGAGCTCGGCATCCTCGTTCGCCTTCCATTGGGGCGCGTTGCTCGCGTTCCACGTGCTGATCGGCGGCGCGTACGGGTCGAAGCTCTGCGCGAGCGCCACGCGCTGCGCCTCGCCGTGGCGGTAGACCGCGAGCAGCTGGTCGCGGCGCGCCTCGCCCTGCTGCTCGGTCATGCCCTGCGAGGGCGCGACCGGCCGCCACGTGGGCGGCAAGGGCGGCTTCGGCATCGAGGGCGGCGGCGGTGCGTGGGGCGGCGTCGGCATCGCCCGCTTGAAGCCCTGCGACAGCGGCTGCGCGCCGCCCGTGAGGACCGGCGCGTAGGCCAGGATCACGCCGCGGTTGTTCCCCTGCGTCACCGCCAGCGGCGTCATCTGGAAGGACACCACCTGCGCGGGGTCGCCGCTTCCCGAGATCGCCAGAAGCATGTCCTTCGGGATGCTGTAGTCGCTCACCCCCGAGTACACGGTGCTCTGCTTCAGGTGCGGCAGGACGTTCACGTTGCGCGCGCTCGGGATCGCCCATTGCCAGACGCTGCCGGTGAGGAGCGAGGGCTGCGGGACGATGATCCACTGCCACGCGGGGTTCTTGCACTGGCCGTTGACGATTCCCTGCGGACCCGGGCCCGTCGGGGCCATCGGGGTCCACGCGACGTAGCCCTCGCCGTACGCCCAGTTCACGTAGCCGGGGCCCCAGGTCTTGTCGGGAACCCACACCCACCCGCGGTGGTCCTGCCACATCCAGCGGCCGTAGTGGTAGACGGCCCAGCCGAACGCCTCGTAGCTGTGCCAGTAGAGGCCGAATCCCTCGGCGACCTGCCACTCGCCCTGCATGTACGGCCGCCAGTTGGGGAGGACGCCGCGAGGTTGCCACGTCCAGCCCCACGTGCGGTCCGGCGTCCACGTGCCGTAGTTGGCGAGGTCCTCCATGAACTGCTGCACGGTGATGGACGTCGCGACGCCGATCGCGCCCTGCGCGTGCGCGCGCGAGCCGAGGCCGAGCGCGCAGAGGGCGGCGAGGGCCGCGGCGAGGAGGGACGAACGCACCGGGGCGATCGGCGACCGGGTCATGCGGGAAATCGTATCCGCGCCGGCCCTCACGCCGACCGGCGAAGGCGCTCGACGCTCGCCGCGACGGCCTCGACCGCGTGCTCGACCTCGTCGCCGGTCGTCAGGCGGGACACGCTGAACCGCACGCTCCCGTGCGCCACGCGCTCGGGCACGCCCATCGCCAGCAGCACCGGCGAGGGGTCGAGCGACCCGCTCGAGCACGCGGCGCCCGCGCTCGCCGCCACGCCGCGCTCGGAGAGGAGCAGCAGCAGCGCCTCGGCCTCGAGCCCCGGGAACCCGATGTTGGTGGTGTTCCACAGCCGCTCGACCCCTGCGCCGTTCACCACGGCGTCCGGCACGCGCGCCAGCACGCCCGCCTCGAGCCGGTCACGGAGCCCACGGCCGCGCGCGCGCCCGTCCTCGTCGGCGAGCCACGCCATGGCCGCCTCGGCCGCGGCGCCCATGCCCACGATCCCCGGCACGTTCTCCGTGCCTCCGCGCCGGTCGCGCTCCTGCGGCCCGCCCACCACCTGCGGCGCCACCCGCACGCCGCCCCGCGCCCACAGCGCACCCACGCCCTTGGGGCCGTGGAACTTGTGCGCCGACACGGTGACGAGGTCGATCGCGCCGCCCGCGAGCGCGGTCGGCATGCGGCCCACCCACTGCGTGGCGTCGCAGTGGAACCGCACGCCGCGCGCGCGGCACCGCTCGCCCACCGCGTCCACCGGCTGCACGGCGCCGGTCTCGTTGTTCGCCCACATCACGCTCACGAGCGCCACGTCGCCCGCGTGGGCGTCGAGCGCCGCGTCGAGCGCCCCGAGGTCGATCACGCCGCCCTCCGCCGGCGGCACCCAGGCCACGCGCGCTCGCCCGCGCGCGGCGAGCGCCTCGCATGCCTCGCGCACGGCGCTGTGCTCCGTGCGCATCGAGATCACGGTACGCGGACCGGCCAGCGCGTCGAGCGTGCCCGCGATCGCGAGCGAGGCGCTCTCGGTGCCGCCGCTCGTGAACGTCACCTCGCGCGGCTGCGCGCCCAGGAGCCGCGCCACCGACTCGCGCGCGAGCTCCACGGCGTGCCGCGCGTCGATCCCCGCGCGATGCACGCTCGAGGGGTTGCCCCAGCCGCCCTCGAGCGCCCCGACCATCGCCGCCACCACCCCGGGCAGCGGCTGCGTGGTCGCGTTGCAATCGAGGTACGCGCGCATCATGGCCTGGGGACACGGTAGCAACCGGCCCGAAAAGCGACACGGGCCCCCGGAGCCGGGAGCCCGCGCAATGCGGATGAGAGGACTTGAACCTCCATGGGTGTTACCCCACTAGAACCTGAATCTAGCGCGTCTGCCAGTTTCGCCACATCCGCGAGACGCCCAATCATAGCGCGCCCCCGCCCCGCTGCCAACGGCCGCGTCCCGGGCCTTCCCTACGATGCGCGCGTGGCCTACCGACCGCCCTTCGTCGACCCCGCCTACGTGATGGTCGACGCGCCCCATCCCGCGACGCTCGAGGAGTCCGACCTCCTGCGCCAGTGCGAGTTCACCTCCGGCCGCGTGGGCGGCCCCGGCGGGCAGCACCGCAACCGCGTCGATACCGCCGTGTTCGTGGTGCATCGGCCGTCGGGCATCGAGGCGCAGGCCACCGAGCGCCGCAGCCAGGTCGAGAACCGGCGCAACGCGGTCAAGCGCCTGCGCCGCCGGCTGGCGTCGCACGTGCGCACGCTGGTCTCGCGCGACGTGCACCAGTGCAGCGCGCTGTGGCAGCGCCGCCGCCAGGGCAACAAGCTCACGGTGAACCCGGACCACGAGGACTACCCCGGGCTCCTCGCCGAGGCGCTCGACCTCGTCGTCGCGCGGCGCTACGACGTCGCCGGCGCGGCCGCGCTGCTCGGCATCACCATGAGCCAGCTGAGCCGGCTCATCCACCACGACAAGGGCGCCTTCGCCAAGATGAACGCGGGCCGCGAGGCGTGCGGCCTGCCGCCCCTGCGCAAGTAGCCTGCGCCCATGCCCACCGCACCCTCCGTCGAGCGCATCCGGGCACTGGCCGCCGAGGAACTCCCGCGGCTGGTCGCGATCCGCCGCGACCTGCACATGCATCCCGAGGTCGGCTACGAGGAGGTCCGCACGGCGGGCGTGATCGCGCGTGAGCTGCGGGACGCGGGCGTCCGCCACGAAACGGGCCTCGCGGGCGGGACCGGCATCCTTGCGCACCTGCCTGCGCCCGCGGGCGAGTGCGTTGCGCTGCGCGCCGACATGGACGCGCTCACGCGTCGACCGTCCCGGGCCGCATGCACGCCTGCGGCCACGACGGGCACGTCGCGGTGCTGCTCGGCACCGCGCGCGTCCTCGCGCGGCTCGCCGCGGAGTCGGCGCTGCCACGCCCCGTCACGCTCGTCTTCCAGCCCGCCGAGGAGGGCGGCGCCGGCGGCAAGCGCATGGTCGAGGACGGCGCGCTCGACGGCTCCCGGCTCGGGCCGCGCGTCGCGTCGATCCACGCGCTCCACGGCTGGCCCGAGCTGCCCCTCGGCACCGTGGCGACGCGCGTCGGCCCCATCATGGCCGCGAGCGACCGCTTCCAGGTCACCGTCGAGGGCGCGGGCGCGCACGCCGCCTGGCCGCACCGCGCGCACGACCCGGTGGTCTGCGCTGCGGCGATCGTGACCGCGCTGCAGTCGATCGTCGCGCGCAACGTCGACCCCCTCGATGCCGCGGTGGTCAGCGTGACGGTGCTCGAGGCGGGGAACGCGTTCAACGTCATCCCCGACCGGGCGGTCATCAAGGGAACGCAGCGCTCGCTCAGCGAGCCGACGCGCGCGCTCGTCGAGCGCCGCATCGGGGAGGTCGCCGAGGGCGTGGCGCGCGCGCACGGCTGCCGCGCCGCGGTCGAGATCCACCGCAATTACCCGGTGACGGTCAACGACGCGGCCGCCGTCGCCGAGTTCGAGCGGGTCGCCCGTGAGTCGCTCGGGGCCGACCGGGTTCGGACGCTCGCGGCCCCGGTGATGGGCGGCGAGGACTTCGCCTTCTACGGCCCGCACGCGCGCAGCTGCTACTGGGCGCTCGGGCTTGCCCCGGGCGGCGCGCCGTACCCGCCGCTTCACGCCCCCGACTTCGACTTCAACGACGACGCGATCGCCACCGGGGTCGAGGTCATGTGCGCGCTCGCGGTCCGATAGCGGGCGCCGGGCGGCCGCCCCCCCCGGACCGACCCGAACGCGACCTCGCAAACTTCCCCCAAACCGCGGGCCCGCGCTACCCCAAGGTCCGAGAGCGGCTACAGTCGCGACAGCCATGCGATTCGCGTTCCCCACCGCGCTCCTCGCGGCGGCACTGTCCGCCGCCGCCCCCGCCCAGTCGATCGAGCGCGCCGCGCCGGCGCCCTTCGAGGTGCTGCCCTCCGCGGCCGTGCCCGAGCACCTTCGGGCCTCGGTCGCCGCGCTCGCGCCGGTCGACGCCGCGTTCGACGCGGTGGCGGGCGACGAGTTCGTCCGGTTCACCGGCATGCCGATCGGTCCCGCGCGCACCGCGACGCTGGTGCTCCGCCGGGTCGACCCGTTCACGGCCGACGCGCGCATCGTCGCCGCCCGCATCGACGCGAGCGGACGCGTCACCGAACGCCCGGTGGCACGGCCCGACGCGCAGTACTGGTCCGGCACCGTCGAGGGCGAGCCCGATTCGCGCGCCATGCTCGCGCGCACGCCCACCGGCGTCATGGGCTTCGTGCAGGGCTCCTGGGGCACCGCCGTCATCGCGAGCCCGCGCGCCGGAAGCGCCGGGCCCGTGACCAGCTTCATCCTCGCCGACGTCCCCGAGGGCACGTTCCGGTGGGACCCGTGGATCTGCGACGCGCAGCCCGCGCCGGACGCGCCCGCGGAGCCCGAGGGCGGCGTGGCCGGCGCACAGCCGTGCCGCCAGCTGCGCGTCGCGGTCGAGACCGACTGGGAGCTGCGCCAGAACTTCGCGGCCTCGAACGACCCGACCGCCGCGCTCACCGCGTACGTGGGCACCCTGTTCGCGGGCATCTCGCAGATCTACGACGCGGACCTCAAGGTCCGCCCCAGCGTCTCGTTCCTGCGCGTCTGGGAGTCCGACGCCGACCCGTGGACGCAGTCCGGAGCGGGCAACCAGCTGTTCGAGTTCCGCGACCATTGGGAGGCGAACATGGGCGCCGTGCAGCGCAACGTCGCCGCGATGCTCAGCGGTCGCGGGCTCGGCGGGGGCGTCGCATGGCTGAGCGCCGCATGCGCCAGCAGCTACGCGTACTCGGTGTCGGGCAACCTCTCGGGGTGGTTCCCCTACCCGCTTGCCGACTACAACGGCGGCAACTGGGACATCATGGTCACGGCGCACGAGCTCGGCCACAACGTGGGCGCGCCGCACACCCACAACTACTGCCCGACCCCGGGCGACTCGTGCGCGCCCAACGGCTACTTCGGCCAGTGCCAGGCCGCGCAGGAGTGCACCGCTCAGGGCACGATCATGAGCTACTGCCACCTGTGCTCGGGCGGCCTCGCGAACGTCGGCCTGCGGTTCCATCCGCTCAACGTCGCGTCGATCGAGAGCTTCGTCGGCACGTGGTGCAACTTCACCGCCGAAAACTCGGGCGCCGTCTCCGTGTCCGAGTCGCTGGTCGTCACGCAGGGCACGACGCCCGTGCTCGACGTGCTCGCCAACGAGGCGATCGCCAACTGCGAGGCCGTGTCGCTCGCGGCGGTCCCCGCCACGAGCGAGGCGGGCTTCCCGCTGACCGTGATCCCGCCCGCGGCGGGCGCCGTGCCCGGCGTGCGCATCGAGCTCGCCCCGGGATTCGCGGGCACCGACCGGTTCACCTACCGCGTGCGCGAGGCGTCCGGAGGCCTCTCGGACCCGGCCACCGCCACGGTCTCGGTGACGCCCATCCGTCACCCCGAGAACGCGAAGGGCGACGTGCCGGGGCTTGCCGTCGCGTACTACGCGCTGGCCGCGCCCGAGTCCCTGCCTGATTTCGGCACGCTCACGCCGTATTCGCAGCAAGTCATGCCGAACATCGACGTCGCCTCCACGGGCGGCAACTTCGCCGGCAGCGGCCGCGCGGAGGAGGTCGGGGCGGTGTGGACCGGCTGGCTGCGCGTCGACCAGGCGGGGACGCACCGCATCGCCATCGAGAGCGACGACGGCTCGCGCGTGTGGATCGGCGACCGGCTCGTGGTGAACAACGACGGGCTCCACGGAATGCTCGAGCGCTCGGGCTCGATCGTCCTGGGCCCCGGCAAGCACGCCCTGCGGGTCGAGTTCTTCGAGAACGGCGGAGGCGCGGGATGCATCCTGCGCATGGAAGGCCCCGGCATCCCGTTCGGCGTCGTCGGTCCCGACCGCCTGACCCGCGGCGGCCGCGCCTACCCCTGGGACCTCAACGGCGACCGCAACGTCGACGGCATCGACCTCGGCGAGCTGCTCGGCTCGTGGGGCATCGGGAACTCGCGCGCCGACTTCAACCGCGACGGTACCGTCGACGGCATCGACCTCGGCCTGCTCCTGGGCAGCTGGGGCACCTGAACGACTCGATTATTGGCAGCGCACCGCGTGCGCCCGCCCCTTGAATCCAAGGGCGGTTTCGCTACACTCGTTCCTCTTCATCCCGCACCGCTTGTACGACTGATCCGCCGCAGGCTCTTGGAACCCTGCGGTCGCCCGAAGGAGGGCCGGCTCGGTCGGAGGTAGGAACCATGGCCAAGAAGGTCACCAAGCAGTTCAAGCTCATGGCTCCGGGCGGAAAGGCCACCCCGGCCCCCCCGCTCGGTCCCGTGCTCGGCGCCAACGGCGTCAACCCCGGGCAGTTCATCACGAAGTTCAACGACCTGACCAAGGCCCTCAACGGCCGCATGGTCGGCTGCGTCGTCACCGTCTACGGCGACAAGAGCTTCGACATCGAGATCAAGACCAGCCCGGTCTCCGCGCTCATCAAGGACGCGATCAAGATCGAGAAGGGCTCGAGCACGCCGAACACGCAGAAGGTCGGCAAGATCTCGAAGGCCCAGGTCCAGAAGATCGCGGAGGAGAAGATCAAGGACCTGAACACCACCAGCCTCGATGCCGCGATGCGGATCGTCGCCGGAAGCGCACGCTCGATGGGCGTCACCGTGGAGGGGATGTAAGCCATGGCTATCGCGAAGACGAAGAAGGCGGTCGGCAACGGCAAGCGCATGCGCGCGAGCAACGAGCACGCGGTCAAGGCGGCGGTCGCGCCGGCCGAGGCCATCGCGGCGCTCCGCAAGTTCAAGGCGCCGAAGTTCGACCAGACCGTGAACGTGTGCTTCCACCTCGGCATCGACCCGAAGGCGGCCGACCAGGCCATGCGCGGCTCCATCGCCCTGCCCCACGGCATCGGCAAGAGCGCGCGCGTGATCGCCTTCTGCGGCTCCGACAAGGTGGCCGCGGCGAAGGCGGCGGGCGCGGTCGAGGCCGGGGCCGACGAGCTCGTGGCCAAGATCGAGGGCGGCTGGATGGACTTCGACGTCGCCGTCGCCAGCCCGGACATGATGCGCGTGGTCAGCAAGCTCGGCAAGGTGCTCGGCCCCAAGGGCCTCATGCCCTCGCCGAAGGCCGGCACCGTGACCCCGAACGTGCCCGAGGCCGTCAAGGAGTACGCGGCGGGCAAGCAGGAGTACCGCAACGACGACGCGGGCAACATCCACGGCGTCATCGGGAAGATGTCCTTCAGCGACGACAAGCTCGTCGACAACCTGAACGCGTTCGTCCAGGCCATCCTCAAGGCCAAGCCCAACACCGCGAAGGGCACCTACGTCAAGAAGTGCGTCGTGGCGGGCTGCATGAGCCCCGGCGTCCCCGTGGCGGTCTGATCGCCGCCCATCCACAGGAGCCAACACCATGTCCAAGCCCGTCAAGAGCATGATCGTCGCCGAGTACCGCAAGCGGTTCACCGGCGTCGAAGGCGCAGTGCTGGTGGAGATCCGCGGCCTCGACGCCCCGGCCACCAACAAGATGCGCAACGACTTCGCGCGCAAGAGCGTGAAGGTCGCCGTCGTCAAGAACGCCCTCGCCCGCGAGGCCTTCAAGGGCCACGCGCTCGAGCCGCTCGCCCAGCACTTCGCCGGCCCGTCGGCCGTCGTCTACTCGCAGGACAGCGTCATCGACCTGGCCCGCGACCTCGTGAAGTGGGCGAAGGGCGTCGAGAAGTTCGTCTTCAAGGCCGCGATCCTCGAGGGCGTGGTCTACGAGGGCCCGGTCGGCGTCCACAAGCTGAGCAAGATGCCCACGAAGGCGGAGGCCCAGGCCAACGTCGTCACGCTCGTGCTCTCCCCCGCCCGCAACCTCATGGGCGCCGTCAAGGGCCCGGGTGGCCGCGTGATGGGGATCGTCAAGGAAATCCAGGGCCGCCTCGAGAAGGGCGAGCCCATCACCGCCAAGGCCGGCTGACCGGCCGATTCACGTTTCGTCCAATCACCTCGCGACTGGCCCGCATGGCGGGTTAAAAACCGGGCGTTCCGGTTCCTCTCGCGGGTCCAGCAAGAGATTTGGAGCTCACAGCAATGACCGCCACCGAAGCCAAGACGTTCGACGCGAAGATCAAGACCCTCGGCGACTCGATCGCCGCCCTGTCCCTCAAGGACGCGGTGGACCTCGCGGACTACATGAAGGAAACCTACGGCATCGAGCCCGCCGCGGGCGGCGCCGTGATGATGGCCGCCGCCGGCGGCGGTGACGCTGCCCCGGCCGCTGCCGCGCAGACCGAGTTCGACGTCATCCTCAAGGAGGCCGGCGCGAACAAGATCAACGTCATCAAGGTCGTGCGCGAGGCCACCGGCCTCGGCCTGGCCGACGCGAAGGCCGTCGTCGACGGCGCGCCGAAGGCCGTCAAGGAGAAGATCTCCAAGGAAGACGCCGACAAGCTCAAGGCGGCCCTCGAGACCGCCGGCGCCAAGGTCGAGGTCAAGTAAGCCTCGGCTTCACGCCACGTGCCACGAATTCCGCGAGCCCGGCCGACATGGCCGGGCTCGCGCGCTTTTCTGCGGGCGAGGCGTGGGGGCCCGAGCCCTTGGATGCCTCGGCGGCCGGGCCCTTGGA
>CAYSFS010000022.1:0-22969 GCA_964430235.1 uncultured Chitinophaga sp. | reverse complement strand
GTCGAGCAGCGCGCCGCCATGCGCGCGAAGGCCGCGGCGACGACCGGCGAGGTGCCGCACGTGCTCGTGATGACCGCCACGCCCATCCCGCGCACGCTCTCGCTCACGGTGTTCGGCGACCTCGACGTGTCGGTCATCCGCTCGCGGCCCGCCGGCCGCCAGCCGGTCTCGACGCGGGTCGTCGGGCGCGCGAGGGAGGCGGAGGTCTATGCGTACGTCCGCACGCGGATCGATGCGGGCGAGCAGTGCTACGTGGTGGTGCCCGCGGTCGAGGAGAGCGCCTCGGGCCTGAAGGATGCCGAGGGCACGGCCGCGGCGCTCGCGGCCGGGCCGTTCGCGGGGCTGCGCGTCGGGACGGTGCACGGGCAGATGCCGCGCGACCGCCGCGAGGCGACGATGGACGCGTTCCGCCGCGGCGAGCTCGACGTGCTGGTCGCGACGGTGGTCATCGAGGTGGGGGTCGACGTCCCGAATGCCTCGCTGATGGTGGTCGAGCACGCGGACCGGTTCGGCCTCGCGCAGCTCCACCAGCTTCGCGGGCGCGTGGGGCGCGGAACGCGCCGCAGCCTGTGCGTCCTCGTCGGCGACCCGGTGACCGAGGACGCCGCGCGGCGCCTCGAGGCCATCGGCGGCACCGACGACGGGTTCGAGATCGCCGAGCTCGACCTCTCGATCCGCGGGCCGGGCGAACTCTTCGGCAGCCGTCAGAGCGGCCTCCCGCCCTTCCGGGTCGCGGACCTCGAGCACGACCTCGAGCTGCTGAGGCTCGCGCGCCGCGATGCCAAGGAGTGGATCGACCGCGATCCCGGCCTGGCCAGGCCCGGGCACGCGTTGATGCGCCGCAAGCTCATGCAGGCGTACGGCGACGCGCTCGGGCTCGGCGACGTCGCCTGAGCCCGCCGCACCTACACTCCGGGACCCATGGCCGATCCTGCACTCCACGTCAAGGACCTGCGATTCACGCACGCGGGCGGGTCGTTCGCGCTCGATGTCCCCGAGCTGCGCGTCGACGCCGGCGAGCACGTGCTGCTCGCGGGCGGGTCGGGCCGCGGCAAGAGCACGCTGCTTCAGCTGGTGGCGGGCCTCCGGGACCCGCAGTCGGGCTCGATCGAGGTCGGCGGCGTGCGGATGACCGCGCTCGAGGGCGCCGCGCGTGACCGCGCGCGCGGCCGGCGCATCGGCATGGTGTTCCAGACCTTCAACCTGCTGCACGGCTTCACCGCCGCGGAGAACCTGCTGGCCGCGCTCATGTTCAGCGACGTGCCCGTGCCGCAGCACGAGGAGCGGGCGCTGGGGCTCCTCAAGGCGCTGGGCATCCCCGACCCGGACGCGGACGTCGACCGCCTGTCGGTGGGGCAGCAGCAGCGCGTAGCGGTGGCGCGCGCGCTCGCGGCGCGCCCCGCGCTGGTGCTCGCGGACGAACCCACCGCGAGCCTCGACCCCGCGCACGCGGCCGAGGCGATGGACCTCATCCAGCGCGCGTGCCGCGACGCCGGCGCGGCGCTCCTCTGCACCAGCCACGACCCCTCGATGCGCGGCCGCTTCGCGCGCGTCGAGGACATCGAGCGCTTCGCGCGGGGGGCCGCGGCATGAGCCGGACGCTCACCGACACGCGCATCGTGCTGCGCAGCCTGCAGGCCCGCCCGCTCTCGACGTGGGTCACGGTCGGCATGGTCGGCGTCAGCGTGGGGCTGCTGCTGGTCCTCCTGGGCATGCGCACGGCGTCGCGCGAGGCGTTCGACCGCGGCTCCGGGAACACGCACCTCCTCGTGAGCGCGGACCCCAGCCCGCTGGTCGCGGTGCTCAACGGCATCTTCTACGCGAACGCCCCGGCGAACCCGATTCCCTGGTCCAAGTACCAGCAGATCCGCGGCTCGTTCCCGTGGCTGTGGGCGATCCCCACCCAGCAGGGCGACAGCTACCGCGGGTTCCCGACCATGGCCACGAGCGCCGACTTCCTCACGAAGTTCGAGCCGGTGGCCGGCGAGCCGTGGAGGCTTCGCGAGGGCCGCCTCTTCGAGCGGCCGTTCGAGATCGTCCTCGGCGCGGCGGCGGCGAAGGGCTCGGGCCTCCGCATGGGCCAGGAGGTCTTCCTCACGCATGGCTCGGGCTCGAGCCGCGAGGGCGGCGACGAGCATGCGGGCCACGTGCACACCGAGTACCCGTTCAAGGTGGTCGGCATCCTCGAGCCCTCGGGCAGCGCGCACGACCGCGCGCTCTTCGTCGACCTCGAGTCGAGCTGGATCCTGCACGCGTTCGACCGCCGCGAGCGCGAGGGCGACCACGCGAAGGTGGGGCCGGCCGACCTCGTCGACGCCGACCGCATGGTGACGGGCATCCTGCTGCGCCTGCCGACCCGCCCGGGAAGCGACGCGAGCGCCGCGATGCAGCAGCAGTTCGACACGCTGCGCCGCGACACGTCGATCGTGGTGGCGCAGCCGGCGCAGCAGATCCAGCGGCTCTTCGAGATCGTCTCGAACGTCGACGGGCTGTTCATCGGCATGGCGGTGGTCGTGCTCGTCTCGAGCGCCGTGAGCACCATGCTGGCCCTCTACAACTCCATGGCCGCGCGCACGCGGCAAGTGGCGGTGCTCCGCGTCCTCGGCGCGAGCCGGGGCCGCGTGTTCGGCATGGTGGTCACCGAGAGCCTGCTGATCGGGTTCGGGGGCGCGGCGCTCGGCGTGGTGCTGGCGCTCGTGGGCGGCATCGCGGCGAGCGCCTGGCTGCGCGCGTCGATCGGGCTCGTCATCGACCCCGCGCTCGACGCGCGCTCGACGGTCATCGTCGCGGGCGGCGCGGTCGCGCTCAGCGCGCTCGCGGGCATGCTGCCGGCGTGGCGCGCGTACCAGGTGCCGGTGGCGGACAGCCTCCGGCCCGCGGCATGAGGCCCGTGCGATGAGCGGCATGCGCGCCATCTGGATCGTCGGTGCCCTGCTCGTCGGGGCGGCCGCGGCGCTGCTCATGATGGACCACCGGCCGTCGCCGGCGGGGTCCCGCGGCGCCGTGCCCACGCTCGATGCGCCGCGCGCGTCGTCGGCGGCGCCCCCGACCGAGTTGCCCGCGCAGGGCACGCCGGCACCCGCGACGCAGGCGACCGCACCCGCGCCGGGCGCGCCCCCCGCCGTCGACGCGCCCCGCCCCGCGCGCGCGCCCGTCGTGCGCGAGCCCGGTGCGGTCGACACGGGGCTCGACCGGAAGATCGCCGGATCCACCGTGGTGGCCGGCAACATCGTCCCGAAGACCGACGCACGCACGGGCGATCGGCTGCTCTACGCCGACGGCCGCTACGAGATCCGCGGCGAGGGCACGAAGGAGAGCCCGTACCGCGTGAGCTGGGAATGCCTCGCGAGCGCCTCGGAGACCTACGTCCCGCGCCTCAACGAGCACGACATGCCGCAGCGCGTCGCGCTCCTCGACGGCGCGTGGGTGCAGGTCGAGGGCTACCTCGCGTTCCCGCTCATGGTGAGCGAGACGAAGGAGCTCCTCGTCATGCTCAACCAGTGGGACGGCTGCTGCATCGGCGTGCCGCCCACGCCGTACGACGCGATCGAGGTCAAGCTCCTCGAACCGGCGAAGCGCTCGGGGGCGCACGCGACGTTCAACTTCGGGGGCGTCAAGGGACGCCTCCGCGTCGACCCGTACCTCATCGAGAACTGGCTGGTGGGGCTGTACGTCCTCGAGGACGCCGCCATGGTCGAGGGCGCACGACCGGAACTCTGAAACCCCGCGCAAGGACGCCCGAAGGACCCCGCATGAACCCCGTGATCGCCCTGCTCCCCGCGCTGCTCGCCTCGATCCCCGCGCACCAGGACGCGACGCCCGCCGCGGCCGCGGCGGCGACCCCGGCCTTCGCGCCCGTCGAGGCGCGCGACACCGCGTCGCTCACGGCCCACCTCGAGTCGTTCGCGAAGGCGAACGCGGGCCGTGCGTCGCTGCGCGTGGCCGCGAAGAGCCCGGTGGACCGGCCCATCCACCTGCTGACGCTCGCCGAGGACGTCTCGAAGGCCGACGCGCAGCCCGCCATCCTCGTGGTCGCGGGCATGGACGGCCACCGCTGGTCCACCACCGAGGCCGCGCTGGCGATCGCCGATCGGATCGTGCGCGACTGGCCGGGCGGGCTCGCGGGCATCACCGTGCACGTGGTTCCGCGCGGCAACCCCGACCCGGCCGAGGCGTTCGCGCGCGGGGTGCGCCGTGCGTATTCGGGCGACGGGATCTCCCACGACAACGACAAGGACGGTCCCGGCGACGAGGACCCCCCGCGCGACCTGAACGGAGACGGGCTCGTCACGCAGATGCGCAAGGCGGGAGAGGCCATGCCGTGGACGAAGCCGGCGATGGTCACCGACCCCGCCGACGCGCGCCTCATGCGTGCGCCGAAGGCCGCCGAGGGCGAGCTGCCCACGTGGACCGTGTGGACCGAGGGCATCGACGCGGACGCGGACGGGCGCATCGGCGAGGACTGGGTCGGCGGCATCGACCCGGAGCGGAACTTCCCGCACCGGTGGCCGGAGTTCGAGGACGAGGCCGGCGTCTATCCGCTGCTCGCGCCGGAGAGCAAGTGGCTCGCGGACTTCGTCATCGCGCAGCCGCAGCTCGTCGGCGCCGTCGTGCTCGGACGCCACGACACGGTGGTCAACGTCCCCGACGCGCGCCAGCGCACGCCGCACGGCATGCCGTGGATGATCGACGAGGCGGACGCCGCGGCCTACGGCGAGCTCGCGAAGGCCTGCCGCGAGATCACGGGGCAGACCCGCGCGGCCGGCGCCGACACGTCGGGCAGCTTCGTCGCGTGGATGAACGCGCAGCGGGGCATCCCGACGTTCGCGACGACGCTGTGGGGCCGCCCGGACCTGCCGGACGCGCCGAAGCCGCCCGAGGGGACGCCGGCACCGCCCGCCCCCGCGGACCCCGAGGAGGCCGCGTGGCTTCGCTACAGCGACGAAGTGCGAGGCGGCCGCGGGTTCGTTCCCTGGACCAAGCAGCCGCACCCGCAGCTCTTCGAGGTCGAGGTCGGCGGATGGGTTCCCGGGTTCCGCGAGAACCCGCCGGTCGACCAGGTCGCCCAGCTCGCGGCCAAGAACGCGCAGTTCCTCGAGCGCATCGCCGCGGCGCGCGCGAAGGTGATGCTCGCCGAGCCCACGGTCACGGCGCTCGGTCCCGGCCTCTGGCGCATCGAGACCTCGATCGCCAACACCGGGAGGCTGCCCACCGTGATGCGCGGCGGCCGAGCCGAGGGCGTCGCGCAGGCGCACGTGGTGCGGATCTCGTCGTCGGTCGACCGGATCCGGTCGGGCAAGCGCGTCCAGGTCATGCGCGGCCTCGACGCGGGGGCGCAGGAGCGGTTCACGTGGATCGTCAGCGCGTCGCAGGGCGAGGCCGTGACCGTCGAGGTCGTCCACGCGGGCCGCGTCGTCGCGTCGCACGCCTTCGTCGACGGGAAGCGCGCCGCGGCGCAGGCGGCCGCGTCGGAAGGCGCCGCGAAGACGGGAGGCGGGCGATGAGCGCCGCGTTCGCACGGCGGGCGCGCACGGGCGTCGCGGCGATCGCGGCCACGGCGGCGTGCTGCACCGCCCGGGCCCAGCAGCAGATCCCGTCGAAGGTCGAGATCGCGTTCAACCGCTTCTCCGACGTCGAGGGCATCAACGACCAGATGTTCCGGCTCGCCGAGGCCTACCCCGCGCTCTGCCGGGTCGAGCGCTTCGGAACCAGCGCGCTCGGCCGGCCGATGCTCGCGCTGGTCATCAACAACCCCGCGACCGGCCACGAGGGCTCGAAGCCCGCGATGTACGTCGACGGGTCGATCCACGCCAACGAGATCCAGGCGAGCGAGACGGTCACCTACACGGCGTGGTACCTGCTGGGCGCGCACGGCCACGTGCCGAAGCTCACCGAGCTCGTCGACCGATGCACCTTCTACCTGGTGCCGCTGGTGAACCCGGACGGACGCGCCACTTGGTTCGCCGACGCGCACACGCCCAACTCGGCCCGCACGGGCCAGCAGCCGACCGACGACGACGGAGACGGCGCGTGCGACGAGGACGGGCCGGACGACCTCGACGGCGACGGGCACATCACCATGATGTGGCGGCGCGACCCGTTCGGCACCCACCGTCGCGACCCGCGCGACGCGAACCGCATGGTGCCCGTGCCCGCCGAGCCGAAGGCGGACGGCACGCGCGAGTACGGCGACTGGTCGATGGCCGGGCAGGAGGGGTTCGACAACGACGGCGACGGCCGCGTCAACGAGGACGCCCCGGGCGGCTACGACATGAACCGCAACTTCCCGAGCGGCTGGGAACCCGAGAACGTGCAGTCCGGCGCGGGCGCCTACCCGCTCTGCTACCCGGAGACGCGCGCGATCGTGGACTGGGTGCGCACCAAGCCGCACGTGGCCGCCGCGCAGTGCTACCACAACGCGGGAGGGATGATCCTGCGCGGGCCGGGCTCGCCCAAGCGCGAGTCGGACTACCCGGCGGGCGACGTCGCGACGTACCGGAGGATCCAGGACGCCGGCGCCGCGATGCTGCCCTTCTACCGCCCGATGGTCATCCACAAGGACCTCTACACGGTGCACGGCGGCGCCGTGAACTGGTTCGCCGAGGGCCTCGGCATCATCTCCCTCACGAACGAGCTGTGGACCGACAAGCGCATCATGCAGGACGGCCAGGACCCGTCGGAGGACGAGCGACGCATGTGGAACGACCGCATGCTGTTCGGCCAGACCCGCGTGCCGCTGCGCGAGGTGGCGCACCCGGAGTTCGGCACCGTGCTCGTGGGCGGCGGCACCAAGCACTCGGCGCGCATCCCGCCCCCGTTCATGATGGAGGAGGAGCTGCACCGGAACTTCGCGTTCACCATGTTCCACGCCGACCAGATGCCGCTCCTGCGGTTCGAGAGCGTCGACACCGCCGAGCTGTCGCCGGGCACGTGGCAGGTGACGGTGACGGTCGCGAACGATCGCCTCATCCCGACGCGCACCGAGCGCGCGGCCGACCGCGGGATCGGGCTCGACGACGTCCTGACGCTCGCCGGGGCCGAGGTGGTCGCCGCGGGAACGCTCGAGCGCCGCACCGACCGCACCTTCGAGCCGCAGGCGAGCCGGCCGCACGCCCTGCGGTTCCCGGGAGGCGTCCCGGGCAACGGGTCGGTCGCGGCACGGTTCCTTGTGCGCGGAGAGGCGGGACGGGCGATCACGCTGCGCCACGAATCGCAGAAGGCGCGCGACGTCGAGGTCCAGGTCCGGCTCGGCGAGTCGACGGTGCCGGCGACCGGCGGCCCGGCGCGGTGAGCGACCGGGCCGACACGTGCGACCTCGCGGTGGTGGGCGCAGGCGCCGCGGGCCTGTTCGCCGCGACCTGGGCCGGCCGCGCGGCGCGCGAGGCGGGCATGGCGCTCGACGTGCGTGCGTTCGACGGGGCCGCGCGTCTGGGCGCGAAGATCCTGGTCGCGGGCGGCGGGAGGTGCAACGTCACGCACTGGCGGGTCGACGCGTCGGACTACGCGGGAAGCACTCCTCCCGCGATCCGCAAGGTGCTGCACCGGTTCGGGGTGGACCGCACGCAGGCCTTCTTCGCCGAGCGCGGCGTGGAGCTCAAGCGCGAGGACACCGGCAAGCTCTTCCCCGTGAGCGACTCCGCGCGCACGGTGCTCGACGCACTGCTCGCCGCGGCGCGGGATGCAGGCGTGCGGCTCTGCCACCCGGACCGCGTCACGGGGATCGAACCCGCGGGCGACGGGTTCCTGGTACTCGCCGCCTCCGGCGCGGTGCACGCGCGGCGCGTGGTGCTGTGCACGGGCGGGAAGGCGCTGCCGAAGTCGGGCTCCGACGGCGCCGGGCTCGCGATGGCGCAGGCACTCGGCCACTCGGTCACGGACCACGTCGTGCCGTCGTTGGTCCCGCTGCGGCTCGCGCACGGGCACTGGATCACCGCGCTCAGCGGGCTCACGGTGCCGGCCGAGCTGGTGCTGCGCGCCGGCGGCGGCAAGCGCCTCGCGGCGTTCGCCGACAGCACGCTCTGCACGCACTTCGGGCTCTCGGGCCCGTCGGTCCTGAACATCAGCCGCCACTGGACCATGGCGCGGTTCGGCGACCCCGCGGCACGGCTCGAGCTCTCGTGGATGCCGGGCACCGACGCGGAGGCGCTCGACCGCGCGCTCGTCGAGGCGAAGGGACGCACCGCGGGCGCGTTCCTGCGCGAACGGCTCCCCGAGCGGCTGGTGCGGGCGCTGCTC
Source organism: uncultured Chitinophaga sp. (assembly GCA_964430235.1). GTDB lineage: Bacteria > Planctomycetota > Phycisphaerae > Phycisphaerales > SM1A02 > UBA966. The sequence continues at coordinate 14,734 of CAYSFS010000022.1, read as the reverse complement.
GAGGCCGTGGGAATCGACGGCGGCGCCACCGTGCAGCAGCTCCCGCGCGAGAGGCGGCGCGCGCTCGTCGCCGCGTGCACGGCGACGCCGCTGCCGGTCGAGGGTGACCGCGGCTACACGTTCGCCGAGGCGACCGCGGGCGGCGTGCCGCTCGCCGAGGTGCGGCTCGAGACCATGGAGAGCCGGGTGGCGCCGGGGCTGCACCTCGCGGGCGAGGTACTCGACGTCGACGGCCGCATCGGCGGCTTCAACTTCCAGTGGGCCTGGGCGAGCGGCTTCGTCGCGGGGACGAGCGCGGCGCATGCGCTGGCCCCGACGCCGGCTTCATGAGGCCGGCGAAGGAACCCGCGAAGCGGAGCACGATGGTCCGCAACGCGTGCAGCGCGGACGGGGGGTGCGCCGCGGCGGGTTCGCCGGCCGGAAGCGCACGCGATGCCGCGTCGCGCGCCTTCGCGCGGCGCGCGGGGGCGCGCACCACGGGAACGAGCTGCGCGAACGCCTCCGGCGCGGCCCGGCGCACGTACTCGATCTCGTTCTCGGTGGTCTCCACCTCGCTGTAGCGGCGGCGCACGCCGCCGGCCACGCCGTGCTGCAGCGCGTGCGTCAGCTCGTGGACGAGCACGGCCGTCGCGAACACGCGCACGTCGAGCTCGATGCCGCCCGGCGGCGTGGTGAAGCGGGCACGGGCGCGGCGGTAGGTGTGCCAGCGCGTGCGGGCGCCCGTCGGCACCTTGACGAGGATGTGGGGGACCTGGAACCCGTGGGCCGGCCTCGGGTAGAAGCCGCTCGAGCCGCGGCCTCGACGCCACCGGAGCGGGACGGCCGCCAGCGCGGCGCGCTCCGCGTCGGGGAGCCCGTGACGCGCCGCGACATGGTCGACCGCGTCGGCGTGGATTCCCGCGCGCGTGCGCTCGGTCAGGCGCAGGCCGCGCGAGGGCGCGGCACCCCGCGTCGCGCGGGAGGATCGTGGCGTGCGTGCGGCATCCATGCCGTGCGGATCGTATGGACTCACCGGTCGAGCGGCCCGCCGACCAACGCGTCGCGCAGGCCCCGCACGGCGTCCGCGACCGCCACCGCGTCGGCCGCGGGGCGCTCGCCGCGCTCGACCGCGCGGTACCAGTCGGCCACCTTCCACGCCGTCGTCCCGGGCTCGGCGTCGAACCGCGGCACCAGGTGCACGTGGAGGTGCGGCGCACCCTGGCCGAACGCGATCGCGTACACGCGGTCGCAGCCGGTCACGTCGCGGACGGCGCGCGAGACACGCCGCAGCGCGCGGCCGAACCCGTCGGCCTCGGCATCGTCGAGGTCCGCGGGCCCCTGCACGTGGCGTTGCGAGCACAGGAACGCCCACCCCGCGAGCGGCGCCGGCGGCAGGTGGTGCCGGACCACCCAGCGTCCGTCGCGCACGACCTCGAACGGCGCGCACGCGGCGTCCGCGTGGATGCGGCAGATGTCGCACGGCGGCCCCGGCGCACGCGTCACTTCGTGCCCTTCGGCCCGCCGTCCGCGAGGTACTTCGCGTGGATCGCGCGCTCGAGGTCCACGCCCGCGACGTTGGCGAGCGTCGTGAGCCACGCCAGGACGTCGGCGAACTCCTCCTCGAGGTTCGCGCGGTCCGGCGTTCCCTTCTGGAGCTTGCCGAGCGCGTGCGCAAGCTCTCCCACCTCCTCCGAGAACCAGAGGAACGTGGCCGGGGCGCCCCGGGCGCTGTCGGTCGCGTAGTAGCGATCGTGGATCAGGCGCTGGAAGTCGCGGATCGCCATGGGCGGCAGGGCGTTCGGCGGCGGCGTGGGCGTCGGCTGCATGCGTTCGGAAGCGTTCTCGGCGGGGGTCGAACCCACAACCTCCGCCTTCGGAGGGCGGCGCTCTATCCAATTGAGCTACGAGAACTTGTCGATCTCCCGGGCGGAAGACCTCACGCATTCTAGCGGGCGTCCCTCCCCTACGCTTGCGCCCCCGATGACCGTGCCCGCCCATCCATCGCATGCCTCGACCGTCCCCGGCGCACGCACGGTGCCGACGTGGGCCCTCCTCGGCGTGACATGGCTCAACTCGCTCGGCAGCGGCATCCTGTGGTCGGGCGTGCCCTTCGTCGCGGAGCGCCAGTACGGGTTCACCGAGCGCGAGAACCTCGCGCTCGCGCTCGCCGAGAGCGTGGTCTACGTGGTCGTCGCGCTGCGCTCGGGGCCCACCCTCCGCGCGCTCGGGGCGCGGTTCGGACTGACGCCGCGCGGGTGGCTCGCCGCGGTCCTGGCGCTGCAGGCCGCCGCATCGACGCTCGCCCTCGCGGGGTCATGGGGCGTGGTCGTCGCGGGGCTCGCGATCAGCGCCGCGGGCGCCGCGATCTGGCCCGTGATGGAGAGCTACGTGTCGAGCGGCCGCCACGGCGGCCCGATGCGGCGCGCGATCGGGGCGTTCAACGTCACGTGGATGTCGGCCACGGGGGTCGCGCTGCTGGGGATGGGACCGCTGGTCGCCTCGGGACACGCGAACCTGAGCCTGCTCGCGCTGGTGCCGGCGTCGCTCGCGTGCATCGCGATGCTCGCGGCGTTCCCCGCGTCGCCCGCGCCGCACGAACCCGAGCACGCCCACGCGCACCTGGCGCCGCAGTACCCGTACCTCCTGCGCGCCACGCGCTGGGTGCTCCCGACGAGCTACGTGTTCATCTCGGTGCTCGGGCCGGTGCTGCCCTACCTCGTCGGCGGGATCGGCATCGACGAGGGCCTGCGCACGCCGCTGGCCTCGCTCTGGCTCTTCGTTCGCACCGCCACCGTGACGGCGCTCGCGTACCTCACGTTCTGGCACGGGCGCTGGGGTGCGGTGGCCGCGGGGGTCGCGCTCCTGGTCGGCGGGTTCGCGCTCGCCGTCACGGCGCGCGACGCGGCCACGCTTGCCGCCGGGCTTGCGGCCTTCGGCGCGGGGCACGGCATCATCTACTACGCGGGCCTCTACTACGCGATGGCCGTCGGCGGCGCCGAGGTGGACGCGGGCGGGCATTTCGAGGCCCTCATCGGCGCGGGGTACGTGGTGGGACCGCTCGCGGGGCTCGCCGGCGCGCGCTCCCCCTCGATGCTCGTCGCCATGACGGTGGCCGCGGCCGTCGTCGGCCTGGTCCCGGCGCTGCGCGCGTGGAACGCATGGAGAGGTCGCGAGTTGGTACCGTGAGCGCGCCTCGATGCTCGTGACGTTCGCCATCCTCGGAGTGCTGCTCGCGATCAACGCCATGCTGGCGGCGAGCGAGCTCGCGATGATGACCTCGCGCGCCTCGCGCCTGCAGCAGATGGCGGGGCGCGGCAACGTCGGCGCCCGCAAGGCGCTCGAGCTCTCGCGCGACCCGACGCGGCTGCTCTCGACCGTCCAGGTGGGGATCACGCTGGTGGCCGTGCTGCAGGGCGCGTTCGGCGAGCGCGAGCTGGCCCACCCGCTCGCGGAGTGGCTCCGCCAGCACGAGGCCGTGGCTCCCTACGCCAACGCCATCGCGCTGGCATCGGTGGTCGCGCTGCTCACGTACCTGAGCCTCGTGTTCGGCGAGCTCATCCCCAAGCGCGTGGCGATGGCGTACCCCGAGTCGGTCGCGGCGCTGATCGCCCCCGTGCTCTGGGTGCTGTCAAGCGCGGCCGCATGGCCCGTGAAGCTCCTCAGCGCGTCCACGGACGGCATGCTGCGGGCGCTTCGGCTGCGCCAGAAGGCCGACGAGGTCAACGAGGAGGACGTGCGGGCCATCGTCGCGCGCGCCACGAGCAGCGGGGTCTTCGACCCGATCGAGCACCGCATCTTCGAGCGCGCGCTGCGCGTGGGCGACATGACCGCCAAGAGCCTGATGGTGCCACGGGCGCAGGTGACCTGGATCGACGAGTCGATGGCCGCGGACGACGTGCGCGTGCTCATCGGCACGGCGCCCTTCAGCCACTTCCCGGTGTGCTCGGGCAGCATCGACCGGCTCCGCGGCGTCGTGCACGTCAAGGACCTCATCTCCTACGGCCTGCTCGCCGGCAGCGACTTCAAGGCGTCCGCGGTGATGCAGCCGCCGGTCTACGTCCCCGACACCATCCCGGCGCTGCGGCTGCTCGAGCTCTTCCAGTCGCAGCGCACGCGCATCGCGTTCGTGGTCGACGAGCACGGCGGGCTCGAGGGGCTGGTGACCGCCAACGACGTGATCCAGGCGATCCTCGGCGACCTGAGCCGGGGCGGCGAGGACGAGAAGCCCGCCGCGGTCCACCGGGACGACGGGTCATGGCTGATGGACGGCCGGCTGCCGCTGCCGGACGTCCTCGCCACGCTCGGCCTGGACGCCGACGCCGCGGACGAGCTTCCCGACGTCGCGACGGCCGCCGGGCTGTTCACCGCGCTGTACGGCGACCTGCCGTCGGTCGGCGACCACGTCGCGTGGCACGGCTGGCGCCTCGAGGTGGTCGACCTCGACGGGCGCCGCATCGACAAGCTGCTGGTCAGCCGTCCGTCGTCCCCGGCCGCCCCGGCTTCGCGCTGATCGAGGCGAGCGCCGCGAGCGCTCCCTCGCGCGCACGCACGTGGTCGACGATGGGCCGCGGGTAGTCCTCGCCCAGCGTCACGCCCGCCGAGGCCAGCGCCAAGGGCGACGCCTCCCACGGCGCGTGCAGGCACTCCGTGGGCACGCGCGCGAGCTCGGGCACCCAGCGGCGGACGTAGGTGCCATCGGGGTCGAACTTCTCGCCTTGAGTCACCGGGTTGAAGATCCGGAAGTACGGCGCCGCGTCGGCGCCGCAGCCACCGGCCCACTGCCACCCGAGCGTGTTGCTCGCGAGGTCCGCGTCGACCAAGGTGTCCCAGAACCAGCGCGCGCCGTGCATCCAGTCCATGAGCAGGTGCTTCACGAGGAAGCTCGCGACCACCATGCGGACGCGGTTGTGCATCCAGCCCGTGTGCCAGAGCTGGCGCATGCCCGCGTCGACGAACGGGTAGCCCGTGCGTCCGCGCTGCCATGCGCGCAGGTGCGCGGCGTCGGTGCACCACGGGAAGCGGCGGAACTCCGGGCGCAGCGGATCGTCCGAGGTGCGCGGGAAGTTCGCGAGGACGTGCGCGCCGAACTCGCGCCAGCCGAGCTCGGCACGGAACTTCTCGACCTGCGCGGCCGTCGCGGCGGCGGCGCCGGCCGATGCCGCGAGCGATGCGTGCCACGCCTGGCGCGGGCTGAGCTCGCCGAAGTGCAGGTGCGGCGAGAGTGCCGACGTCCCCGCGACCGACGGGATGTCTCGCGAGTCGCCGTACGTGCGCACGGGCCCCGCGACGAAGGCCTCGAGCCTTGCGTGCGCCCCGGCCTCGCCGGGCGTCCACGCGTCCGCGAGCCCGGCGTCCCACGCGATGCGCGGCCGGAGCGCGAGCGCGTCCACCGTGGTCCCCGCGGGCCATGAGGCGGGTGCCGGGATGCGCGCGGGCGCCGGAAGCGGCGCGCCGGGCGCCGGGCGCGCCAAGCATGCGCGCCAGAACGGCGAGAACACCTTGTAGGCGGTGCCCGTCTGCGAGCGAACCTCGAACGGGTCGAACATCAGGTTCGAGCCGCGCCGCTCGAACCGGAGCCCCGCGGCCTCGATCGCGGACTGCACGCGCTCCTCCTCGACCATGGCCGCGGGCTCGTACCGACGCGAGCACGCCACCGCCGCGGCGCCGACCGCACGCGCGACGTCCGCAAGCTCGAGCGCGGGGTCGCCGATGCGGACGACCAGTCGCGATCCCCGGCGCGCGAGATCCGCCTCCAGCGCGCGCAGCGAGCGGTCGAGCCACCACGCCGCGGCGCCGCCGAGCGGCCAGCCGCCCTCGCCCGCCGGGTGCCACACGAACACCGGCGTCACCGGGCCGCGCTCGCACGCCGCGCAGAGGGCCGCGTGGTCCGAGGTGCGCAGGTCCTGCCGGTACCACAGCACGGTGCCCGTCATGCGAAGGTCCCCGTCTCGAAGCGGAACGCGTGCTCGAGGTCCGGGAGCGCCCACCGGAACCCGAGCGACTCGAGCACCGACGGACGCACGAAGGCGCCCTCGAGCAGCAGGCGCTCGCCCATCTCGCCGAACATCGCCTTCACCGCGGCCGCGGGAAGGGGCGCCACGGCCGGCCGGCCCAGCACGCGCGCGAGCGTCCGGCCGAAGTCCCGGTTCGACGGCGCGCCCGGCGCCACCGCGTTCAGCGGTCCGCGCACGTCGGCGCTCATCGCGAACCGCAGCACCCCGAGCAGGTCGTCGAGGTCGATCCACGGCATGCCCTGCTCGCCGCTTCCCGTGGCGCCCCCCAGCCCCATGCGGAACGGCGGCAGCAGCTTCGCGAGCGCCCCGCCCCGCGCGCTCAGGACGATCCCGATGCGCACGTGCACCACGCGGATCCCCGCCTGCCGCGCCGGTTCCGCGGCACGCTCCCATGCGTCGCACACGTCGGCGAGGAAGCCCTCCCCGCGCGCGCTCGACTCGTCGACCTGCTCGGGCGCGGGGCGGTTGCCGTACCAGCCGACCGCGCTCGCGCACACGAGGACGCGCGGCTTCGCGCGAAGGCCGGCAAGCGTCCGGGCGAGCGATTCGGTCGGCAGCACCCGGCTGTCGCGGATCTCGCGCTTGCGAGCGTCGTTCCAGCGCGCGTCGGCGATCCCGGCGCCCGCCAGGTGCACCACGGCGTCGAGCCCCTCGAGCGCGTGCGCGTCGAAGGCATTGCCCGACGGATTCCATGCGACTTCTCCGCGCGCCGCCTCGGCGCGGCCGCGCACGATCCGGCGCACGTCATGGCCGCCCGTGGTGAGGAACGGGACCAAGGCACCGCCCACCAGCCCGCCCGTCCCGCTGACCGCGACCCGCAGCCGCTCCCCCGGGAAGCGCGCATGATGCGAAAGGTCGTGCCGCGTGCGCGCGTGCCGCCAGGCGAACATCCGCGCGAGATCGCGCTCGACCATGCCGCCCGCGAACGCGCGCCCGAGGAACCCGCCCGGAAGCTCGTACTCCACGCGGTCCTCGAGCATGCTCGCGGACTCGTCCTTGGGAAGGAACGCGTGCCGATGGTCCCATGAGCGGAACGGCCCGCGCTCCTGCACGTCGCGGAACGATCGTCCCGGCTGCACGTCGCAATGGCGCGCCACCCACTCGATGGACGCGCCGAACTTGCGCATGCGGAAGCGCGCCACGGCGCCGTCGGCCATCGCGCCCGGACGCTCGAGCACCGTGACGTCCTCCCACGGCGGCAGCAGCCGGTCGATCGCGCCGGGGCGGAAGTGCCAGTCCGCGAGTTGCGCGGCGGGGACGGGCATGAGGCTCGATCGGACGAACGTGGCCATGGCGGTGGTCTACCCCTTCCTCGTGGGTCGCGGAGCAGCATGCTTTCGCGCGGCGGCACCCGCGGCCGGGGCGCCCGGGGACGGGCACGCGGCGGCGAGCGACTCGGGCGTCACGCGCCCCCCGCGCACGAGCACGTCGCGCACGTGCACGAACGTCGCGGCGTCGCGCGCGCGCTCGGGCTCGGGGCGCTTGCGCACGGCCCCGAGCACCACGCCCATGCGGTGGTTTCCCCGCAGGGTCGGCTCGTGCCGCGCGAGGAACGCCCAGTACATGCGCGTGAGCGGGCAGGTCGACTTCGGGCTGAACGCGCACGCCGCGCACGAGTCGCCCATCGAGTCGACGTAGGCGGCGCCGGCGACGTAGGGCTTGGTGGTCATGACGCCGCCGGCGGCGTAGGTGGCCATGCCGAGCACGTTCGGCTCGACCACCCAGTCCCACGCGTCCATGTAGGCCACCCAGAACCAGTCGGTCAGCTCGCGCGCGTCCACGTCGAGGAGCGTCGCGATGTTCCCGAGCACCATGAGGCGCGTGATGTGGTGCGACCACCCTTCGTCCCAGACGTCGGCGACCACGCGGTCGAGGCAGCGGAGCCCGCTCTCGGCGCCCCACCACGCGGACGGAAGCGGCGTGCGCCCGCCGCCGATGGCGCTCGGCGCGGCGCCGCCGTCGACGCCTTCCGGTGCGGTGGCCGCGGGCGTCCACGGCGTGCCCGACCAGCGCGCGAACCCCGCGTCGCCGGGCGCGGCGCGGACCTCGGCACGGATGCCGCGGGTCTCGCGGAAGCCGTCGGTCGCGCGGTGCACGTGCCGCACGAACTCGCGCCAGCCGATCACCTGGCGCACGAAGCCTTCCTTCGACTGCATGGGAAGGTCGAGCGCGAGCACGTCGCGCACGAGCTGAGCTGGCGCGACGCGGCCGAGGTTGAGCGCCGGCGAGATCCGCGTGTGGAACAGCCCTCGGCTGCGCTCGCTCATGGCGTCCTCGTAGGGACCGAAGTGCGGCAGGCACCGTGCGAGCGCCCACGACCAGAGGGCCTGCGCATCCTGGCTCGTGGCCGGAAGCGCGTCGACGTCGAGGCGGCCCGGGTGCCGCGCGTAGCGATCCGTGACCTCGCGCTCGACGTCCGCGCGAAGCGCGGTGCGTTCGAAGCGCGGAGGTTCGGGCGCCGCGGGGATCCCGTCCCAACGCTCGCGGTTCTCGGCGTCGAAGCTCCACTTCCCGCCCGCCGGCGCGTCGCCGTCCATCATGATGCCGGTGCGCCGGCGCACGGAGCGGTAGAAGGAATCCATCCTCCACCCCTCTCGCCCCGCGCACGCGGCGAAGTCGGCGTCGGTGGTGATCCATCGCGGGTCGGCGTGCATCCGGAGCCGTCCGGCCGAGACGAGCGGCGCGAGTTCCGCGCGCATCTCGCGCTCGGCGGGTTCCACGGCGTCGACGGGGCCGTCCGCGGCCAGCGCGCGGACCGCGTCGACCGTCGTGCCGTCGGTCCGCACGTGGACGACGTCGAGGCCCTGCGCACCTGCCTCGGCGACGAAGGCGCGGAGGTTGAGCAGGATGAGCGCCACCCGCTGCCGGTGGTAGGGGCGACGCGAAAGCCACTCGCGGCTCTCGACCACCGCGAGCCGCCCCGACGCTCCCGGCCCGCGCGCGCCGGCGCCCGCCACGAGCCCACGCCACAGGTCGACGTCAAGCTGGTCCGGGAGGACCACCCACCGAGGCGGCGGGCCGACGGGAACCGAGGCTCGGCCGGGCACGAAGCCACGTTCGGCCGGATGCCGGCCCCGGATTCGCCGGGCTACCATCCAACCGCCGGTCCGCCGGCGAGGGAACCCCATGACGAACCCGCCGCGATCCGATGCCTCGCTGACCGCCCGCAACCGACTGGGCCGGGTCCTTGCCCGTGCCGTGGTGCCCGCCTGGATCCTCGCCGGGGCGTCGTTCAAGCTGTGGGAGCGAAATCCGCAGCTCCTGCCGAAGCCCGTGACCGACGTCACCGACGCGCTCTTCGTGCGCGCGCTCGGCTTCACCCGCGAGGGCTACCTCGGGCCGGCGCTGCGCGCCATGATCGCCATCGAGATCGCGTGGGCCCTGACCATGGTGTTCGGGCCCGTACGGCTGGCACGCTGGATGGGCGTCGAGATCCTCGGGCTGTTCTGCGTCATCCTCACGGTGCTGATCGCGTCGGGGGCCGCCTCGTGCGGCTGCTTCGGCGCGAGCGGGCCGTCGCCGGCGTGGATGCTGGCGATCGACGCCACGCTCCTGGTCGCCCTGCTTGCGTGCGCCCCGGGCGGACCGGCCTCGCACGCGGCCACGGACCTGCGCCGCGCCGCCGCGGTGGCGGGCATCGGGCTCGCCATCGGCACGGCCACCGTGCTCGCCGTCCCCGAACGGGCGGCCGTCGCGCTGCCGGGCGATTCCGGCGCGGGCACGTCGCCGGGCGGGGTTCCCGCCGCGTCCGCCGCCGGGGAGGCCCCTTCGCCCGCGGCGACCGGTCCGCGCGCATGGCCTGCGCAGCCCGCGACCGCGAAGCCCTGGTACGCCCCCGAGTTCGCCGAGTGGAAGGGCAAGCGGCTCGACGAGCAGGAGGTCATGCTCCTCGCGTCGCGCACGCTTCCCTTCAACCTCAACGAGGGACGTTGCCACGTCGTGTTCATGCGCGAGGACTGCGAGCACTGCCACGCGCTCCTGAACTCGTATTTCAGCGGTCCCCTGCCCGCGCCCACGGTCACGGTCGCGATTCCCGACGCGACGGGCGAGCCCCTCGAGAACCCGTGCGGCGCGTGCGCGAAGGCGACGCTCCCGGGCGGCATCACGTACGTCTTCAGCACCCCCGTGCTGCTCACCGTGCAGGACGGCGTCGTGGTCGGCGTGTGCACCGATTCCGAGGACGCCGAGGCCGTGCGCGCCGCGCTGAACGCGCGCTGAGACCCTGCCATGCGAACGCCGCTCACCCGCGTCATCGTGCCCGTCGCCCTCGCGTGGATCGCCTTCGAGGCCCATCGGTCGGGCGGCGACGTGCTGCCCAACTGGCTCGCGAACCTCTCCGTGAAGACCGGGCTCGGGGTCGACCGCGCCGTCCGGCTCGTCACCGCGTTCGCGATCGTCGGCGCGGTGCTCGGCCTTCTCTCGGCGCGCCGCGCGCCGCGCGTGGCGTGGATCACGTGCGCGGCGCTCGCGTTCACCGCGCTCGCCGAGCTCTCCGCCATCATCGCGGCGCCGGGCAACCGCGCGCTCCCGGGACACGTGTGGACCGGCCCGCTCGTGTGCGCGGCGATCGGCGGGGGCGGGCTCTGGGTGCTGTCACGCCCGCACGCGGCCGCACCGGCCGCGGCGCGGTTCACCGCGTGGCGCCTGGCGGGGATGCTCGCGCTCCTCATGGTCGCGTTCGGCGTCGCGGGCCGCATGACCGTCACGCCCCGGACCGACGTCTCGCTGGGGGCGGGCGGCGTCGAGGCGGTGAGCCTCGATGCGTCGCAGTGGGTCGGCAGGAGCTTCGCGGCGGCGGGCGTCGCGGCGCATGTGCCCCTCATCACGCCTGCCACGCTCAGCGGAACGAAGTGGGTGGTCTTCTACCGGCCGAACTGCGGGCGATGCCACCAGATCCTCGACACGTACTTCGCGGGGCCGCAGAACGGGAACGTGATCACGGTGAAGGTGCCCTACGGCCCCGGGGAGGAACAGAGCCCCGCCGACGCGCCCGAGGAGGTGCGTTGCGACGGGTGCGAGCGCATCGAGCTGCCGGGCGGGAAGCGCTGGATCATCACGACGCCCACCATCGCCAAGGTCGAGGACGGCGTGATCACGTGCGTGACCTGGACGGACTACGACCGGTGCAGGACGCCGTCGGAGATCGCGGCGGCCGAGGCGGCCCCGGGCCAGCCGGCGCCGCACGCCGCCGTTCAGCCCTGATCCGGCCGGACGCGCACCGCGTGCGCGTCCACCACGAGCTCGCCGCCGCCCGAGAGCGGGAATCGCCGCGGGTCGGTCGACGCGCCCGAGGCCGCGTCCGCCGCCTGCCACACCGCCGCGTCGTCGAGCCGGTCCCCGGCCAGCACGCGGACCGCCGCCGCCGCGAGCGCCGGTGGCGCGCCGCGAAGCGCCGACCGCGCGAACGACCCGTCGGACGACCGCATCGCCTCGAGGTGCGACCGCAGCAACGCGTCCCCGAGCCGGGCGATCTCGGCGGCGCGCGCGATCCGCCGCGCGGCCCCGGCCGCGACCGCGTCGAGCTCCGGCAGCACGGCATGCCGCACCCGCCCGCGCGGGACGTCGCGGCGGTCGTTGGTCGGGTCCTCGCGCCAGCGAAGACCGAGCGACTCGCAGGCGTCCCGCAGGTCGTCCCGCGACGCGCGCAGGCACGGCCGTACGGCATCGACCCCGGGCTCGATCGCGCGGCGCGCGGGCATGCCGCCGATACCGGCAAGTCCCGCGCCGCGCGCGAGCGCCAGCAGCACGGTCTCGGCCTGGTCGTCGGCATGGTGAGCCAACAGCACGATGCCCGCCCCCGCGTCGCGCGCCATCGAGGCAAGCGCGGCATAGCGCGCGTCGCGGGCACGCGCCGCGACGCCCGTTCCGGGCGCAAGCGAGAGCGTGCGTCGCGCGAACGCGATTCCGAGCCGGGCCGCCCCGGCCCCGGCGCACTCCGCGTCGAGCGCACCCTCGGCGCGCAGCCCGTGGTCGACGTGTCCCGCGACCGGATCGATGCGGCCGCGTCCACGCAACCCCGCGCATGCCGCCAGCAGCGCCGTGGAATCGGCCCCTCCGCTCACGGCCACCAGCACGCGGGCGCCTTCGGGAACGCCCGTCCGGTCGAGCCCCTGCGAGACCACGTGCGCGATCGGGTGCCGCCCGCAGGCGAGGACGAGCGCGGCATCGGCCTCGTTCACGGTCGCGCCACCTCGAGCACGCAGGTTCCCTCGACGATGCCCTCGTCGACGCGCCGCATGCGCCAGCGGGCTCGCTCGATCGCGCGCGCGAGCCGGGCCGCCATCGATGCGCCGTCGGCGAACTCGGCGGGGGACTCGCGTGCGAAGCGGGCGGCGTCCCCGGCCCACGCCTCGAGCATCCGCGCGATCGGCGGGCCCGCGGCCTCGCCGCACTCGTGGACGCTTCCGGTGCGCGCCGACGCGGCCGCAGGGAGCGAACGGCGCATGCGCGCGTGCGCCTCCGTGCCGGTCGAGACCAGGACCCAGTTCCCGCCGGGGCCGGGCACCACCTCGACCTCGAGTGCCCCGCATCCCGCGAACGGGTGCCCGTCGAACACCGAGGCGAGCACCCCCCGGAGGTCGACGGCGACGCGCGCAGGCGCCACCGTCCGCACCGGCGGCGGAGGCAGGCCCGCGCGCCCCGCCAGGTCAGCGCCCAGCCTTCCGGCCCACGCACGCCACTGGCTCCACGCGAGCCGCGCGTCGCGCACCTCGATGGCCACCGCCATCTCGGGGATCGGGACGCCGTCGGAGGCCCCGACGCGCGCGGCCCCCCCGGCGACGAGCGCCGTGCGCGCGCCGAGGTTCGCGCGCATCGCGTCGTCGACGATGCCGGCGGCCAGCAACCGATCGACCGGCCCCGCCAGTTCCGCCGGCCCGGTCCACGCGTTTCCCACCATCGCGAGCGCCGAGCCGCGCGCGAGGTCCGCGCACCATGCCGGGTCCACCGGCCATGCCGCGGAGAGGCGCAGCGGCCACGCGTCGCCCGAGCCGCGGAACTGAAGCTCGACGCCCCGGTCGCCGGTTCGCGCCTGCATCGAGCCGACGCTGCCTCCGTCCTGCCGCCAGACCAGTTCGATCGGCGCGGCCGCGCCCGACCGCAGGAGCGCCACGGAGGGAAGGGACGCCAGCGTCCCGGCGTCGCCGGCGGCATCGAACGCGCGCACCATGTCGTCGAGGAGGCCCGTGCGGCCGATCGGCCCGACCACGAGGTACGGGGGCCTCCATGCGGCCACCGCGCGATGCTCGGCGAACGCCGCGAGCCCGCCGGACCCCGCGGCCGGCTGCAGGCGTTCGACCAGCAACGCATGCACGCGCGGGTCGACGCGCGTGGCGATCGCCCACTCGGTGGCATCCGGCCCCGGTCGCTCGGCGTAGACCACGTCGAGGCCCAGCAGTTGGTCGCCGAGCGAGGCGGCGTCCATCCCGAGCTGCCCGGCGAGCCGCTCCCACGACTCCGACAGCGTGCGCGAGGACAGGAGCGACTGCAGCGCGTCGCGCAGCGGGCCAAGCCGCGCGTCGGCGCGCAGCGCACGCGCGTCGCGCACGCGCACCGCGAGCCGTGCGTCGGCGGGCACCGAGGCGAACCCGCCGAATGCCCCATCCGCCGGCGGCGCCGCCTGTGCGGAGGCCGCGACCGATGCCGCGATCGTGAGGTTCGTCAGGGTGCGCCGAGCGCCCGCCGCCCATGTCATGCGCGAAGTATCCCACCGGCGGCGCGCGGGCGCACGGCGGTGCAGCCTCGTCCCGGCCGTTCAATAGGTCCGCGGCTGCGCGGTGTCCGCGGGCGCAGGCCCGCCGGCGGTGTCCGTCACGGGACGCCGCGACGGCTTGGGCAACCCAAGCAGCACCGCGTCCAGCCGCCCCGCGCCCTGCACCACCGATCCGCGGAAGGCGTCGCCCACCGGCGCATGCGAGTTCACCCCTTCCCCGCGCCACCACCACAGCGCGACCGCGGCCACGGCGAGCGTCGCCGCCGTCGCCTGCAGCCCGCGGACCGCCATGCGGCGCACGCGGAGCCGGCGGGCCGTCGACGGATCGACCGCGCGCTCGTAGCCCAGCCGCTTCATCACCGAGTCGGTGACGTCGATGCCGCGCCGGGAAGGCTCGCTCATCGCAGCACCTCCTCGGCCTGTTTCGCCATGGCCTCGTCCTTGGTGATTTCCTCGTGCATGCGCTTGCGTGCGCGGTGCAGGTGGCTCTTGATGGTGCCCACGGGAAGCGACAGGTGCTCGGCCAGCGCCTCGACGGTCCATGCGTGGTGGTGGAAGAGCGTGACCACCTCGCGCTGGATGGGAGAGAGGCACGACACCGCCACGTCAAGGATCCTGCGCAGGTGGTCGCGTCCCTCGCGCTCGGCCATCAGCTCCTCGGGCATGGGGTCGGACGCGAGCCACCGCTCGGCCGCCTCGCTGTCGAACTCGGGCCGCATCTTCTGGCTGTGGTTCACCCACAGCCGCCGGGCGATCGTGAAGAGCCACGTCGAGAACCGGAAGCGCGGGTCGAAGCGGTCGATGTGGCGGATGACCCGCACGAACGCCTCCTGCACCATGTCCTCGGCGACCTCGGGACGCCGGCACTGGCGCAGCATGAACGCGTACAGCGGCCCTTGGTGGACCCGGATCAGCTCCTCGATCGCATCACCGTCGCCGCGCTGGGCACGGCGGATGAGCTGGTCTTCGCGGGCCTTCGGAAGCACGTTCCCAACGATACCGCCCTGCCCGCCCCCGGATGCGCGAAACC
>CAYSFS010000021.1:0-23435 GCA_964430235.1 uncultured Chitinophaga sp. | reverse complement strand
GCAGTTCGAGAAGATGGCGTCGGCCGACCCGACCAACGAGATGGCGCACTTCTCGCTCGGGAAGGCCTACCTCGACGGCGGGCGGCATGCCGAGGCGGCGCGCAGCTTCGAGCGCTGCATCGAGCTCGTCCCCGAGATGAGCAAGGCGTATCAGCTGGCCGGGCAGGCGCTGATCGGCGCCGGCTGGGCCGATCGCGCGGTGGACGTCCTGGTGCGCGGCTACGAGATGGCCGCGAAGAAGGGCGACCTGATGCCGCGCAACGCGATGGCGGAGCTGCTTCGGTCGATCGGCCGCGAGCCCCCGAAGCTGGCCGCCGAGGTGGACGAGGCCGCCGAGCGCCTGAAGGCGAGCGGCGCGTTCATCTGCCAGCGCACGGGCCGGCCGGGCAACAAGCTGCCGGCGCCGCCCTTCAAGGGCCCGGTGGGGCAGTGGATCTTCGAGAACATCTCGGCCGAGACCTGGAAGCAGTGGATCGGCCAGGGCACGAAGGTGATCAACGAGCTGCGGCTCGACTTCAGCCGCGACAAGGACCAGGAGACCTACGAGCAGCACATGCGCGAGTTCCTCGGGATCGACGCGGAGGTCCTCGCGAGGATCGGCGGCGGATAACCCCGGTTTCCCTTGAACCCCGCGCAATCGGGGGTATGGTGGACGGGCTCCCGACGGGGGCGAGGAGTTCCATGACGAAGAAGCCGTTCGCGTCCGCCGTCCCGACGGCGCTGTTCATCGCCGCCTCCGCGTCCGCGCAGTCCGTGGTGGCATTCGGCTGGAACGCGAACGGGCAGTGCACGGTGCCGTCGGCCGCGACCGGCGCCAAGGCCGTCGCGGGCGGGTGGTACCACTCGCTCGCCGTCCGAAGCACCAACACGTGCCTCGCGTGGGGCGCGAACATCTACGGCCAGTCGGCGGTCCCTGCGTCGCTCGGCGCGGTCACGCAGGTGGCCGGGGGCTTCGCGCACTCGATCGCGCTCACCTCGACGTTCAACGTCGTCGCATGGGGCGGCGGGGAGTACAACTACGGTCAGGGCACGGTCCCCGCGAGCGCCGGCGTGTCGAGCGCGCGGCAGGTGGCCGCAGGCAAGTTCCACAACGTGGTGCTGCGCACGGCGTACACCGTGGCCGCATGGGGGCTGAACACCGACCTGCAGTGCAACGTGCCGGTGACGCTCGGGCAGGTGAAGGCGGTGGGCGCGGGCGACGCGTTCAGTTCCGCGGTGCAGATCACGGGTCGCGTGGTGGGCTGGGGCACGAACCAGAACGGCCAGTGCGCCGCGCCGGCCGCGGCATCGCAGGTCACGACCATCGCGTGCGGCGGCCGGCACGTGGTGGCGCTGCGCGCGGACCAGACGCTGGTGGCCTGGGGCGACAACTCGAGCGGCCAGTGCACCATCCCCGCCGAGCTCGGCGCGGTGGGGCAGGTTGCGGCCGGGAACGCCCACACGGTCGTCATGCTCACCGACGGCACCGTGCTCGCCTGGGGCGACAACGCCTACGGCCAGACGAACGTGCAGCAGGCGCTCGCGGGCGCGCTCGGCTCGCGGATCGGCGCCGGGGCGTTCCACACCCTCGTGGTCAAGGCCCCGCTCCTGGGCGGGTCCATGCCGTGCCCCGCGGACCTCACCGGCGACCGCGAGGTGGACGGCCAGGACCTGGGGCTCCTCCTTGCCTCGTGGGGCAACGGCGCGGACGACCCGGCGGACCTCGACGTCGACGGCGACGTCGACGGCGCGGACCTCGGCGAGATGCTTGCGGCGTGGGGGCCGTGCGGCGGGGTGCCTCCGGCTCAGCCGTAGCCCAACCGCTCGAGATCCCCTTCGTCCAGCCCGAAATGGTGCCCCAGCTCGTGCAGCAGGGTCACTCGGATCTCGTGGCGCACCCGGTCCTCGCCTCCGAGCGCGGTGCCGTCGTCGTCGGTCCACGGTTCCCAGCCGCCGGCCTCCTCGACGATGCCCTCGCGGAAGAGCGTCACGGTGTCGGGCAGCTCGTGCCGGTCGACGCTGCGCTCGGTGAGCGGCACGCCGCTGTGCACGCCGCAGAGCGCGCTCCGGTCGTCGGGGTCGATCCCCATCTCCTCGAGCAGCGCGCGCGGCGGATGGTCCTCGAGCGCAACCGGCACCTCCTCGATCAGCGCGTGGATGCGCGGGGGAAGCGCGCCGAGCACCTCCTCGAAGATCCGGTCGAAGCGTGCGCGTTCGTCGCGTCGCATGGGCTCACGCCTCGAGCGCGCCGACGAGCTCGCCCACGTGGCCCACGCCCTGGTCGCGCACCCAGCGCGCCAGGCCCTTGGCGAGCGCGACCGGCGCGCGCGGGTCGACGAAGAGCGCGGTGCCCACGCCCACCGCGGTCGCGCCCGCGAGGATGAACTCGGCGGCGTCCTCCCAGCGCAGCGTGCCGCCGAGCCCGATGATGGGCACCTTCGCCGGGCCTGCGACGGCGCGGTGCACGTCGTGCACCATGCGCACGGCGATCGGGTGGATGCCGGGGCCGCTGAGCCCGCCGCGGCCGCGCGAGAGGCGCGGGCGGCGCGTGCGCACGTCGATGCTCATCGCGGTGAAGGTGTTCACGAGCGTGAGCCCGTCGGCGCCGCCCGCGACCGCGGCCTCGGAGAGCCGCACGACGTCAGCGTTGGGGCTCACCTTGACGAAGAGCCTCGCGCGCCGCACCGCGGGCCGCACCTCGGCCATGAGCGCGCGCAGGGCCGCGGGGTCGTCGCCGAACTGGAGCCCCGTGGCCGTGTTCGGGCAGCTGACGTTGAGCTCGATGACGGGGAACGCCGTGAGCCGGTCGAACGCATCGGCCATGCGCACGTACTCCTCGACCGCGTGGCCGGCCACCGAGCCGAAGGCCGGGCAGGGCATGCGCGCGGCGTGCGGCGCCTTGTCGCGCAGGAACGCGTCGAGCCCCACGTTCGCGAGGCCGATCGCGTTCATCATGCCGCCGGGCACGTCGATGATTCGCCACGGCGCGTTGCCGTCGCGCGGCTCGACCGTGATGCTCTTCGTGGTCACCGCGCCGACCCACCCGAGGTCGAACGCGTCCGACAGTTCGTCGAGGTACCCGCAGGTCCCGGCCGCCGCCACGAGCGGCGTCGAGAGCGCCGTGCCCGCGAGCACGGTGCGCAGGTTCGGGTCGGGGCCGGCCATCACGCGTGAGTCTAGGGGAGCGCCGTCATGGCGACGGCGGCGTGCCCCGCGCCCGTGCGCGCGCCCGAGGTGCCCGGCGACGCCGTGCCCGCGGCGATCGCGGCCCGCTGCCGGCCGATGCCCGCGCGCTGCTCCTCGAGCGCGCGCCGGTCGGCGTCGGGCATGGCCATCGCCTTCGTGACGTGGCGCTCGGCCTCGTCGAGCAGCCTCAGTGCCTCGTCGGCGTCGCCCATGCGGGTCCAGGCGTCGGCCGTGAGCCGGGCGAGGGCGGCGCGGTGCATGCGCACCACGGCATCGTCGCCGCGCACCTTCATGAGCACCGCCAGGTGCGTCTTCAGCTCGTCGCTGCGCTCGAGGCACGCGCGGCTCGACGCCCCGTGGTCCTCGACGGCCACCTCGAACGCGGCGATCACCGCGGCCTCGATGGCTGCGGCATGGTCGGCCTGTCCCTTCGCGGCGCGGATCCATGCGCGGCACTCCTCCCACATCTGGCGGAAGGCCATGCGGCGCTGGCGCCGGTCGTCGAGCATGCGGGCGGCGGTCGTGAGGGGCCGCAGGAGCGACGCGGCCATGGCCATGCGGGCGAGCGGCTCGGCGGCCGGGTCGCGCATGATGGGCGCGAAGCGGCCCACCGTCGCGATGGCCGCGCGCAGGGCGTCGAACGCGGCCTGGGCCTCGCCGCGCGCCACCTCGGTGGCCGCCGCGAGCTCGAGCGTGCGCCCGAACGCCAGGTGCCGCGCCGGGTCGCCGGGCTGCGCCTGGCACGCCGCGCGCAGCGTGACGAGCGCGTCGCCCACGACGTCGCGCGCCCGGTCCGGGCGCCCGGCCTGCGATGCCATCGCCCAGTACGCGGCCGCGAGGTCCGCGACGCGCGCGAACGCGGGCGAGCCCGCCGGGGCCGAGCGCGCGCGGTCGCGCGCGTCGCACCAGAGGTCGCGCAACCGCTGCGCCTGCGCCTCGAGCGCGGCGCGGTCGGCGGTGGACTGCGTGGCCGGCCGGTTCAGCCCAGCCCGTCCGGGTCGAGCGCCGCTTCCTTCGCGGCCGCCTTGGTCTTCTTCGCCGCCGGCTTCTCCGGCACCACGTCCATGTAGAGGATCCGTCCGCATGTCAGGCACGTCACCACGTCCTCCCGCTGCGCCGCCACCCGGCTGTACGCGTCCAGTGGCAGCTCGGCATTGCATCCTGCACAGGCGAACTCGCGGTGGCGCAGGCTGATCACCTGCACCTCGGCGAGCGCCTCACCGTCGTTCTGTTCCGCGGCCTCGTCGAAGGCCGCGCGCACGTCCTCGCGCAGCAGGCCGGCCGCGCGGCCGCGCTGGGCCTCGAGCTCCGCGAGCCGCCCGCCGAGCTCGGACTTCGCCTCGTCGACCGCCGCCTTCGCGAGGTCGCGCAGGCGCGTCCGGTCGGCGAGCGGGGCGTCGCCCGCGGCCATCTCGGCCTTCAGCTTCTCGAGGTTCTCCATCTGGGCGAGGATGCGCTCGGCGAGGCCGTCGCGCTTGCCCTCGATGACCTTGAGTTCCTCGCGCAGCGCGTTGTACTGGCGCGGGTTGCTCGATGAGTTGAGCTCGGCGCGCAGGTGGTCGAGGCGCTCCTTGAATCCCTTGTCCTCGAGCTCGAGGTTCGCGACGCCCGCCTGGAGCTGACGGGCCTGCGCCTCGAGCGCCCTGCGCTTCTCGAGCAGCGCGTCGAGCTGCACCTGGTGCCGCTTCAGGTCACCCTCGGCGTTCCCGAACCGGGTCTTGATCCCGCGGACCTGGCTGTCGACGGCGTGGAGGGCGCGGAGGTTGGCGATGAAGCTCATGGTGGGTGTCCCGCCGGGCGGGCCGTGCAGCCTACACCCTCCGCACGCCCCGTCAGCGAAGGGAAAGCGCGAGCATCACGACCGGGCCCGCAAGCAGCAGGCTGTCGAGAACGTCGAACGCCCCGCCCATGCCGGGGAGCATCGTGCCCGAGTCCTTGACGCCCGCGCTGCGCTTGAGGAGGCTCTCGGCGAGGTCGCCGAACGGCCCGACCACCCCGAGCACCGCCCCGGTGACCGCCCCGAGCCAGGGCGCGACGTGGTCGCGCGGGTCCCCGAGGCCCAGGCTCGCCCACGACAGGAGCCCGCCGACGACGGCCGCGAGCGCGATGCCGCCGGCGAAGCCCTCCCAGCTCTTGCCCGGGCTGAGCCACGGGATCATCTTGCGCCGTCCGAGCGTCATCCCCACGGCGTACGCGCCGATGTCGCTGGCCTTCACCGTGAGCACGGCGCCCGCGAGCACCCACGGGCCCACCTGCATGCGCACCAGGAGCCACGTGCCGAGCATCGCGCCGACGTACGTGAAGGCGAGCAACGTGCCGCCCACGCCCGCGACCACGCCCGGGATGCGCTCGCCGCGCGTGTGCGCGACCAGCGCCAGCGCCACCGTCATCCATGCCGCGCACGCGAACGCGCCGGCGGCGAACGCGGGCGCGTCGGACCATCCGGCGGGCAGGCGCGTCGCCGCGCAGCCGAGCACCGCCGCGAGCACCGTGAGCCAGGTGGGGGCCGCGATCCCGGCACCGCGCAGCATCGCGGCGAGCTCGACGGCGAGCATCGGCGCCAGCACCGCGAGCGCCAGCGGCACCAGGAGCACGCCGTCCGTGGAGCCGAGGATCCTCGGCACGGCCCCGTCCGACCCGCGCGCGGGATCCGCGAGCGCCCCGTCCGCCCAGAGCAGGGCGATGAGCCCCGCCACCAGCAGCGTTCCGGTGATGAGTCGGGCGCGCAGCACGGCGGTCAGTAGACGGGCACCGACGGGTCGACGTCGAGCGACCACAGGTGGATGCCGCCGGCCATGCTGCGCACGTCGTCGAAGCCGTAGGCGCGCAGCGCGGCGGTCACCTGCAGGCTCCGCGCGCCGTGGTGGCAATGCACCACGATCGGCGTGCCCTCGTGCTCGCGCAGGTCGTCCACCTGGTTCGCGAGGTCGTGGAGCGGCACGTGGATGGCGCCGGGGATCGTGGCGAGGTCGCGTTCGGCGGCGGTGCGGCAATCGACGAGGACGATGGCCTCGCCGGCGTCGCGGCGGCGGCGGAACTCCCGCGGGGTGATCTCCCAGTCGTCCTTGAACGGGTAGCCGAGGGGCAGGCCGCGCTCGTCGAGCGGCGTTCCGCTCATGGCGCGGGCTCCGCGGGGGGAAGGACCTCGAACCCGCCGTCCGGCTGGCGACGCACGGTCCACGGCGGCACCACGATCACGTGGCCGGGCGCGATGACCATCCAGAAGATGCCGACCGCGGGCGCCGCCGCCATGTCCTGCAGCGCGGTCGGGCGGCCGCCGCCGGTTCGAAGCGCCGTGGCCGTGGTCGGGAAGCTGCCGTTGGCCCGCGGGTCCTCGGGGTTTCCCTGGTACAGCCGGTAGTAGGTGGGCTGCACCTCGACCTGCCCGCGCGGCTGGTTCACGGTGACCGTGGACCACGCCGAGCGATCAAGCGTGGTCGCGCTGCGCGCGGGCATGGCGGGAGCGGGCGTGCCGTCGAGCGTGCTGACGCCGTCGTGCCTCGAGAGCTCGGCCTCCCGCGCGGGCGCGAGGTCGGGCAGGGGATCGTCGCCCGCATGGACCAGCGTCGCGCTCGGGTTTTGGCACCCGCCGAGGGTCGCGATCGCCGAGCCGGCGAGAAGCGCCGCGGCGGCCGCACGGGCGCTCCGCGCGGGCGTGCTCGGGGTGCTCGGATGGCGGTCGCGGTGCGTCATGCGTCGAGGTCGTAGCCGGCGCGTTCGAGCGCCGCGCGGATGGTATCCGCGTCGAACCCCCGTCGCGCGAGGCGCCCCGACACGCGCGCGGCGCCGTGGCCGGCGCGGCGCGCGGCCTTCGCCTCGCGCACGAGGTCCTCGGCGCTGCCGGCCTCGCCCTTCGCCGCCGCGCGCGCGACGCGTTCCGCGACGCCTTCCTCCACCAGCACGTGCTCGAGCGCCTCGGCGGCCATCGCGCCGCGGCGCGAGAGCTGCTCGGCGCGCGCCTTCGCGTAGGCGCGGTCGTCGAGCCATCCGTCGGCCACCAGCGCGGCCACCGCGTCGGCGGCCGCGCGCTCGTCGTGCCCGGCGCGGACGAGCCGCGCGGCCAGCAGCGCCGCGCTCCACGCGCGGCGCGCGAGGAACGCCAGCGCGGCCTCGCGCGCAAGCGCCTCGGCGGCGGCGGCCGAGACGCGCGCGGCGAGCGCCGGGGTCCATGCGGAACCTTCGGTCGCGCCCAGCGCCTCGGCGCGCGCGCGCGGGAGCGTGGCGACGGTGCGGCCGCCGACGCGGACGTCGACCACGTTCGGGTCGGCCGCGTGCGCGCGCAGCGCGTCGATCGGGGGGTTGCGTCGGGAACGCGCGGCCATGGTCATTCCATTTGGTCGAGGAAGCCGCGCATCTCCGAGAGCGCGTGCGAGTCGCCCGCGCGACGGGCCGCGTCGATGCCCGCGCGCAGGGTCGCGCACGCGTCGTCGACGCGGTCGAGCTGCTCGAGCGAGCGGGCCTTGTGGAAGTACGCGTAGCAGTACGCCGGGTCGGCCGCGAGGGCGCGGTCGTACCACCCGAGCGCCTCGCCGTGCCGGCCGGCGCGGGCATGCTCCTGGGCGATGCCGTACAGGCAGAAGGCGTCCCCGGGCTCGCGCTCGAGCATCTCGAGGAGGCGCGCAAGGCGGTCGCCCGTCCCTGGGGCAGGTCGTGGGTCGTTCATCGCGTCCCTCACGCTAGCAGATGCGGATACCCTTGCCGTGATGCGTCGCGCCCTGTCCATCGCACGGTCGGCCGCCATGCTCGCGCTGCTCGGCGCGGCCGCGTGCACCCCGCAGTACGTGCGGGAGGACCGCACCGACCGCCGCCCGCGCGAACTGCAGGTCGCGCAGCACGCCGGCGGCACGCACCACGTGCTCCACGCCGAGGGAACGCGCTGGATCCAGGCGTTCGGGCACCGCGTGATGACCATCGACGTCACGAACGGCCGCGAGCTCGGCCGGGTCGACGCGGTGCCGTTCGGCAAGGGCGGCTCGGTGGTCGACATGGCGGTCCACGGGGACCACGCCTACGTCGTGAGCGACCGCACGGCGTTCGTCGAGATCGACGTGTCGGACGCCTCGGAGCCGCGCGTCGTCCGAACGGTGCCCGCGGCCGAGCTCGGGATCGACCCGCGGCATGTCTCGTTCGCCGCCGACGACGTGTGGGTCTCGGGGCCGGACGGGGTCGTCCGCATGTCCGACCGCGTGGTGTTCATGAAGGGCAAGCCCGTCGGGCGCGTCATCGCGACGCCCGCGGGTCCGGTGGCCGTGGCCGGCCGCCGGCTGGTCACCGTCCCCGAGGGCCGCTATCTCGGCGCCGCCACCGACATCGCGCCGCTTCCGCCGGGCACCGGTCCGGAGGGCGGGTTCTCGTTCGCGCTCCAGGGATCCAACGGCGCCACGGTCGGGCTGATGACCGCGTCGTTCGCCGAGACCTCGCACAAGGCCGTCCCCGGGGTGGTGCGCTCGGTGCGCGTCCTCGACGACCGGCTGTTCGCGTTGAACGACCGCGCGATCCACACCTGGCGCATCCAGGGCACGCAGCTCGTCGACGGCGAGGAGATCGCGCTCCGCGGCGGGCGCGACATCGGCGTGCTCCGGCCCAATCATTACGCCGTGTGCGGATCCTTCGGGCGGGCCATGTACCGCCATCGCGCGGAGGGCAAGCGCGACGCGGACACCTTCTACAACGTCGACCGCCAGCCCGGCCTGCTCGAGGTGTCCATCAGCGACGGCCGACGCATCCTCGCCGGCGGCCGCGAGGGCTTCTGGATGTGGCGCGTGGGCAGCGAGCCCGAGGTCACCGACAAGACCACCGAGCTCGTCACCGCGGTCGACCCCGAGGTGACGGCGGCGTGGGGATCGGCCCGCATCCTGAAGGAGAAGGACGATGCCGGGAACGAGGTGCGCCGAGCGGTCGAGATCCGGCACGGCCCGGCGACCGACCGGTACGTGCCGGAAGGCTCGCACCACGTCACGTGCATCGCGCTCGTCGACGGGGACGTGTGGATCGGGCATGACCGGGGCCTCGACGTGCTCCGGCGCGTGGAGGCCGCGCCCGAGCTCGACGAGAGGGGCCGCCCGAAGCCGCCGACCGATGCTTCGCGCGCCCGCGCGGCCGCCGGCGTCATCGAGGTGCGCAACGCGTTCCGGTTCGAGGGGCCGCCGCTCTACGTGTATCCCGAGCGCATCGGCGGCGGCGCCGCGGTGATCACGCTGCACGGCGGGTTCATCCTCATCAAGCCGGTCGCCGTGGGCGAGGCGCCGGTGTTCGAGGGTCGCGGGGACGTCGAGTAGCGGGGCGCGGGACCGCGCCCCCGGCGCGCGGAGCCCTCGCGGCCTCCGAGCACCACGCGCGGCAGATCGCGTCGGAGCCGCACGTGTTCCCGCGCGCGCGGCAGACGGCGCGACCGTGGAAGATCAGCAGGTGGCTGAGGTCGCACCACCGGTCGCGGGGGAAGAGCGCCATGAGGTCACGCTCCACCTTCGCGGGGTCGTCGTGCCGCGAGAGCCCCATGCGCTTGGCGAGCCGTCCCACGTGCGTGTCCACCACCACGCCGGCCTGGACCCCGAAGCAGTTGCCGAGCACCACGTTCGCGGTCTTGCGCGCCACGCCGCGGAGGGCGAGCAGCGAATCCATGTCGCGGGGCACCTCGCCGCCGTGGCGCTCGACGAGCGCCGCCATCGACTCGTGCACGGCGCGGGCCTTGTTGCGCCAGAGCCCGATGGTGCGGATGAACGGGGCGATCTCTTCGGGCGTCGCGCGCGCGAGGTCCGCGGGCGAGGGAAAGCGGGCGAACAGCGCGGGCGTGGCCGCGTTCACCGACTCGTCGGTCGCCTGCGCGCTCAGGATGGTCGCGACGAGCAGCTCGTGCGGCGTCGACCAGTCGAGCCTGCATTCGGCCTCGGGGTAGCGCTCGTCGAGCGCGGCCAGCAGCGCCTGCGCGCGCTCGCGCCGCGCGGGCGAGGGCCTCGGGAGCGCGAACGGGATCTCCGGGTGCTCGGGCCCGGGGGTCCCGGGTTCCCCGCGCCGCGCGGCGGCTCCCTGTGCACGCTTCGCTCGCCTGGCCATGGACGGACGAGTGTAGGCACGCGCGCGCTAGGCTCCGCGGCATGCACGACGGGCACCCCATCCAGGTCATGGTGGGCGTGACGATCGCGCCGCTCGGGAACCCGCAGCGCGCGTTCGCCATGCTCCGCGCGCTGGGCGCGCGCGGAGCGCAGCTCAGCGCCACGCAGCCGGGCATGCGGCCGCGCGAACTCGGCGCGAGCGCCCGGCGCGACCTGGTCGCCACGCTCGCGCGCAACGAGCTCGTGGCCTCCGGGTTCGACGCGTGGATCCCGCCGGCGCACTTCACGGACCCTGCGCACGCCGAGCGGGCGATCGACGCGGCGATCGCCGCGTGCGAGCTCGCCGGCGAGCTCGGGCGCGTTCCCGTGACGATCGAGCTTCCCGCGCTGCCTGACGACGACGCCACGGCCCGTGCGCGCCGCGCGGAGGCCGTCGCGGCCGTGGCGGCCGCCGCCGACCGGCATGGCGTGCGCATCGCCGACGCATGCGGCGGGCTCGATGCGCCGTGGCCCCCGATCGGCGCGTCGATCGACGCGGCCGGTTCGCTGGCGCAGGGCTCGGACCCCGCCGCGGACCTCGCCCGCGCGGGCGCGCGCGGCGTGTCCGTGCGGATCAGCGACCTTTCACGGACCGGCATGCGCGTGCCGCCCGGCGACCCGGGCGGCCGGCTCGACCTGCTGGCCCTCCGGGTGGCCATCGAACTCACCGGGACGACGGGACTCCCTGTCATCGACGCACGCCAGTGGGCCGAGCCCATGGAGGGGGTGGGGCGGGCGCTCGCGGCGTGGGGTGCGGCGGTCCCGGGCGCGCCGATCCACTAAACTCCTTCTCATGGCACGACGAGGCGCCCCGGCGCTCTACGAACTCATGCGGCAGCCCGGTGGGGCCGCACCCGCGCCGCGCCCGGCCGCGCCGGGCTCCGGGCGGCATGGGCACGCGCCCGGGATTCCTGACAGCTTCACGATCTCGTTCGCCAGGCTCGTGATGATCGCGGTGGGCGTGGTCATCGCCATCGCGATCGCCTACGGCATCGGTGTGCAGCGCGGTCGCGCCACGGCGGGCGGGGCAGCCGCGACTTCCTCACCGGCTCCCTCAGGGCGGAGCGAACCGGCGGCACCGGCGGGCGGCACGGCCCCGAAGATCCCGTCGCTCGGCGGGAAGTCGGCGGTCGGTGCCTCCTCGGGCGATCCGGCGACGAAGCCGGCCGCAACCGATAACAACGGCGATCCCCGCGTCAAGGGCATGCGCTACTTCGTGCTCGGGCACCCCTCGAGCGAGCGCGCCGCCGAGATGGTCGAGTTCTGCCGCCTGAACGGACTTGATGCGCACCTCGTTCCCGACAATACTGCGCTGCTTCGCAAGGTGATCGTTCTCCCCGGCTACGCCGACGCCAAGGACAAGGCGAGCCCGGAGATCAAGGCACTCGAGGCGAAGATCAAGTCCGTCGGCGAGAAATGGAAGAAGACCGCACCGCGGATCAACCAGGACTTCAGCCAGGCGTATCCCGAGAAGTTCCAGTGACCGTTTGACACGAACCGAGAGACGAACCCCATGAGCCTTCATCGCAGCCTCAAGACCAAGTCCGGCGCCCTCAACCAGCACCGCAACGTGCTGACCCGCGCCGAGCGCATCGCGAAGCTCAAGGAGGAGGAGCGCTTCGACTCCGCCAAGGGCGCGCTCGGCCTCGTGAAGGTGCGCAGCATCAAGGTCGCCGCCGGCAAGAAGCCCAAGAAGGCCGAGGCCGAGGGCGCCGCCGATGCCAAGGGCGCGAAGCCCGCGGCAGGCGGCGCGAAGGCCCCCGCCGCGAAGGCCGCGGCCCCGGCCGCCAAGGCCGCGGCGAAGAAGTGATCCGATGACCACCGCGCACACCTCGGGCGGCCTCCCCGGCCAGTTGTCCCATTCCCTCGTCTCGCAGCGCGCGCGCTCGATCGACGCCTCCGGCATCCGGAAGGTGTTCGACCTCGCCGCCAAGATGAAGGACCCGATCAACCTCTCGATCGGGCAGCCTGACTTTCCGGTGCCGCAGTCGATGAAGGACGCGGCGAAGGCGGCGATCGACGCGGACCGCAACGCGTACACGGTCACCCAGGGCATCCCCGAGCTGATCGACGCGTGCTGGAAGCACCTGGCGAAGGACGTCGGATGGGACGGGCCGGGCGACCATCGGTCGCTGATCATCACGAGCGGCACCAGCGGATCGCTCGTCCTCGCCGCGATGGCGCTCCTGGACCCGGGCGACGAGATCGTCATCCCCGACCCGTACTTCGTGATGTACGCGCAGCTCGGGAAGATGACCGGCGGCACCGTGGTCTGCTGCGACACCTACCCGGACTTCCGGATGACGGCCGAGCGCGTCGAGCGCTGCATCACCCCGCGCACCAAGGCCGTGCTCGCGTGCAGCCCCAGCAACCCGTGCGGCACGGTGCTCTCGGGCGCCGAGCAGCGCGACCTCGTGGACCTGTGCGCGCGCAAGGGCGTGCTCCTCATCAGCGACGAGATCTACGACGAGTTCTGCTTCTCCGACGCGCGCGAGGGCGGCCGCTGCCCGAGCCCGGCGCGCTTCTCCGACCAGTGCCTGCTGATCCGCGGCTTCGGCAAGACCTACGGCTGCACCGGCTGGCGCATGGGGTACGTCGCGGGGCCGAAGGCCATCGTGCAGGAGATCGCGAAGTTCCAGCAGTACACGTACGTGTGCGCGCCCAGCATGGCCCAGTGGGGCGTGCTCCCCAGCTTCGGCGTCGACCTTGCGCCCATGGTGGCGGAGTACGAGCGGCGTCGCCAGATGGTGGTCGACGCGTTCGCGGGCGTCACCGAGCTCGCCCGCCCCGAGGGCGCGTTCTATGCCTTCGTCAAGGTGCCCGAGCGCCTCGGGCTCACCGGCCACCAGTTCGTCGAGCGCGCGATCGACCGTCGCGTGCTGGTGATCCCCGGCGGCGTGTTCTCGCGCCGCGACACGCACTTCCGGCTCAGCTTCGCCACGAAGCCGACGGTGCTCGCCGAGGGGCTCGGCATCCTGCGCGAACTGATGACCGAGGGCTGACGCCCGGGCAGGGCGGCGCGCCCCGGAAAACGACGCACGCCCCGGCATGGCCGGGGCGTGCGCGAAATGGTGCGACATGCCGCCTCGGGGCCGGGGCCCCTCGCGGGTCAGGGCTTCTTGACCGTGCCCGAGTCGGCGTTCTGGGCCGCCGCGCCGTCCGCCGAGCCCATCCGCTTCTTCATCGCGGAGGTCGGGCTCTCGATGCTTCCCGCCGGCGGCGGGGCGTCGTTCTTCGGCACCGGCTTGGACGACGGTGCGCCCGATCCGCATGCGGTGAGGGCCAGCAGCAGGCCGGCGGCTCCGATGGTTGCGATGGTCTTCATTGGCAGTCCTCCGTTCATGGGTCCGCTCGCAACTCGACGGGCGAGGGTTCCGGTGCGCGGTGGCTGGTCGCCACGGCCGCGCGGTTACCAGTGTCGCAGATCCCTTCGCGCGCCGTCAAGGGGAGGTTGCGCCGGGTCCCGGCACCAGCGGCCACCAGCCGACCGCGCCCCCCGGCGCGAGCCACCGCCACTGGGTGTGGTACGTGCGGTCGTTGTCGGCCACGCCCACCTGCAGGCCTGCGGGTGCACGGCCGTGGAGGGGCAGCGAGAGCCGTGCCGTCCATGCCCCCGACGCCTCGGCGTCGACGGTGGCCCGGGCGCCCTCCGCGAGCGCGCAGCCTGCGGTGAAGGGCTCATACAGGAACTCCTCGGTGAACTCGCGGCCCGAGGCGTCCCGCGTGCGGAGCACGGCGCGCACGGCGTCGGCGGCGGGGTCCTTCATGCGCGCGGCGTCGGGCGCGGACCATTGCGGCGCGCCCGTGAGGGACGCGTCGGGCACGCGGACCTCGACGGACAGCGCGTCGCCGTCGAGCCAGCAGCGGAGCTCGGGATTCGCCTCGCGCGTGTCGTAGGGCGAGTAGTCCCACGCGACCGCCGGGAAGGCGGGGGCCCGTTCGCGCGATCCGGCCAGCGGCACGACGCGCGCGACCGGCACGCGCGTGGGCAGGTACACGGGCACGGTCCGGCCGTGCGAGTCCACGAACGTCGCGTAGAGGTCGAGCTGCGGCGGGAGCACGGGGCCGCCTGCGGGCATCACGGTGAGCGCGAGCTCCGCGCGCGCCTCGCCCTTCGGCCCGACGCGCATCTCGAGCGACCCGGGCGCGACGATCGCGGTCGCGGTGGACATCGTGTGCTCGTTGTGGACGTCCGCGAGCGTGTGGCTCGTCCACCCGTTCGCCCCGGCGCCGAACGCGCCCGCGCCCCCGCGCCCGCGCGTCCACCACGCGACGGAACCGTCGGCGGTGCGCACGAGCCCCGGCGGGTCCGTCGTGACGGTGATCGGCACGTCCGTGGGGTTGCGCGCCTCGATCGTGACGACGGCGCGCGCGGGCGCGGTGAGCGTCGCGGGATCGACCACCTTGCCCGTCGCGCGCACCGCGGGCCGGGGTTCGCGAAGCGCGTGCACCACGTCCTGGTCCTGCCGGCGCACGAAGTCGTGCGGCAGCACCAGGCCCACGGGCTGGTGCCACACGCGCACGGTGCCGTCGGCCACGAGGTCCACGAAGGTGAGGTGCTGCAGCTGGCCGGCAAGCGGGGGCTGGTCGATCATCCCTCCGCACGTGCCGAGGATGTGGTACTGCACGCCCCCGACGTCGGTGTCGCGCTGCATCGAGTGGAAGTGCCCGGCGATCACGGCGTCGACCCCCGCGCGCTCGAGGAGCGGCTGCACCCGCGACTCCCACCGGACCTGCGGGTAACGCCAGAGCGGCCGGTGCATCAGCGCGACGATCGCGACGCCGCGTGCCTTCGCGCGCTCGAGCTCGTTCGCGAGCCACTCGAGCTGCGCGTCGCCCACGCGCATGCTGCGCCCGTCGAGCGCCTCGTCGCTGAAGAGGACGAGGACGGTGGCGAGCTCGAGGTCCACGGAGTACCAGAGCGGGCCGAAGCGCTGCCGGTACAGCTTCGCGAACGCGTCGTCGCCGCCGACGCGCGTGCCCGAGATCACGTCGTGGTTGCCCGCCGTCGGGTGGAACGGGGCCGCGAGGCGGCCGACGCGCGCGAGGTAGTCCGCGGCCTCCTGCTCCCACCGCGCGGGGTCGCTCGTGTACCCCTGGATCATGTCGCCGACGTTGAACACGGCGTCGGGGCGGACCACGTTCAGGTCCTCGACCGCCGCGTCGAGGTACGGCAGTCCCCAGTCGCGCCCGGTGGTGCGGTCCGGGAGGACGGCGATGCGCTGCACCCGCGGGCGCGGCGCGGAGGCGATCACTTGGCCGTCACGCGCGTCGGCGCCGGCCGGCGCCGGCGGCGCGGGCGCGTCAGGCTCGGCCGCGAGGCGTGGTGCGGCGCACGCGGCGAGCGCGGCCAAGGCGATGGTGACGCCGCGAACGCGGGGGCGAGGCACGGGCATGCGCGCATTGAACCGCAACCGGCCCTCGGCGTGGGTTCAGGCCGCGGACGGCCCCGGGAACGGGATGGACGGCCCCCGCAGGGCATGCTCGCAGGCCGCGGCGAGGTGCATGGCGCAGGTCGCGGACCCGAATCGCGCCACGGTGCGGACCGAGGCCTCGGCGCCGATCCGGGCCGCGAGCCCGCGGTCGCCGAGTGCGCGGGAGAGGAGCGCGGCCCACTCGCGCGCATCGCGTTCCTGCGCCAGCAGGGCGGTGACGCCGTCGACGAGGTGATCGGCCTGCGGGTCCTCCATCGCCACCACGGTGCGCCCGAGCGCCATCGCCTCGAGCACCACCGACCGCGTTCCGCCCACGGGCTCGGGGAGGAGCATGGTGCCGCAGCTCAGCGCGATCGGGCGGATCGACTCCAGGCTCGAGATGCCGTTCAGGAAGCGCTGGATGCCGAGTTCGCGCGCCAGCGACCACAGGTGCGGGTCGTGGCCCTCCGGGAGCTCGATGGCCACCTGCAGGTCCGGCACGTTCGGCGCGAGGTCGGCCAGGGCGCGGAAGACCGCGCGGTACGCGCCGTCGTCGCGGCCGGTGCCGGCGATCGCGATGCCATGGGCCGCGGCGACCGGGTCGTGCCGCCGGGGCGCGGCCGCGACGCCGAGCGGCAGGACCGTGGTGAGGGCCTCGCCGACCGCCTTCGCGGCGCGGAGCGCCAGCGGCGCGGTGGCCACCGCGACGAGATCGACGCGGTCCGCGTGCCGGCGCAGCGGCGTCGCGTCGATCTCCGCGAGGCGCGATGCCATCGCGATGAGCCCGGTGTCGAGGTCCTCGGCCAGCTCGGCCGCCGCCTCGAACGCCCGAGGGCCGAAGCTGACGAACGCGTCTGGGCGGTCCGCCTCGAGCTCGGTGCTGAGCGTGCCGAGCCGCGAGCGGCGGAACAGCGCCGAGCTCGCGAAGTCGAACGTGGAGTGCGGGATCAGCCGGCCGTAGGCGGGGTCGGCCGCGCCGGCGGGGACGATCCTCCGGACGCGCACGCCCTCGGAGACCAGCGCGACCGCGAGCCGCTCGACCGCGGCGCCATCCTGGCGCAGCCGTGTCCCGTCGATCACGAGCGCGAGGTGCACGCGGCGCGCTCCAGGGGTTCGAGCGACGCCGCCATCGCGTCGGGGATGCGCGCGGGCCGGCGCGTTCCGAGGTCGACGAACGCCCATCGCGTGCGCGCGCGGCAGACCGCGCGCCCGTCGCGGCCGCGCCACACCAGCGTCTCTCGGACGCACGTGGTCCGTTCCATCGAGGAAACCCACGTGAACACCTCGAGCTCGTCGCCGGGGAACGCCTCGGCGCGGTAGTCGACCTCGTGCCGGGCGACGAACCACATGTGCCCGGCCGCCGCCATGCCGTGGCGCGTGTGGCCCAGCGCGTCGGCGTGCAGCTCCGCGGCGCGGTCGACCCAGCGCACGTACTCCACGTTGCTCACGTGCGCGACGGTGGCGCTCAGGTCCGCCTCGCCCGGACGCAGCCGGATCCCGAAGGGCCGCGGGTGCGGGACGCCGGCCTCGGCCGGCGCGCGCAGCGCGGGGTCCGGCCGCATGTCGGGCGGCGTCATGGGCCCGCGGTCCCGGCCGGCGCCGCCGGGTCGATCGACCGCAGGTAGCGCCAGCTGTAGATGCCCGTCGAGTGCCCGTCGCTGAAGCGGATTCGGATGGCGTAGTTGCCCACGAGCTCCGCACCGAGCGCGGTCAGCGGTCCCGATGCGCGGCCGGCGGGAAGCACCGTGAGCGGGTTGCGCGCCATCTCGTCGCGCAGGGCGCGCGCGTCGGCGCTGGGGCTCGACCGCCGCAGGTGCGCCACCGGGTAGAAGCTCCGGCGGCCGTCGTCCCAGTCGATCTCGAGCCCGCGCTCGCGGTCGAGGTCGATCCGCACGGGGCGGGGCTCGTTCGGGCCGGCATCCATGCGGGCAGTGTAGGAACCGCCGCGGGCCGCACCGCTCGCCGCGACGCGCCGACGGCCGCGCGGCCGGGGCGCTCGTAGACTTCCGCGATGCTTCCTTCCCACGCCGCCGACCGGCTCCTCTCGCGCATCGAGTCCGCGGGCGCCCCGGTGTGCGTGGGGCTCGATCCGGTGGCCGAGCGCATGCCCGCCGAGCTGCGGCCCGCGCCCGGCGACGCGGCCGCCGCCGACGCGGTGGAGGCGTTCTCGCGCGGCGTGCTCGACGCCGTCGCGGGCATCGTTCCCGCCGTCAAGGTGCAGGCCGCCTGCTTCGAGCGCCACGGTCCCGACGGGGTCGCCGCGCTCGCGCGCGTGCTCGCGCACGCCCGCGCCGCGGGCGCCTTCGAGGTGATCCTCGACTTCAAGCGCGGCGACATCGGCATCAGCGCCGAGCACTACGCGGCGTCGGCGCAGGGCCCGTTGCCCGCGGGCTGGACCACGGTCAGCGCGTACCTCGGCACCGACGGCATCCTGCCGTTCGTGTCGGGCGACCGCGGCGCGTTCGCGCTGGTGCGCACCTCGAACCCCTCGGGCGACGCGCTGCAGGCGCTGCGGCTCGCGGACGGGCGCACCGTGGCCGAGGCGGTCGGCGACCTCGTCGCCGCGGCCGGTGCGGCCACCGTCGGGTCGTGCGGCTTCAGCAACCTCGGCGCCGTGGTCGGCGCCACGAAGCGCGCCGACGCCGCGGCGCTGCGCGCGCGCATGCCCGCGCAGCTCTTCCTGGTCCCGGGCTTCGGTGCGCAGGGCGGGGGCGTCGACGACGTGCTTCCGTGCTTCCGCGGCGACGGACGCGGGGCGCTCGTCACCGCGAGCCGCTCGGTGATCTACGCATTCGGCCCCGGCGACCGCGATTGGCGCGCATGCGTCCGGCGCGCGGCCGAGGACCTGCGCGCGCAGGTCGCCGCGGGGCTGGGAGCGCGCGCGTGAGGCACGGGCGCGCCGCGGCGTTCCTCGCGACCGCGTTCGCGGTGCTCGTCGCGGTGCCCGTGGCCGCGCGGCGCGGGACGGCGCCGGTCCGCGGCGAGGGCCGTGCCGTCATCGTCGTGTCGCCCCACCACGAGCAGATCCGGCAGGAGTTCGGCGAGGCGTTCGCGCGTTGGCACGAGCGCGTCCACGGCGAGCGCGTCACCGTGCTCTGGAACACGCCGGGCGGCGCGAGCGACATCCGCCGGATGCTCGAGGCCGGGGCGCTCGCGGCCCTGCGCGCGGGGCGCCCCGTCGGCGGGACCGCCGACGTCGTGTTCGGCGGAGGATCGTGGGAGTTCGAGCAATTGAAGCGCCCGCTCTCCGCGGATTCGGGCGGCACGACGCGGACCGCGTCGCTCCTCGAGCCCGTCGCGTTCGACGAGGCGTGGCTGCGCTCGATCTACGGCGACGGCACGCTCGGCGGGCGCCCGGTGGTGGACCCGGACGGCCACTGGTTCGGCGCCGCGCTCAGCTCCTTCGGGATCGTGTGGAACCGCGAGCTCCTCGCGCATGCGGGCGTCGACGAGCCCACCGGCTGGGAGTCGCTGGCCGACCCGCGCCTCCTCGGGCTCATCTCGCTCTCGAACCCCGCGCAGTCCGGCAGCGTCGCCACCGCGATGGAGGCCATCCTCCAGCACGAGGGCTGGGGGCGCGGCTGGGCCATCCTGCGGCGCGCGGCGGCCAACGCGCGCACCGTGTCGGCAAGCGGCACGCGCGGCCCGATCGATGTCTCGCAGGGCGAGGCGGCCGAGGCGATCTGCATCGACTTCTACGGCCGCTTCCAGGCACAGGCGATCGCGGACGGCGGGTCGCCCGGTCGGCTCGGGTACCTCGACCCGCCGGGCCGCACCGCCATCGAGGCGGACCCGATCGCGCTCCTGCGCGGCGCGCCGGAACCCGAGCTCGGCCGGCGCTTCATCGAGTTCACGCTCTCGCCCGAGGGCCAGCGCCTCTGGCAGCTGCCGCCCGGCACGCCCGGCGGCCCGCGGCGCTTCGCGCTCCGGCGCCTGCCGGTGAGCCGCGCCGTGTGGGCCGACGACCGCGCGGGCTTCGTCGATCGCGACGATCCCTGGGAGTCCGCGCGGGCGATCGCGGGTGCCGACCCGAACGTGCGCGCGTTCGTGGCGCCGCTGTTCTCCGCGATGGCCGTCGACACGCGCGTCCTCCTGCGCCGCGCATGGGAGGCCATCGTCCGGCACCCGGCGTACCCTGCGGGCGGCCGGCTCGTCACCGCGGAGGACGTCGGCGATCCCGCGCTGCGCCGGATGCTCGAGGCGTTCGATGCGATGCCCGTGGCCACCGGCCCGCACGGGACGACGGTTCCGCTCGCCGACGCCGCCGGCCGGGCCGCCGTGCGCGACGGGTGGCTGCGCGGCGGCTGGAGCGGCGAGGGACTCTGGGCCGAGGCCGAGTCGCCCGCGGACGCGCTGCGCGTCCGGTGGGCCGCCCATTTCGAGCGAACCATGCGCGACGTCCTTGCCGTCGCGGAGGAACAGCCATGAACACGCCGCCGCGCGCCGCCATCCTCTCCGTGGGCGACGAGCTCGTCCTCGGGACCGCCCTCGACACGAACTCGCGCACGCTCTCCGCGGCGCTGCGCGACGCGGGCCTCGAGGTCGTCGAGCACCGCACCGTGCGCGACGAGCTCGGCGCCATCGAGTCCGCGATGCGCGAGCTTGCCGCGCGGAGCGACGTTCTGGTGTCCACCGGCGGGCTCGGCCCCACCGACGACGACCTCACGCGACCCGCGCTCAACGCCATCGTCGACGGCGGCGCACCGATGGTCGAGGACCCGGTCGCGCGCGCGGACCTCGAGTCATGGTTCGCGGGGCGCGGCCGCCCGATGGCGGCGATCAACCTCCGCCAGGCGATGCGCCCCCGCGGCGCGCGCATCGTGCGGAACCCGGGCGGCACCGCGCCGGGCCTGCACGCGTCGATCGGCGCGTGCAGCGCGTGGTTCCTCCCCGGGCCACCGCGCGAGATGATCCCGATGTTCGAGTCGGACGTCCTTCCCGCGGTTCGGCCGGCGGGCGCGCCCATGCTCGGCAAGCGCACCGTGCAGTGCTTCGGGATCGGCGAGAGCGCGCTCGCCGAGCTGCTCGGCGAACGCATGGCGCGCGGCCGCGATCCCGAGGTCGGCACCACGGCGAGCGGTTCGGTCGTGTCGATCCAGGTGGTCGCGCGCGGGCCTGGGGCCGTGGCGCGCGCCGAGGCCGAGGCGGCGGCGTGCGCGGCGGCCGCGCGGCCCTGGGCGTTCGCGGGCGAGGGCGGTTCGCTTGCGGGTGCGGTGCTCGAGGAGTGCCGTGCGTCGGGCGTGACGCTCGCCGTCGCGGAGAGCTGCACCGGCGGCCTGGTCGGCGGGATGCTCACCGCCGTCGCGGGGTCGAGCGACGCCTTCGCGGGCGGGTGGATCGCGTACTCGAACGAGCTGAAGGAGCGCGAGCTCGGCGTGCCCCGCGGCACCCTCGAGGCGCACGGCGCGGTGAGCCGCGAGACGGTCGAGGCGATGGCGCGCGGCGCCGCGGAGCGCGCGCGCGCGGGCGTCGCCGTCTCGATCAGCGGCATCGCGGGGCCCGGCGGCGGCAGCGACGCGAAGCCCGTGGGCACGGTGTGGATCGGCGTGCACGACGCGCGCCGCGGACGCACCGCGGCGCGACGCTTCGAGTTCCCCGGCGGTCGCGAGATCGTCCGCGACCGCGCCGCCAAGGCCGCGCTCCAGCTCGTGCGTTGGACGCTCCGCGGCGAGGACGCCGCGATGATCTGGGAGCGTGCGTGACGCGGCCCGCCCTGCTCGACGCATCGGCGGCGCCGGCGGCCGAGGTGCGCGCGTTCGTCGCCGTCGGCTCGAACGTCGGCGACCGGGCCGCGCACGTCGAGCATGCGTTCGACGCGCTCGGGCGCATCGAACGCACGCGCGTGGTGGCGCGTTCGCCCGTGATCGAGACCGACCCCGTCGGGCCGCCGGGGCAGGGGCCCTACCTGAACGCGGTGGCAGAGGTCCGCACGGCGCTTGCGCCCCGCGCGCTCCTCGACGCGCTTCTGGCCGTCGAGCGCGCACGCGGGCGGGACCGCACCCGCGAGGTCCGGTTCGGCCCGCGCACCCTCGACCTCGACCTCCTGTGCTGGGGTGACGCCGAGCCCGGGGGTTCGGCGCGCATCGAGGCCGAGGGGATCTGCGTCCCGCACCCGCGCATGGGCGAGCGCCCGTTCGTGCTGGTACCCCTCGCGGCGATCGCTCCGGAACTGGCGCGCCGCGCGGGCGCTTCCGCAGGCGTACACTTGGGCGATGGGCGTGAGACGCGGACGTGACCGCGGCATGACCCGTCGCCAGGAGCCTCCATGCGCATCCACCGTTCGGCCGCCGCAACCGGCCTCGTCCTCTGCCTGATCTCCCCCGCCACGCTCGCGCAGGACGACGCCACGAAGGGCGCTCCCGCCGGCGAGGCCATGCAGGCGATGCCTTCGCCCGCGAAGGTCGAGTCGCCCTCCATGGGATGGACCGACGCCGAGAAGGCCGCCGAGCAGGTCGCCAAGGGCAAGGCTGCGCTCGAGGCGTGCCAGAAGGCCTACCAGGCCGCGCCCGGCCTCACCGACAAGGCGAAGATCACGGTCCAGATGCCCGACGGAATGCAGACCGACACGATGGAGATGTCCTTCGGCAGCGGCAACGACATGCGCCTGACCATGGGCAGCCTGCAGGTGGTCTCCGCCGGCGACACCGTCTACTTCGTGCCGGACCAGCCCGCCGACAAGTACATCGCCCGCAAGATCGAGGGCAACGTGAACTCGACGCTCGCGCAGATGCTGCCGGGCTTCGCGGTCCCCGCGCCGGGCTTCACCCTCCGCCAGCCGATCGCCGGCCGCCCGGTGACCGACGCGTTCGCCATGGGCGCCCCCGCGGCCATCGAGGTGAAGGGCTTCCGCGAGCGTGACGGCGC
Source organism: uncultured Chitinophaga sp. (assembly GCA_964430235.1). GTDB lineage: Bacteria > Planctomycetota > Phycisphaerae > Phycisphaerales > SM1A02 > UBA966. The sequence goes on along the minus strand of CAYSFS010000021.1, from coordinate 901 downwards.
GCAGGAAGTGCTGCTCGCGGGCCAGGGCGCCGAGGGCCTCGTGCGCCTCGACCCGAAGACCTCGTTCGTCACCATGTACCGCATGGTGATCACGCCCGAGGGCCTGCCCGAGGAGATCAAGATCGGGTTCAACGTTGCGCTCGAGCCCAAGGCCGGCGCGCTCGAGAAGCCCATCACCTTCGACGGCGGCAAGCGCACGGCCGTGAAGGGCGTCGAGGAGCTGTTCGACGCCGGCGACATGGGCGAGCCCGAGGAGCCCGAGGCGAAGGTCAAGGTCGGCGACATGGCGCCGCTGGCCGAGCTCGTCACCCTCGACGGCAAGAAGGTCGACCTCGCGTCCTACAAGGGCAAGGTCGTCGTCATCGACTTCTGGGCCACCTGGTGCGGGCCGTGCCGCAAGGGCCTTCCCGGCCTGCAGAAGTTCGCCGACGAGATGAAGGGCAACGACAAGGTCGTCGTGCATCCCGTGAACGTCTGGGAGCGGACCAAGGGCGACGACCTCGTCAAGGCGGTCGGCGACTTCTGGACGAAGCAGGGCTTCAGCATGCAGGTGCTGCTCGACCCCGAGGCGAAGTTCATCGGCCAGTACGGCTTCCAGGGCATCCCCGCGTGCATCGTCATCGGGCCCGACGGCAAGCTCGTGTCCACCCACATCGGCTACGACCCGAAGATGGGCGACACGCTGAAGGCCGAGGTCGCGAAGGCGCTGGGCGCCGGCAAGTGAGCACGCCGTGGCAGTGATCACGCTGCCGCAGCACGACGCAGCCACGAGCGAGGCGCGCGCCCGGATCGCCGGTGCGCTCGCCTCGCTCGGCTGTTCCGACGTCCGCGCGGAGCGGGCCGAGCGGCTGCTCTACGCCACGGACGCCAGCATCTACCAGGTCGACCCGATCCTGGCGGT
>CAYSFS010000020.1:19244-23927 GCA_964430235.1 uncultured Chitinophaga sp. | reverse complement strand
CACCAGCAGGTCAACGTCGGCGTGGCGATCGCGCTGCCCGAGGAGAAGGGCGGCGGGCTCGTGGTCGGCGTCGTGCGCGACGCGAACCTCAAGAGCCTGCGGCAGATCTCGGGCGAGGTCCGCTCGCTCGGCGAGAAGGCGCGCACCAAGGGCCTCTCCGTCGAGGAGATGTCGGGCGCGACCTTCACCATCTCGAACCTCGGGATGTTCGGCGTCGACAACTTCACGGCCATCATCAACCCGCCGAACAGCGCGATCCTCGCGTGCGGCGCGGCGATCGAGCAGCCGGTGGTCCGCAACCACCAGCTCGCGGTCGGCTGGGAGATGGCCGCGACGCTGAGCCTCGACCACCGCGTGATCGACGGGGCGATGGCGGCGAAGTACCTCCAGAGCCTCAAGCAGTTCGTCGAGTCGCCGACGCTGCTGCTGGTCTGACGGCCGCCATGGAGGCGGGCGTCCCAATCCTCGGGCTTCCCCTCGGCGACTTCGCCGAGGCGGCCCGCGGACGCGGCATGGCGCCGCCCGACGTGCAATCCGTGTTCCGCGCGTTCCACCGCGCGGGCGAGGCTCCCCCGGGCGGGCTGCCCGCGTGGGTGGCGGACGCGCGCCGGCCGGTGAAGGACGTGCTGGTCGACGGCGAGACCGTGAAGTTCACCATGGCGCTCGCGGACGGGCTCGAGACCGAGAGCGTCGTGATCCCCATGCGCCACCGCGACGGCAGCGTGACCCGCACGCTGTGCGTCTCGAGCCAGGTCGGGTGCGCGATGGGCTGCAGGTTCTGCGAGACGGCGCAGATGGGCCTCATGCGCCACCTCTCGGCCGCCGAGATCGTGGCCCAGCTGCACGCCGCGCGCTTCGCGGTCGGCGACCCGCGCACCGGCCTCGCCGGGTTCGAGATCAAGAACGTCGTGTTCATGGGGATGGGCGAACCCATGGACAACCTCGACGCGGTGCTCGCGGCCATCCGCGTCATGACGGACCGCAACGCCTACGCCATCGCGCCGGTCCACGTGACCGTGAGCACGGTCGGCCGCACCGACGGCATCCGCCGCTACGGTGCGTTCATGCTCCAGCACGGCTTCCACCGGCTGAACCTGGCCGTGAGCCTGAACGCGCCGAACGACCGCATCCGCTCGGAGATCATGCCGATCAACCGGGCCGAGCCCGTGGCCACCCTCATGGAGGCGCTGCTCGCGTTCCCGAAGCGTCCGAACGCCGCGATCTGCATGGAGTACGTGCTGATTCCCGGCGTGAACGACGCACCCGAGCACTGCGACGAGGTCTGCGCGCTGCTTCGGCCGCTGCGCTGCTCGCTGAACGTCATCCCGTACAACCCGCGCCGCGGCTCGCCGTGGCCGGCGCCGGGCGAGGACCGCGTGAAGGCATTCGTCGACCGCGCGATCGCGAACGGGCAGTTCTGCAAGCGCCGCGGCACGAAGGGGCGGAGCGCGATGGCCGCGTGCGGCCAGCTCGGAAACGAGCGCATCCGGGCGCGGCGGTTCGTGGAGCCGATGCGCACGGAAACCGTGCAGATTCGGGTTGAAGGGGCCTGAACCGCCCCCCGGGCGACCGGAAGGTTGCTAGGCTCCCCCCCGTGACCGACATCGCGATCTCCAGCTACTCGTTCCATCGCCTCGTGAAGAGCGGCGAGGCCCGCCTCGAGGACACGCCGCGCCTTGCCCGCGAGTGCGGCGCCGACGCGATCGAGATCGCCACCGGCGGAACGCTGGGTCCCGCGCTCGACGAGGCCATGGCGGCCCGCCTGGCCGACGCCGCCGATGCGGCCGACGTCGCCATCGTCGGGTTCGCGCTCGCCGCCGACCTGCTCGACGAGTCGGGCGGCACCGACGAGGCCGCCGTGCACGAGGTCATCGCCCAGGTCCGCGCCGCCGCCTCCATCGGCGTCGACCGCGTGCGCCACGACGCCGCCTGGCGGGGCGCCAACGACGACTGCTCGGACGAGGCATGGGACGCGGCGCTGTGGCCGCTGACGAAGGCGTGCCGCGCGATCGCGACCGCCGGCGCGGCCTCGGGCGTGCGCACCAGCATCGAGAACCACGGGCTGTTCCTCGCGGCCGCATGGCGCGTGCAGCAGCTGCTGGAGTCGGTCCAGCACCCGAATTTCGGCGTGACCCTCGACCTCGGCAACCTGCTGTGGGCGCCCCAGGACATCGTCGAGTCGACGCGTTCGCTCGCGCCGTACGCGGTGACGGTGCACGTGAAGGACTTCAAGACCGGTTCCCAGGACCCCGCGGCCTGGTCGACCTACCCCGGCGGTCCGAAGGCGCTGCCCGTCGCGCTCGGCAGCGGCGACCTCCCGCTCGCCGCGCAGATCGACGCGGTCCTCGACGCCGACGTGTCGCCGCTGTGGGTGGCCGAGTTCGAGGGGCCGCACGGCGACGTGCGGGCCGAGGCGAGGCGGTCGTTCGAGTGGCTCCGCAAGCAGCTCGGGTGACGCGCGCGGGGCCGCGGGGACGGCGCCGACCTACAATCCCCGTCCCATGCACCTCAAGCGTTCCGACCACGAGCACGGCCCGCCGATCGTCCCCGTGACCTTCATCCTGGAGGACCCCGAGGGGCTCACGGGCACCGCGCAGGCGGAATGGAAGCTGATGGGCGGCGAGCACGAATCGCTGCTCGAGCTCGCGATGGACCATGGAATCAACGTCGAGCACGCGTGCGGCGGCGTGTGCGCGTGCAGCACGTGCCACGTCTACGTGGAGCAGGGCATGGACTCGCTGTCCGAGGCCACCGAGGCCGAGGAGGATCGCGTGGAGGAGGCGCCGGGGATCAAGCGCACCAGCCGCCTGAGCTGCCAGTGCGAGATCACGGGCGCCGGGCCCATCGTGGTGCGCGTGCCGGCGTGGAACCGCAATGCCGTGAAGGAGATCCCGCACTGATCCGCGGGGCGCACGGGCGGCGCACGCGGGGCGCGGCGGCGGCGTGGGTCGCGCTCGCGGCGTGGGTCTTCGGGTGCGATCGTGCCCCGGACTCGCCGGGGCCGACCGCGACCGGGGCCGCGGGTCGCGGGGCGGTGCCGGCCGCGGACGTCGCGGCGGACGTCGACCGCGGCGTCGGGCTCATGGGTGCGTTCGAGTTCGCCGAGGCCGAGCGTGCGTTCGCCGGCGCGGCGGAGCGCGCGCCTGCGAGCTACGAGGCGCGGATCGGACGGGCGATCGCGGTGCTCAACCAGTCCTCCGAGGGCGCGCAGGAGCGCGCGCTCGGGCTGCTCGACGCGATCCTCCGTGAGTGGCCCGATGACCCGCGTGCCTCGCACTGCCAGGGGCTCGCATGGCTCTACATGGGCGATCCCGCGAAGGCGCTCCCCCGGTTCCGTCGCACGGTCGAACGGGTGCCATCGGACCCGCACGCGAACTTCTACGTCGGCCAGTGCTGCGAGCTGCTCGGCGAGCCCGAGCTCGCGCGCGCGTCGTACGCGCGTGCGGCGGAGCTCGACCCGTACCTGCGGAGCGCCTACCTCGGGATGCAGCGCGTGCTCGCGCGCCAGGGCAAGGACGCCGAGGCCGAGGCGATGCTCGCGGAGTTCCGCCGCCAGGCCGACAACCCGCGGAGCCACCTCGCCGAGTTCAAGTACACGCGCATGGGCGCGCTGGGCGAGGCCGTCGTCGCGCGCCGCGCCGCGCCCGCGGCACCGGTCGGTGCCCCCTTCGGTGCCGCGGCGCCGTTCCCGGCCGGGGGGTGGCCTGCCGCGCCGCTCGCGTTGGACGACCTGCAGCCGGCCGCGGACCTCGACGGCGACGGCTCGCTCGATTTCGTGGCGACGTTCCACTGGCCCGAGGAGGGCGTCGTCGAGCGCCGCATCGTCCGGTCGCGCGCCGACGGCACGTGGTCCGTGGACCCGGAGGCGACCGTGGGCCTGCGTCGCGGGCGCATGCTCTGGGGCGACCTCGACAACGACGGCCGCGTCGACGTGGCCTTCGCGTCGGCGATCGGCAGCCACCTGACGATCGGCACGGGTCTTCATGCCGGGTGGTGCCGCCGGATGGCCGACGGAAGCTGGCAGCCGTACGAGTTCCACGGTGCGCTGATCCCGGAGGACGACCTCGCGGCGATCGCGGACCTCGACCACGACGGCGACCTCGACTTCGTGTTCACCGGCGGGTGCCAGACCGGCATCCTCTGGAACCTCGGCCGTCCGTCGGCCGAGGAGCCCGTGGCATGGGAGCGGCAGGTGCTTCCCATGGCGCTCGCACCCGCGATGGCCGCGCCCGCGGACCTCGACGGCGACGGCGACCTCGACCTCGTGCTGTGGTCTCGCTCGGGCGCCGAGGCCCAGGCATGGGCCAACGATCGCCTGTGGGCATGGTCGCGTGCGCCGGGATTCGGCGAGTTCGAGGCGTCGCGCCCGACCCACGTGGTGGCCTTCCGCGACGGCGACGACGGCGAACCGGTCATCGCGACGATCTCGTCGGCCGTGCCCGGGGACGTGCCGGGCGCCGAGACCTGGCGGCGCACCGGGGGCGCGTGGCGCCGCGCCTCGCGCGTCGAGGTGCCGGGCGCGGAGTCGCTGTGGGTCGCGGACGTCGCCGGGAGCGGCCATGCGAACGTCGTCGTGCAGGAGGCCGGCGCGATCGTTCTGCTCGACTCGCACGGGCACCCGATCGAGCGGATCGATGGCGTGCCTCCGGACGCCGTGCCGTTCGTGCCGGACGCGCGCGGGCC